>JBGTSD010000065.1:0-18306 GCA_041940385.1 Phycisphaerales bacterium | reverse complement strand
TTGTCCACGAAAATCATGGTCTCCTTGCCCGACTCGTCGCGGAAGTTCTCGGCCATGGTCAGGCCGGACAGGGCGACGCGGAGACGCGAGCCGGGCGGCTCGTTCATCTGGCCGAAGACCATGGCCACCTTGTCGATGACGTGGGCCTTGTTGCCGTTCTCGTCGGTGTACTCGGCCTCCTGCATCTCTCGCCAGAGGTCGTTGCCCTCGCGGGTGCGCTCGCCGACGCCGCAGAAGACGGAGTAGCCGCCGAACTCGCGGGCGACGCGGGCGATCATCTCCTGGATGATGACGGTCTTGCCGACGCCCGCCCCGCCGAACAGCCCGATCTTGCCGCCTCGGACGAAGGGGCACAGCAGGTCGACGACCTTGATGCCCGTGGGCAGCAGCTCGGTCTTGGGATTGAGGTTCGCGAACTCGGGCGGCTGACGATGGATCGGCGAGCGGCGGTCCGCGGTCACCGGGCCCTTGAGGTCGATCGGCTCGCCGAGCAGGTTGAACACGCGCCCGAGCACGCCCTCGCCGACGGGCACGTTCACGGGCTGACCGGAGTCCACGCACTGCATGCCGCGGGTCAGACCGTCGGTCGAACCGAGCGCGACCGCGCGGACGCGTCCGCCGCCCAGGTGCTGCGCGACTTCGCCGGTGAGGTCGATCGGTCCGGCCTTGGTGTCGCCCTTGATCTTGATCGCGTTGTAGATCGCCGGAAGCCCGTCCTCCGGGAACTGCGCGTCGAATGTCGAGCCGATCACCTGAGTCACAACGCCTGTCGCTGCCATCGCAAGCATCCTTTTAAGGAAGGGCGCCCTCGCGCGCCTCGTTCGTTCGACAACTCCGCCCTTCAGCCCGCGTCGCCGCGGCCTGCCCCGGCCCCCGACATGCCCCCGCGGCCCGGACGCTCCGTGGGGGGCAAGAGGATAGCGGCCGACCCCTGCCCCGGCCAGAGCCACGAGGCCCTGATCCGGTCCCGAACCCCCCTCGGAGGCCCCCGATCATGGGCCGCGGCCCCCCATACGGCCCGGTCCGACGCCCGAACCTTCAGCGCCGCCCGCCACCGGCCGACCAATGAGGGGTGATTCCCTCAGCTGCAGACATGCCGTCCCGGCGATGGCGGCGCCTCGGCGCGGCCGGGGTCGCGCTCTGGGCCGCCGCGCTGATCGCGACGCTGGGCATCCTCGTTCGACACGAGAAGGTCCCCGCGCCCCGCGCCGCGAGCGCCGCCGAAGAGGGCGCGACGACCTCGCCCGCGTGGCGCCTCGACCTGTACGCCCACCCGCGCTGCCCGTGCACGCGCGCCAGTCTCGAATCGCTCGCGACCCTGGCGACGCGCCTCGCACACCGCGACGACGTCGCGATCACCGTTCACTACTTCCGGCCCGGCGCGCACGCCGACTCCTGGGCGCACACCGCCTCGTGGCGCAGCGCCGCCGAGCTCAGGGGCGTGAGCGTCGTCACCGATCCGGACGGGCTCGACGCCGCGCGCGTCGGCGCCGTCGCCTCGGGACACGTCACGCTGCGCGACGCGACGGGCGCGATCGTCTTCTCGGGCGGCATCACGCCCACGCGCGGGCACATCGGCCCGAACCCCGGCGCCGACGCCGTGCTCGACTGGATCCTCGACGGCCGCGGCGCCCCCGAATGGCCCGCGTTCGGCTGCGCCATCCGCAACGACGACTCCGCACTGGAGACTTCCCGATGAACGGCTCGATCGACCTCGCCACACGGAACCGCGCGCAGGAGCTGTTCCGGCAGGACTGCGAGCGCACCTGGCGTCACACCGACAGCCTCCTGCTCGCGCTCCTGATCGTCCAGTGGCCGGCGTCGATCGCGGCGGCGCTGCTCTTCTCGCCGCGCGCCTGGGAGGGCGAGGTCAGCAGCGTGCACGTGCACGTCTGGGCGGCGGCGGTCATCGGCGGGCTCCTGACGCTCTTTCCCGCGGCCCTTGCGCGCCTCATGCCCGGCGCCGCGATCACGCGGCACGTCCTCGCCGCGGCGCAGGTGCTCTACTCCGCGCTGCTCATCCATCTGACGGGCGGCCGGATCGAGACGCACTTCCACGTGTTCGGCTCGCTCGCGTTCATCGCGTTCTATCGCGATTGGCGCGTGCTGGCGTCGGCGACGGCGATCGTCGCGCTGGACCACGCGATCCGCGGCATGTGGTGGCCGCGCTCCGTCTTCGGCTTCTACTCGCCCCAGTCGTGGCGCTGGCTCGAGCACGCGGGCTGGGTGGTGTTCGAGGACATCGTGCTGATGCTCTCGATCCATCGCGGCCTGCGCGAGGCGCACGAGCGGGCGCTCGGCGGAGCGCGCCTCGAGGCCTCGAAGGAGGCCGTGGAGCGTCAGGTCACGGAGCGCACCGCGCAGCTCGAGAAGGCCCGCGAGGACGCCGAGGCGGCCAACCGCGCCAAGACCGAATTCCTCGCCAACATGAGCCACGAGATCCGCACGCCGATGACGGCCATCGTCGGGTTCGCGGACCTGCTCGTTGATCCGTCCATCACCAACGAAGACCGCGCCGAGCACGTCAAGACCATCCGGCGCAACGGCGAGCACCTCGTCAGCGTGATCAACGACATCCTCGATCTCTCGAAGATCGAGGTCGGGCGCATGACGCTCTCCGACGAGCCCTGCCGCATCTGCCAGGTCGTCGCGGAGGTCGCGGCGCTGATGCGCGTGCGCGCCCGCGGCAAGGGGCTCTCGCTCGACGTCGAGTACCAGTTCCCGGTGCCCGAGGTCATCCGTGCCGACCCGCTGCGCGTCCGCCAGATCCTGGTGAACCTCGTCGGCAACGCCGTGAAGTTCACCGACGCCGGGGGCGTGCGCGTCATCGTGCGCTCGGACGACCCGAAGCGCACGTCGCCGTGCATCCATATCACGGTGCACGACACGGGCATCGGCATGAGCAAGCCCGACCTCGACCGCCTGTTCCAGCCCTTCTCGCAGGTGGACGCGTCGCAGACGCGGCGCTTCAGCGGCACGGGGCTCGGTCTGGCCATCTCCCGGCGCTTCGCGCGCATGCTCGGCGGCGACATCTCCGTCGACAGCGCCCCCGGCGACGGCAGCGCCTTCACGCTGCGCATCCCCATGGGCGACGTCTCCGGCGTGCGCCTCATCGCCAACGCCACCGAGGCCGTCGCCAGCGCCGACGTCGAAGCCGCGGGCCCCGCGCCCAAGCTGCGCGGGCGCATCCTGCTCGCCGAGGACGGCCCCGACAACCAGCGGCTCATCGCGTTCCACCTCAAGCGCGCCGGCGCCGAGGTGGAGATCGTCGAGAACGGCCGGCAGGCCCTCGACGCCGCGATGCGCGCCGCCGAGGCCGGCTCGCCCTACGGCCTGATCCTCATGGACATGCAGATGCCGGAGATGGACGGCTACAGCGCGACGCGCGAGCTGCGCGCCCGCGGCTGCCCGACGCCGATCGTCGCGCTCACGGCGCACGCCATGAGCGGCGATCGCGAGAAGTGCATCAAGGCGGGCTGCGACGACTACGAGTCCAAGCCCATCAGCCCGAGTCGCCTCCTGCACACCGCGGCGCGCTACCTCCAGCGCGACGTCGCCGGCGAACGCGCGGCGTCCGCCGCCTGAGCATCACCGCCGCCGACGCAGCGCCGACAGCGCGAGGAGCGCGCCCAGCGCCGCCGTTCCGGGCGCGGGGACCGCGTTCGGCGGGGCGGACGTGTTGAAGAACGAGAGCACGCGGTTGAGATCGGAGAAGCCGACGAAGCCGTCCTCGTCGACGTCGCCCATCATCGGGTCGCCCGCCATGTTGTAGTTGCTCAGCAGGATGTTCAGGTCGGCGAAGTTGATCATGTTGTCGCGGTTCACGTCCGCCGTGTGCCGCACGCCGATCGTCACGCTCATGGAGTCCTCCGCCGTGTACCAGCGCCAGTTCACGGCGTCGGTCAGCGTCGGCAGCACGAAGGTCGAGAAGTCGCCGGTGACCTCGCCCGCGTCGAAGGTCAGGATCGTGAAGGCATCGCCCCAGTCGGGCGTGAAGCCGTTCACCGTCGTCACGGTGATGTCCGACCCGTTGATCGCCGTCGGCGCGGAGATGTCGATCTGCCCGTAGTTCGCGCCGAGCGCGCCGCCGAGCTGGACCTCGAGCACGCCGCCGCCCTCGGGGATCGTCAGGCCGTCGCGGAAGTCCACCACGCCGCCCGCGCGCGCCTCGACGCGTCCGCTCAACGCGAACGGCGCATCCAGGTCCATCACGAGCCGCCCGCCGGACTGCGCCGCGAGCGTGCCGTTGTTGACGAACGTGTCGAGCGTCGTGATCTCGAGCTGGCCGTTGCCCTCCGCCAGCACGAGGCCGTCGTTGACGACCGTGTGCGTCCCGGCGCCGAACACGCCGCCGCGGATCGTGCCGTTGCGCCCGCGCACCGTCGCGCCATTCTCGATCGTCAGCGTGCTGCCGTTGTCGACGGAGATTGTCTTGCCGCCGGCGGTCGCGAGATCGAACGTGATCGTGCGCCCGGAGGCGATCGAGCCGGTGTACTCGTACGACAGCACGGCGTTGGTCGCGGTGAGCGTCACATCCCCGGTGAATGTGGCGCCGTTGCGCAGACGCGCCCGCGCTCCGCCCTCCGTGAAGTCGCCCGTCCCGTCGACCGTCACGCCGTCGAGCACGTTGCCGTTGCTCCCGCTGAAGACCAGCGCGGCGCCGTTCTCGGTGACCGTTCCGCCGGTGATCGAGCCGCTGTCCAGTCGGATGGGGCCCGTGGCGCCGGTGATCACGAGGTTGTCGCCGGCGTTGTTGAGCGCGCCCTTGATGTTCACCTCGCCGCCGTTGCGCGTCCAGCCGCCGACGTTCATCCCCGCCGTGGTGAACGTGCCGTCCAGGAGCAGCGTCCCGTCGGTGATCTCCACGGCGCCGAGACTGGTCCAGTTGCGCGCGAAGGTGACCTCGGACCCCGCATTGACCCGCATGGTCCCCGTCGCCCCGTTCGTCCAGGTCTGGGCGTCCACCAGCAGACGCCCGCCGTTCGTCGCCTCGGCCACGCCGTTGTTGGTGAACGAGTCGAGCGTGGGGCCGATCGTGATGGTGGAATTCGCGAAGTCCGCGGAGATCAGCCCGTCGTTCACCAGGTGCTGGGAACCGCTGACGAAGATGTTGCCGCGGATCTGGCCGTTCCGCCCGCGCACCGTGGCGCCGTTCTCGATGGTCAGCGTGTTGTTGCCCTCGACGGTGAGGATCTTTGCTCCGACGGTGGTGTCGTCGAAGATCACCGAACGCCCGCTCGCCAGCGAACCCGTGTACTCGAACGCCAGGGCCGCGTTCGTCGCGCTGAGCGTGACATCTCCGGTGAATCCCGCGCCGTTGCGCAGACGCACCCGCGCCGAGCTCTGCGTGAAGTCGCCCGAGCCCTGCACGATCGTCCCGTCCAGCGCGCTGTTGTTGTTGCTCGCCATCTCCAGCGAAGCGCCGTTCTCCACGATCGTTCCGCCCGTGATCACGCCGCCGTTCATCCGCAGCGGGCCCGTCGCCGCCGTCAGCGTGATCGTGTCGCCGGTGTTGTCCAGCGCGCCCTCGACGTTCACCACGCCGCCGCTGCGCGTCCAGCCCGCCATGTTCATCCCGGCCGTGGTGAACGCGCCGTCGAGCGTCAGCGTCCCGTCCGTGATCTCGATCGCGCCGGGGCTGCTCCACGCGTTGTCCAGGACCAGCTCCGACGAAGCGCCCGTCACCCGCAGCGTGCCCGCCGCGGCGTTCGTCCACGTCAGCGCGTCGATGGTCATCGTCGCGCCGTTGGCCGCCTCCGCCACGCCATGGTTCGTGAAGTTCTCGATGGAGCTCATGATCGTGACGGCGGAGTTGGCGAAGTCCGCCGAGATCAGCCCGCTATTGATCAGCGTCTGGGCGCCGCCCACGAAGACGTTGCCGCGGATCTGACCGTTCCGCCCGCGCACCGTCGCGCCGTTCTCGATCGTCAGCGTGTTGTCGCCCTCGATCGACAGGATCTTCGTGCCCGTGGTGGAGCTGTCGAAGATCACCGAGCGCCCGGACGCGATCGAGCCGGTCTGCTCGTAGGCCAGGGCCGCGTTCGTGGCCGTGAGCGTCACGTCGTCGGTGAAGCCGGCGCCGTTGCGCAGACGGACCCGTGCGCTGCCCTGGGTGAAGTCGCCCGTGCCGTCGACGAGGACGCCGTCGAGCGCATTGTTGTTCGAGCCCGAGAACTCGAGCGCCGCGCCCGTCTCCGTCACCGTGCCGCCGGTGATCGTGCCGCCGTTCAGCCGGATCGCGCCGGTGTTCGCGTCCAGCACGAAGTTCTCGCCGGTGTTGTCGAGTTCGCCCTCGATGTTCACCACGCCGCCGGTGCGCGTCCAGCCGCCGACGTTCATCGCCGCCGTCGTGAACGTCCCGTCGAGGTTCATCGTGCCGTTCGTGATCACGATCGCGCCGAGGTTCGTCCAGGCGCCGTCGAGGTCGAGCGTCGAGTTGGCGCCGATCACCCGCAGCGTGCCCGTCGCGCTGTTCGTCCATGTCGGCGACTCGATCGCGATCGTCGCGCCGTTGATCGCCTCCATCACGCCGTTGTTCGTGAAGTTCTCCAGCGTGCTCTGCACGGTGATCGCCGAGTTCACGAAGTCCGCGGAGATCAGCCCGTTGTTGACCAGGGTCTGCGTCCCGGAGGCGAAGAGGTTGCCGCGGATCACGCCGTTGCGCCCGCGCACCGTCGCGCCGGCGTCGATCGTGAGCGTCTCGTCGCCCTCCACCGAGAGGAACTTCGACCCCGACACGCCGCTGCCGAAGATCACCGTCTGGCCGTTCACGATGGAGCCGGAGTATTCGAAGGCCAGCACGGAGTTCGTCGCGTTCAGCGTGACGTCGCCGGTGATCGAGGCGCCGTTCCGCAGGCGCGCCCGGGCCGCGTTGAGCGTGAACTGCCCCGAGCCGACGAGCGTCACGCCGTCGAGGATGTTGCTGTTGCTGCTGCCGAACGACATCACGCCGCCCGACTCGGTCCACGTCCCGCCCATCACCGTGCCGCCGTTCAGGACGAACGTACCCGCGCTCAGCGTCGCGTCGCCGAGGACCGTCAGCGTGTTCGAGACATGGCTCAGCGTCGCGTTCGCCGAGTTCAGCGTGAGCTCGTCGATCGTCACCGCCGAGTTCAGCGTCACCGTGTAGTTCGAGCCGGTCGCGTCGATCACCGCGTGGTACGTCTCGCCCATCGGCGTGTCGTTGTTGGGAAACGCGCCGGGGAGGTTGGGCGTCGTCGTCCAGTTGGCCGCGATGTTCCACGTCCCGCTCGAGGCGTTGGTCCACTCCGCCAGCACCTGCCCCGCCGTCGCCGACAGCGAGGAAACCGCGAGACCCGCGCACGCAACGATGGCGCCGCCACGATGCACAAACGACTTCGACATCACTCGACTCCTCCGGGGCGGCGGCGTGCTCGCCGACGCCCGATCCCTGCTCGAGCCGCGGCGTGCCGCCGCGGAAGACCCTGAACCTACTTCGATCCCCCCATCGCGCCAAGCCGAAACCGCTCGAAATCCCGCCCTTCCCTGACAGACCTCGATCAACGCGACGGCGACGCGGCGCCAAAGACACCGAGCACGACGTTCAGGTCCGCGAAACCGACGAATCCGTCGCCATCGACGTCCCCCTGCGACCAGCCGCCCGGCGCATTGAAGTGCGACACGACGATGTTCAGATCGCCGAACCCCACCACGCCGTCCCGGTTCACGTCCGCCACGTGCGCGACGCCCACGACGTACGACGTTGTGCCCGCCTCCGCGAACCAGCGCAGGGGCGCTGGCGCGTCGGGGAAATAAACGCTCTCGAAATCACCGACCCGCGAGGCGTAGGTCATCACCGTCCAGCGATCGCCCCACGCGGCGGCAAAGTTCTCGTCAGTATTGACAACGAGCGAGCCGTCCAGCGCCGCCTCTCCATCGACCATCATCGCGCCGTTCGCCGTCGCACCGACCCAGACGTGAACGACGCCGTTCACCGAGATGTCGCTCGACACGCCCACCACGCCCGATTCACGCACGTAAAAGAAGCACTCGTCCGGCGCGGACGCGCCGATCATCAGGGCGCCATCGTCCACAACGATCGCGGCCTCGTGATCCGTCGCGAGCCCGTTGGGCAGCTCCAGCGTGACGCCGGTCAGCCGCAGTTCATGGTCGACCTCGAGCAGATCATGAAACACCGCGGCGCCTCCCCTGACGTGCGCGAAACGCACGCGCGCTCGCTCGTGGAACGTCGTCGTGCCCGTCGAGCAATCGAACGAAAAGACGTCGACACGCCCCCGAAAGTCCGCGGCCTGCGCGTTCTCGGCGATGCTGATCCATTGAAGATCCAGATCGCTCTGCACATCAAGACCGCCGCCGTAGACCAGGAGCAGGCCCTCGAACGCCCCGAGTTGATCCGAGAAGTCGTTCTGACCATCCCAGAAATACAGCGCGCCGTCGCCGCGGATCGACGAGCCCGCCGTCATCGCGAGCGGCGCATGCACGTGGATGGCGCCGGTGTCGGCCGTCTCGAGGATGCCGCGGTTGTCCAGCTCGCCCAGGAGACGCAGCGCGCCGCGCTCGATCCGCACCGTGCCCTCGTTGACGAACATCGGCCCGTCGGTCTCGAGCACCACGTCCCCGCCCGCGAAGTTGCCCTTCACGATCGAGCCCGCGTTGCGGAACACGCCGCCGCCGGAGAAGCGCACCTCGCTCGACAACGGGACGGTCCAGTTCCCGGTCCCGACGTGCGTGAGCGATCCGCCGTCGAGTTGCACGCGCCCCGCCGTCCAGTCGAACGAGCCCTCGAGCGCACCGCTCACCTCCAGCGTCGCGTCCGCCGCGCAGAGGGTCAGCCGATCCACCGCGACATCGCCGCCGAGCGCCACCGTGTACGGCGCGCCGCTCACGTCGATCACCGCGTGATACGCCGCGCCCTGCGGAACGCCGTTGTTCGGCGCATCCGGCGTGCTCCAGTTCGACGCATCCGCCCACGACCCGCCGACGGGCGCGAGCCACGTCGCCACCAGCGGCCCACCGAGCGCGCCCGCGCTCGTCATCAGCAACCCGACCGATGCGCGACCGATCATGTCAAGCTCCGTTCCGCCACGAGGCGCTGTTCACCGCCGACGACGCCCCAGCGCCGCCGCGCCGAACGCCAACATACCCACGCTCCCCGGCCCCGGCACGTTCCGCGGCGCCGCGACGTTGTACAGACTCAGCACCACGTTCAAATCCGCGAACCCCACGAACCCGTCGCCGTCCACGTCGCCCATCGCCCAGCTTCCGGCGGCGTTGTAGTTCGACACGATCACGTTGAGATCGCTGAACCCGATCAGGCCGTCGTGATCGATGTCCGCGATATGGCTGACGCCGACGACGTACTCCGTGTCCCCCGCCTCGGCGAACCAGCGCAGGTCCGAGGCGCCGTAGGCGTCGCCGCGCGCGGCGAAGCCCTCCGTCGGCAGCTCGAACGCATCGAAGTCCCCTTCGCGCGAGGCGAAGGTCATGATGGTCCACCGATCGCCCCACGCCGCGCTGAACGGCTCGGGCGTGAACACCGCCAGCGTCCCCGCGAGCGTGGCCTCGCCGGTGATGGTCATCAGGCCCGACAGGCCGCGCTCTTTCATGGCGCCGACTTCGAAGGACAGCGCGGCGGCGGATGCGTTGACAAACTCGCCCGCGACCTCGATCGAGCCGTGGTGCGACATGCGGTATTCGCCGTCGTTGGTTGTCGAGTCCGCGCCGAGGAGGCGGAGCGAGCCCTCCTGGACATCGACAAGGCCGGAGTTCTGAAGCGCCATGTCGCCACCGAGGCGAGCCAGCCGCATCTCACCGTCACCTAACTTTACGAGTGCCCCCTCGTTGATTAGTACGCCGCCGCCCTCCAACCCCTGCATTCGTCCTGGCGTGCCCTGATTCTGATAGGCCGACCACGTCCCCTCATTGCGCAGCACACCGTCATTGAAGAGAAACACTCCGATGCCCCAGTTCGCGTCGCCGCGGTTGACGAGCTCGCGCTCGAGCGTCATGAACGCAACCGTGCCGAAAACCGCCTGGGCGCCCTCGCCGATCACGGTTCGTCCCGAACCGCTCATCGATCCCCCGAACCATCGAAACAAGCTCCCGGTGGACACGGTCGCATCGCCGGTCAGCTCCCCGGCGTCCAGCCGAAGCTCCGTCAACTCCGCGGCGCCGCCCACGAATGCCGTCGACCCGCCGAGAATACTCCAAGGCGACGCCGACGGGGATTCGACATGCACATCCCCGCCCAACACTTTGACGCCGCCCGCGACCGATAGCCCGCCGGCCTGTGCATGCACAACGCCGTCCTGGATCTCCAACGCGCCGGCGCCGGTCAATATGCCGAAGTCGCCCGAGTTGATATTGGCCACCAAGCGCAGCGTGGCGCCCGCGCCGACGTTGATCGACCCTGTGTTCTGCATCGACATGCCGAGGCCGCCGATGGTCGCCACGCCGCTGCCCACGATGGACGTGGTTCCGTCATTCTCGAATCGTCCGCCGTTGGCATCTCCGAGAATCGAAGCGCCCACGCTCATCGACAGGTCGCCGAGATTCCGGAGAACGCCGCCGCTCAGCGTCAGCGTCCCTGCCGTCAGACTCGCGGCGCCATCGCTCGTCAACCGGCGCGAAAGCGTCCGGGCGCCGGTGGCGCCGCCGATCGACATCGGACCCCCACCGACCAGAACGTCGCCCCCCGCGAGCATCACACCCTGCGCCCAGTTCAGCGAGTTCATCGATACGGCGCCATCGCCTCCGATCGAACCGCCGAGCAGCGCTGCGTCGCCGATCGATTCGGACATGAGAAAGTTGGTCGTTCCTCCGCTGAATTGCCACGACGGAGCGCCGAGCATCGAGCCGACATTGACCGTCCCGGAGAGCGTCCGCAGCGGACCAGTCGTGCTGATGACGCCCTTCTCCAGATCGTGGACGCCGTTCGCGAATTCAACCGCTCCCGCTCCGGTGATCGCGGCGCCGACGCCTTGAGCCAACGTGCCGCCGAGCCGGAGCGTTGCGCCCGCGTGCACGTCGATGGTCGCGTTATTGAGAAGGGTGCGATCGAAGGCTAGGCGGCCCTGCGACACGACGACTTCGCCGTTGTTCTCGAAGACGAACGCGCCCACCGAGCCGATCGTCGCCGTTCCGCCGCTCATGCCGACGAGCACGCCGTTGTTGACGAATGTCCCGCCCGCGCCGGAGCCGCTCGCCGCGGCCTGAGCCGACACGGCGAACTGTCCGTTGTTGACGAGCGTCCCACCACTCAAGGTCAGCGCTCCGCCCGCCCACGACATGTCGCCATCATTGACCAGCGAGCCGGAGAGCGCCTTGGCGCCGGTATGGAGCGACGAGCTTGCGCCCGCGGCGACCCGCACTTCGCCCGGCCCACGCAGTGTTCCGCCGGACCAGGCGAACGAGTCGGCGATGACGCAGTCAACGAGCGGCGTCACGGATCCCCCAAGCTCGAGCGATCGCATCGGAAAGTGCTCGAGCGTGACATCCCCGTTGACAATCCCCAGCGTTCCGGTCACCTCCACACCTCCCGGCGCAACGGTGTGGGTGGCGCCGCGGATGACGAGCTTGCCCTCACCGACCACGTGGCCGATCTGTGTACCGACGACGTTGTTGATTTCCAGGATCGCACCGTCGTCGATCCCCATGACGCCGGAATTCATAACGCCGGCGTCGACGACGAGCTTCCCGCTCGCGACATGGATCTGCCCGCTGTTCTGCACGACGAATCCGGGATCCAGCGAGACGGCGCCGCCAATGTCGCCGTTGATCGTCAGCACGCCCGTGTTGACGAAGGAGCCCGGTCCGCGCATCAACTGGCCCGCGCCCGCGACGGGCGTGATGAGCATTTCCCCGGCGTTCAGCAGCTGCCGCTGCGAGTTGATCCGAAGGTCCTCACCGGACCACGTCAGCGTCCCGCTGTTCTCGAGCGACGCGGAGAGGGTGCGCGTGCCCAGGCCGACGATATCCATCGCGCCGAGGACGCGCAGATTCCCGGCGCCCGACAGATTCCCGCCCGACCAGAGGAACGACGCGCCGACCGGCACCGTGAATTCGCTCGGCAACGTCAGTTCGCCTCCGGTGATCTCCAGACGGCCGATCAACGCGCCCGAGTGCACCGCCATCGATCCCAGCGACATGCGGAGCGTTCCGACGCTGGCGCCGCGCTCGACCGTCAGGACATTGCCGCGAACGATCGCAAGACCCTCGATCGAGGCCGCCGACGTGAGCGTCTGAGCGCCCTGGATGAACTCGACCACGCCGCCGCCGGAGATGACCTCCCGCCGCTCCCCCGAGTCGGTGAATCGAAGCATCGCGCCGCGGTCGAGCTGGATCGCGGGAATGTCCAGCATCGCGTCTTCCACCGTCACGACACCCGAGGAGATCCGGAACGCGCCGTCGCCCACCACCGTGATTTCCGGCCCGAACTTCGCATCGCCGCCGAACACGTGCAGCGATCCATTGTTGAGCAGCGTGCCCGAGCCGTGCACGCTGAGCGCTGCCTGGCTGGCATCGATCGACAGGGCGCCGTTGTTCACGAACTCGCCGTGAAGGAACAGCGTCGTCCGAAGCGTCAGGTCGCAATCCACAACAAGCTGGCCTCCAACCTGCACCCACGGTCCGGGTGTCGTCTCCACGATGGCGCTCTCCGCGAATGTCGCTCGCGCCATCGCCATCCGTCCACCGTGCCAGTCCACCGCTCCGGTGAACCGCACTTCGCCCGAGCCCTCCAGATCGCCGCTCACGCGCGCCGATTGGACGAGAAGTGGAGCGCCGACGTCGTAGTATCCCAGCCGGCCGAGCACTTCGAGATAGGAGCCGTTCAGTTGCAGCGGCGCGCGGATGTTCGTCGACGAGGCGATCTGCAGCCCGTCGGTCACCGCGACGGGCGCCCAGAACGTCGTCAGCGACGGGCGGCCCTCGATCACCACCCGACCCGCCGCGACCGCCCCGAGAAAGTGACCCTGCCCGACAGGCTCCAACGACTCCGCGGTGGATCGAAGAACACCGCCCAACGCGACAGTGCCCGCGTGCTCGAACGCCCCGAAGAACGTCGCATCGCCGGAGCCCGAAATCATCGTCGGCCCCGCGAGACTTGTGCCCGAGCGAAAGAGCATCACGGCGCCGCGGTCAATCTCGAGCGTGCCGCTTGTGGATGACGAGTTCGCGGGGTGGTAGTCAACCACTCCGCTCTGGACTCGAAGATGGCCCGTATTGAAGAAGGCGAACGACCCGGGGAGCGATGAATCACCGAGTTGGAGCGTGCCCTCGCCCGTCTTGGTGATCACGCCGGTGTTGGCAAGCCACCCACCGCCGGCGCCCGGCAACAACCGTTGCAGCTCACCGGATTGCACGTCAATCTGCAGGTCGCCGGAGTTCAGCCACGCTCCGACGTTCAGCGCAACATCGCCGCCGCCGCTCCAATGCGCTGTGCCCTGCGTCTCCAGAAATCTGGAGAGCATCTTGGTCGACGACGACGTGATCGCCAGCGCCCCGTTCGAGCCGATCCGCATGACGGCTCCGCCCGACGCATGGCCGCCCGACCATTCCAGTCGATCCGAGACCGTCAGCGCGCCCAGTCCGCCCAGCGTCCCGCCGTTCAGCACAAGTCGACCATTGCTGACCGACCAATCATTGTTGACCGTCAGCGTTCCGCTCGTGAGATCGAGTGTGGCGTCCGCCGCATCGACCGTAAGCGATGTCAGCGCAACGCTCTCGCCCAGCGTCACCGTGTACGGCCCCCCCACCGCGTCGATCACGGCGTGGTACGTCGTCCCCGCCGGGTTGCCGTTGTTCGGAAAGTTCGGCGTCGACCATTGCGTCGGGTCGGTCCAGTTCCCGCTCACAGGATTCAGCCATGTGGCCGTGAGCTGCTGCGCCCGCGCGCTCGTCGCGCACGCCGCGCTCATCACTGCGCCGGCGCACACAACCATCGCGCCCGCGTTCCTGTTCGCTCGACGTTGCGTCACGGCTCGGCTCCTGGATGCTCGCGACTTCCCCCGGGGCCGGACCCCCGGCCGCCGTCGCACGCGGCCGATCCCAAGGTATCGCCGCGTCCATCCCGGTCAACGATCCGTCCGGGGTTTCCATCACTTCGTGACGTGCGCGGAGGTCCGACAAAAAAAACCGCCCGCGCATGTGCCTCGCGCGGGCGGCGAATCGACGTCTGGGCCGCAGCCATTGACAGGTCACCGGGGTGCGAAGCATCCCTCTTACCCGCCCGCCGAAGCGAGCGAACAACGCCCCGTGACGAAGGCCAGACGCCGATCGTCCCGTCACGCACGCACGCTCACCCGAGCGGCGCAAACGGAATCGCTCTGCTGCAGATTGTCACGCCGCCGGACGAGGCAGCGCAATCCGACCGGCGCGCTTCCGCGCGCACGCTCGGAATCTGCCACACACCGGAGACCTGGTCTGCCTTCGGCGCCCGTGCGGGTCGAAGCTACGGCGATCGTCGTCCGCGCGCGAAAAACGCGTCGGACTCTCGCTCTGCCTCCAGCTGGACCCGTCACGTTCCCTGTGCAAGAGGCGTGACAGTGATCGCAGCATAGCCCAAATCAATTCGCCCGCAAGACCCAAATCGCCAACCAACAGCATCTCCCCAAACTTCGTCGTTCCCGGACCTTGCGCCGCCATCCGAAGCGCTTACGCGTCGGGGATCGCCACCAGGAAGCTGGGCTGATTCCGCCCCTTGGTCGCGCCCGCGGGCTTCTCGACCAGCGGCCGGTTGCCGTTGAGCAGGTTCAGCGGGTGTCGGCGCTGCAGCGCCTCGAGCGCCGGGCTCGGCAGCGATCCGCCCGCGCCGACCTCCGATTCCCGGAACGCGCCGATCGTCACCATGCTCCGCTGATGGCCGTGGTAGTAGAACGCCGCCTCGCCCTCGCGCCGCAGCGTCACCGCCGCCTGCTCCGCCGCACGCATCGCCTCCTCCCGGTTCGGGCTCTCGTACACCGCGACCTGCAGCGAGTAGCGGGCCTGGGGCCCGAATTCCTCCTTGGCCTTCAGGAGGTGGTACATGGGGGAGAGGCCGACGTCGGACCCGGCCGGCGGCGGCGCGAGGAAGGCCGATGCGAACACCGGAAGCCCCCCCATCGTCAGGCGGCGGACCCGCTCCAACTCGGCGCGGGCCGCGTCCGTCGGCTCGGCGAATACGCCGTAGGCGATGACGGTGCCCTTGCCGCGGGGTTCGACGCGGACGCCGGCGAGACCGGTCTCGGCCTGGATCCGTGCCGCGGCCTCGGCCGCGATGCGCGGGTGATTCTCCCCGGTGAAGGTGCCGAGCACGATGGTCCACTCGCCGTCGGACACCGGCGCCGCGGCGTTCGGGGCCTTGCGATCGCGTCCCTGACCCATCGCGGGCTGGAGGATCACGAGCGCCGCGAGGGCGGCGACAAGACACCAAACAAAATTTGAACGGATCGCGACGGACCGTCCGATCTGATCGGGATATGAACGGGTCTTCGTCGTGGCGGCCATCAGATTCTTCATCGCGTCCGACTCCAGGTTATCGGCTGCAAACCCTTGTCCCGCCGATTCTTGCGCGTTGGTCGCGGAGGACCGGAAACTCTGCAGGCCGATCCGTCCCCTCGACGATACCTACTCCGCCGCGGCGAGGTTTCCGCGGCACGACCGGAACGACCGTCACAGGCCGACCATGGTCTTCGACGGTCGCGGCGCCCGGAAGGATCCGTTGGGCGCCGAGCATCGCAACTGTATGTGTGCACGAGCCGCGGCTGGACGACCCGCGACCCGTCACGGAGCACCACCGATCATGTCCGACTTCACACCGATCACCGGAGCCATCGACGCCGCGTTCGCTTCCGACGCGACGGCGCGCCTGAACGGCTCCGCGTCGTCCCGCACCAGCGCGCCGAGCGCCGATCGCGTCGCGCCCCGCGCGGCGGACGCCGTCGAACTCTCCGACCACGCGCTCTATCTCGCGCGGCTGCGCGAGCTGCCCGAGGTCCGCTCCGAACTCATCGAGCGCGCCCGCCAGAGCATCGCCTCCGGCGCGTACGACTCGGACGCGGTGATCGACGCGACGCTCGATCGCCTGGCCGATGACCTCGATCTCCTGGGCTGATCGCGACCCCGGCAACCCGCTGAATTAGGCCGCCTCGACCGGGGAGAACTCTCCCGGGCCGAAATCGGAGCCGTCTTCGCTCATGCGGATGTCGCGCGCCGGGACGCCGAGGGCCATCATCGACGCCGCGTCGCTGACGGCGACGGCGCCGACGAGCCAGATTCCGGCGTCGATCCGGCGGGCATGGCGGGGCACGACGGGCAGCGCGAAGAGCTCGACCCCTTCCTGCACGCAGGTGAGGCGGTAGACGCGCCGGAGTTCGATGCCGTCCGGGCAGAGCAGGCCCACGCCGCCCCGGGCGACGTCGCGCACCTGCACGCCGAAGGTCTCCGCGCCGGCGCGGGTCATGGAGAGGGGATCCGCCGCGAGCACCGCGGCGGAGCGGGCGTTGAATCGCCGGAACTGCCGGCGGTCTTCGCTGGGGGCGATGGCCTCGGCGCGATGGAGCGCGTGCAGGGCCCGGAGCAGCGCTGTCTTGTCGATCGTGTGCATGGTCGTGGCTCGTCGATCGAGGCGCAACGTGCGCACCACCGATATCGTCCGCGGCTGAACGCAGCCGAAGCGGCGCCGCATGGAATCAGGGCGGAAACCCCCGAAGCCGATGCGCCGGTCGTTATCAGACAACCGGGGCGGTGGCTCGGTGGATGAATCGCCCCACTAGTTCAGGCGCCGCGTCGCGGTGAGCCGACGCCCGTCGGGCGTGGTGAACTGCACGAGGAGGGTCGGCCGGGCGCCTTCGGCGGTCCAGTCCGGGGCCTCGTCGAGGGGCACGACGTAGGTGCGCGTCACCGCGTCGTAGCGGGCGCTGGACTCGGCCGGGTCGGTCATGTCCAGGGTCCAGACGAGCTCCTGCGTCGGCTCCGCGTCGGCGCTCGGCCCGGCGCTGCGGTAGAGCTCGAAGCGCATCACGCCCACATCCTTCACGCCGTGCCCGAAGCGATCGAAGAGCTCGACGTGCGCTTCGATCTGGAGCGTGCCGGCGGCGGCGCCGTCGCGCACTAGGCGGGTCAGGGGATGGATCTCGATGCGCACCGCGCCGAAGGGCCACTCGAAGTCGGCGCGCGGCGCGGGGGCCGTCGTGCGCGAGGGTGTGGCGTCGCAGCCGCCGAGCGCCGCGGCCAGCGCCGTCCATGCCCACAGTGCTTGCTTTGCAGGACGCCTCATCGGGGCGACAGTGTAGCGGAGGGCGGCTCGTGCCCGGCCGGCGGGCGCGCACCGCCGAGACGCTCGATCAGCGACGCCAGCCCCCGCTGACCGGCCTCGAGGGCCGCGACGGCGCGGGTGTTGTCCCCCACCAGCGTCATGAGCGCGTCGAGCTGCACGCGCTGCTCGAGCAGTCGCTCGTGGGCGTCGGTGAGCTGGCGCTCGCGACCGGCGGCGGCCCGGCGCTCGGCCAGCCACATGCACGCGATCATCCCGGCCAGGCCGAACTGGGTGAACTGCGCAAGGGTCTCGGGGTCCATTCGATCGTCTCCTTTCTCGTTCAGAGCAGCCGCGCATAGACGGCGGTGTACGCCAGCGACACCACGCGCCCGCGATCGGCGGCGCGCGAGGGCTCGAAGCTCAGCAGCGTCATGTTGGTCCAGGTGTTGCCGCTGTTGTCGACGAGCGAGCCGTTCAGGAGCGACTGACAGCGCGCCTGGATGGTCGCGATCTGCGCCCAGAGGTCCGCCTCGCTCGAACCAACGAGGCGACCGACCTGTCGGATGACCAGCTCGAGGTTCACGGGGAACACGACGATGCGGTCCTGGAGCGCGTCGAGGCGCAGCGGCGGCGCCCAGAGACGGCCGACCTCGCCGTGGACGAATCGATGCGGACCGGAGTTGAAGAGCGACTGACCCGCGATGGTGCTCACTTGCCGGCCTCCTCGATGGTGACGGGGTCCGCGCCGCCGCCGGTGGTCGAGACGGCGATGAGGTCAATGCGCTGCAGCGCGCCCTTGCGGCGGCTGACTTCGATGCGCACGGCGCGGACGACGACGGCGGCGCTGACGCGCTGGACGGGCGCATCCGCCGCGCTCGGCGCCGTGGTGAAGAGCAGCGCGCCCATCTCGCCGGGTCTGGGGCCGTCGGGCTCCGGGCCTTCCAGCGCGCGCAGGACGGTGATCGTCACCTCCTGCTCGGGCGCATCGGCGAACACCACGTGCGGCCCGTTGTCGGTGCGCTCCTGCACGAAGCTGGTCGCCTCGCGCGAGACGGCAATGGCCTCCACGCTCGAGGCGGGCAGCGCGCGCC
>JBGTSD010000064.1:0-18371 GCA_041940385.1 Phycisphaerales bacterium | reverse complement strand
CAACTGCCACAAGGACCTCGGGCGCTTCGGGCGCATGACCTCCGCCGCCACCGCGCCGATCCATGCCCCGGACACCGAGCAGCCGCAGGGAGATCGCCCGTGAAGCCCGCGCGTCTCCTGCCGCTGGTCCTGATCGCGCTCACCGGCGCCGGCGCCGCGTGGCTCTCAAGAGGCCTGCCACGCACCGATCCGCACACGCCGATCGATGTGGCCAACTCCGTGACGTCCTTCGCGTCCGACCATCCCGAATGGGCGCTCCTGCGCGAGCCCCGCAGGGACTCCGCAACCATCCTCCTCAATCACGCGCGCCACCTCGATCCCGAAGCGCCCGGCATGCAGGACCTCCTCCGCGCCATGATCGACACGCCGGGGTCGCACGTTCGGACAGTGCGCATCGGCGAGAGCGACCTGCTCTCGCTCTCCTGCGCCTCCTGCCACCAGCCCGACGACGCCGGCGCGTACATGAAGCCCATCCGCTTCGACGATCACTGCGTCCGCTGCCACGAGGACCAGCTCGTCCGCGTGCCCGCCGTCTCCGCCGATGGCGACGAGGAGGGCGTACGCGTGCCCCACGGCGACGTCGACGCCGTCATCGGACGCATCGAACGCGCCCTCGCCACCCGCGCCGCATTCTCCGATTCACGCTTCGCGTCCCCCGAGGCCGAGCCCGAAGCGGACTCTGGCTCCCGGCGCACCCGCGGCCGGCGCGGCTCGTCCGGCCCCGAAGAGGTCCCCGCGTTCACCTCGCGCGACGAGGCGCTCGCCTGGCTCGCCGACGAGCGCGCCCAGTTCCTCAAGCGCGCCGAGACCGCCTGCTCCTACTGCCACTCCGCCATCTCGCCCCACGCGACATCCGACGTCGCCGGCGCCTTCACGATCGAAAAGCCCGCCATCCCGAGCGTCTGGCTGCCCAAGTCCTGGTTCTCGCACAAGTCCCACGAGATGCTCGCCTGCGTCGCCTGCCACACGCAGAGCGAGACCGGCCGCGACACGTCGGACATCATGATCCCCGGCATCGCCAACTGCCGCGAGTGCCACAGCCCCCGCGCCGGCGCGCCGAGCAACTGCACCCTCTGCCACACCTACCACGAGCGCAGCCCCTACCTGGAGGGCGGCTCGCTGGGCATCGAGCAGTTCACCGGCAGCGCGCCGCAGCGCTAAGCCGGCGGATGATTCACTTGCTGAAGTGATCCTTGTTGAGCTGCACGTAGCTGTGCCACTGCGCTGGAACGTCCGCCTCCGGGAAGATCGCCTTCACCGGACACTCATCGACGCACAGGCCGCAGTCGATGCACGTGTCGGGATCGATGAAGAGCTGCTTCGCGCCCTCGAACTCTGGCTCGTCCTTGCGCGGGTGGATGCAGTCCACCGGGCACACGTCCACGCACGCGGTCTGCTTGGTCCCGATGCACGGCTCGGTGATCACATGGGCCATCGTGAAGGTCTCCTGCCGGCGGACGCCGGCCACCCCCGTCCACTCAGGATCGCGGCCGCCAACAACGCACCCGCGGTCCGACTTCATCGGCCATTCCCATACCCCAACCTTACGCGTAGACCTCCATGAACACCCGCTTTGTGGGCCGAATCTGCTTGTGGAGCATCTGACGCGACCACCGGCGAATGTCCGAGAGCGCCTCCGGGTCCACGTCCATGTACTGCCGCAGCGCATCCCCCGTCAGGTTCAGCGCGAGCTGCTGGAAGATCCCGAGCTCCATCCCCGCCACCCCGCAGATGTAGATCAGCGTCCGCTCCGATGTCAGCGCGGGCAGCAGGTGATCCCGCTCCGTCCGCACCCGATCCTGGATGTACAGCGGATCATGCCCGTCGAGCTGCTTCTCGCGGCTGATCGCCGTGATGTAATGGAAGTTCTTGTGCTGCTCCTGAAAACGCAGCATGTCCGCGTGATACAGCAGGTCCGTCGCGTACGGCGCGCCCATCACCAGGTAGATCTGGCTCTGACAGTTCGACTCCAGCAGATCGATGATGAACCCGCGGAACGGCGCGATGCCCGTGCCCGTCGCGAAGAAGATGTAGTCGTGATCGGCCTTGTTCACCGGCAGCAGAAACCGCTTGCCGTTCGGCCCGCTCACCTGGACCTTCTCTCCCGGGCGGCGATCGCACAGGAAGTTCGACGACACGCCCGTGAAGAGGCCGTGCGTCTCCCAGTGCTCGTCGATCAGGCGCTTCACCGTCGTCGCCACCACCACGCCCTTGCCGTCCTCCCCGCGCGTGGGCGAGCAGATCGAGTACAGCCGGACCTTGTGCGGCTTGCCCTTGTCGTCCATCCCGTCCGCCAGCACGCCGATCGCCTGACCCGGAAGGCACTGGCCCTCCATCCCCGTCCCCGTCAGATCGATCTCGATGTGCCGCACGTACCCCGCCGCCTTCCGGGCCGTGCACAGCTCGTTCCGCACGATGGTCGCCGTTCCCGGCTCCTTCGGCGTCCGAACGTGCATCTTGGCCTCCGGCAGCACAACCTCCGGCACGTTCGACGCTGAAGACGGATGGCTCATAGGTCCGCGAATCTACGCCCTCACGCCCACCCTGTCGAGGCGGCCTCCAACCCACCCGCACCGCCCCTCCCGCCCTCACAAACCGCCCTCCGGGAACTGGAAACACGCTGACGCGTATGGCAGAGGGGCTATCCTGCGGCACAGTTGGATCATGGCCCCCGCAGGGCCAGGACCTCTTCAACGGCAGACAAACGACGACGCTCGCGCGCGGCCCTCTTCGCCGCCTCGCACCCGCGGCCATCGTCCAGAAAGGCGCTTCGACCACCCGATGGGACGTCTCGGTTGGGCCATCATCCTCGGTTCGCTCTTCGGCGCGATCTTCCTCGGAATGATCCAGCGCGGCTGCAGCGTCGACGCAGAGCCCCGAACCGTCGTCGTCCCCTCCGGCCCGTCCGACTTCGAACGGCAGCTCGCCCAGTCCGTCGCCCCCGCCCCCGCCGCGGCGCCGCGCGACGACCGCCCACCCGAGCAGCCCAACCTCAATACGCCGCGCCCCGTCCGCCCGCTGAGTCGCAACACCGGCACGACGCCCGTGCAGCGCACCAATCCCGGTGAGACCGTCGACGAGGCCGCCGCGCGACGCGAAGCCCTCCGCCAGGAGCGCCAGCGCCAACTCGAAGAGATGCGCCGTGCCCTGCGCGACGGCGCGGGCACGACCCGGCGCACCATCCCGCCGAACACCACGCCCCCCACCGGCGTCGGCGCCGAAACGCCCGTCGTCGACGTCACCTCCGACGTCCCCGTCCAGGTGTTCGACACGCCGCAGAATGTTCCGCTGCTCGCGCCCTCGCTCGCGAGCGGCGGCGCCTCGCGCAACGCGACCTCGCGCAGCTCTTCCTCTGGAGAGTCCGCAGGCGCCCGCGACGCCGCGTCCGGCGCCAATAGCTCCGGCTCCGGGAACTCCAGCACCGGCGCCAGCTCTTCCGGGGGCAACGGCGGCTTCACCACCGTCGGCAACATCAACGTGAACACCGGCGGCGGAAACAACGGCGGTGGCAATAACGGCGGCGGAAACAACGGAGGCGGCAACAACGGTGGGGGAGGCAACAACGGCGGCGGCACGACGCCCGTCGCGCCCACGGCGTTCGCGCTCTCCACGCCCGCCAACAACGCCACGCGCATCGGACTCACGCCCGCCTTCGTCTGGCAGACCGCGCCGAACGCCGCGAGCTACCGCCTCCAGGTCGCCGCGGACTCCGCGTTCACGACGATCCGCTACCAGTCGCCCACGCTCACGACGCTCAATCACACGATCCCCGCGGGTGTTCTCGAGCCCGGCGTGTCCTACTTCTGGCGCGTCGTCGCCACCAACACCGCCGGCTCCGTCAACTCCAACGCCAGCTTCCGATTCACCACCGCGTCGCTCCCCGGCGCCTTCTCGCTGTCTGCACCCCTGCCCACCGCCGGAGCGCGCGTCGCGCCCGTCACGCTGACGTGGACGGCCTCGCAGGACGCCGCGTCCTACATCGTCACCATCGCCCGCGACGCCGCGTTCACCGACATCGTCGCCGCCCAGCCCGGCGTCACCGAGACCCAGTTCGTCGTCCCGCCCGAGACGCTCGCCGAGGGGCAGACCTACTTCTGGCGCGTCATCGCCAACAACAGCGTCGGCATCGCCACATCCACGCCGCCCTCCACCAGCTTCCGCATGCTCGGCGCGCCCGCCGCGTTCACGCTGCTCTCGCCCGCGCCCGGCGCCACGGACCAGTTCATCCCCACGCCCCTCGCGTGGACGCCCTCGCTCGACGCCGCGACCTACCGCGTCGAAGTCGCCACCGACGAGGCCTTCACCAACCGCGTCGTCAACGTCGGCGGCATCACGACGCCCTCCTTCCTGCTGACCTCCGAGCACATCGAGCCCGGCGTCACCTACCACTGGCGCGTCACCGCCACCAATCAGCTCGACGACCGCGCCTCCACGCCCGGCAGCTCGTCCTTCACCACGATGCCCGGCCCCGGCCAGTTTGCGCTTCTCGCCCCCTCCGACGGCGGCGTCGGCACGCGGCCCGTGACGCTCCAGTGGCAGGAGTCCACCGGCGCGCTCCTCTACACCGTCGAACTCGCCACCAACGCCTCGTTCACCAACATCATCGCCACGCAGCTCATCGTGCCGCTCATCGACGGCACCTCGTGGACCATCCCCGACAACCTGCTCCAGCTCAATAACACCTACTTCTGGCGCGTCCGCGCGGAGAACATCGTCGGCACGCGCTCCGCCGTCGTCGCGCCCTTCTCCTTCACCGTGCGCGAAGCCGACTACGACGTCAATCAGGACGGCCTCGTCGACGTCCGCGACCTCTACGCCTTCCACGCCCTCCCCTCGCCCAAGCCCGACCTCAACCTCGACGGGCTTGTCGACGACAACGACCGCCTCGGCCTCCGCGGCGCCATCCGCCGCGACGAACCCGCCGACGTCGCCGGTCAGTAACCACCATTCATTCGCGCTCCGATGCGGTACCATCCGCGCGTGCGAGCCGAGCAACTCACCCTCGACGCCTTCCTCGAAGCCCTCGCGGCGAAATCACCCACGCCCGGAGGCGGCGCCGTCGCGCCCGTCATCGGCGCCCACGCCGCCGCGCTCGCCTCGATGGTCGTCGCCTATTCCCTCGGGCGCAAGTCCCTCGCGGCCCACCAGCCCGCGCTCGAGTCCGCCGCGAGTCGCCTCGTCGAACTCCGCCGCCGCCTGCTCGACCTCGCCGAGGCCGACGCCGCCGCGTACGCACGCCTGAACGAAGCGATGCGCATCCCCGCCGAAGACCCCGCCCGCGCCGGCATCCTCGGCCCCGCCGCGCTCGACGCCATCCGTCCGCCCGAGGGCGTCATCGACGCCTCCCTCGAACTCCTCCGTCTCGCCGCCGATCTCGCGCCGATCACCAATCCCTACCTCCACAGCGACCTCGCCATGGCCGCGGTCTTCGCGGAAGCCGCCGCCCGCGCCTCGCGCTGGAACATCGAGATCAACCTCCCCCTCCTGCGCGACGCTCGCATCGACGCCGGCGACCCCCTCGCCCGCGCCGACGGCCTCCTCGATCAGGCCCGTACGCTCCTCACCCAGATCGAGGCGTCCTGCCGCCGTCCCGCCTGATCGCCGCTCCAGCGATCACCCCCTGCGCGTCGATACTCCCCTCGTGCACGCGCCCGACCCGCGCGACATCGTGGACATCGCCGGACTGCGCTCCATGCAGCCAGAGCAACCCATCGCCCGTTCCCCGGCCGAAGCGCGAGACGCCATCGCCGCGCGCCGCGCCGAGCCCGGCCGACCCTGGATCAGCGTCTGGTTCCGCTGCTGCAACGTCTACGCCCGCATCTATCGCGAGCCCGACGCCCGCGCCTACGAGGGCGCCTGCCCGCGCTGCCGCGCCAAGGTCCGTGCCCGCGTCGGCCCCGGCGGCACCTCGCAGCGCATCTTCGAGGCGACCTGACGCTCCCCGGGCCGCTTCCCGATGATCTCGCGACACGCCCATTGACCGCCCGCGGCCGCAATCGCACAGTATTGCCTGCGCAGCGCCGCTGATCCCCGGTCGGCCGGGCGGCTCCGCGCCGCGTGACGCCGGACTCGTGGCCCGGCGCCGGCCTCGTGGGTCATTCCATCCAAAGCGGAGCAATCGCCATGGCGCCCAGCCATTTCGATCGCCGTCGTTTCGCCGCGCTCGCGGCGATCACTGTCCTCGTCGCCCCGGCGCTCGCCGGACATTCCCAATCCACCATCGCCGCGCCCGGCGGATTCTTCCAGGCGGGCGCCACCGACAACACCGCCAGTCTCGGCGGCAGCTTCGGCATGCCCGGCGCCGACATGCAGAACTTCATCGTCAGCGCCGGCGCGTCCAACTTCCAGGAAAACGCCTTCGCCGGGAACGCCAGCGCCGCCGCCTCCGCCACGCTCACCATCGGCCCCGTCCACAACAACGCCGCCGGCAGCGCCGCCATGGGGCTCATCCGACTCGCCGCCGACAACGCCGCGCCCAACGCGAACATGTTCCCCTGCGGCGCCGTGAACGGCGGCTGGAAGGATTCGCTCGTCGTCTCCAATCCCGCACTCACCGGCCAGCCCGGCGTGCTCGTGTTCCAGGTCTTCGTCTCCGGCACGCTTCACGCGGCGGGATTCGCCGGACGCACCTTCGTCATGACGTCGGGATTCAAGAACAACATCGAACTCACCATGAATCCCTGGTTCGACCCCGGCAACTCGGATCCCATCTCCACCGACCGGCAACGCGCCCTGTGGGGAACATCCACCTCCGACATCGGCGAGGTCTCCAATCGCGTCATCAACGACGCGATCACCATGGCCGTGCCCATCACCTTCGGCCAGTCGTTCACACTCGGCGTGTACGCCGCGGGCACCGCCGGCATGCGCAGCTCCAGCGCCGTCATGGGCTCATCCGAGTCGAACTTCGATTTCTCGCAGACCATCCGCTGGGGCGGCGTCGTCGCGGTCATCCACAAAGGCGCGCCCGTCGGCGGCTCGTCCGTTTCGTCCGCCGCCGGCGTGGACTGGACCGACCCCGTGCTCCCCTGCCCGGGCGACACCAACGGCGACAACGTCGTGGACTTCGCCGACCTCAACAACGTGCTCAGCGACTACCTCATGTCCGGCCCCGGCCTCGCCGGCGACGCCAACGGCGACGGCGTGGTCAACTTCGAGGACCTCAATCTCGTCCTCTCCTTCTACCTCGTCGCCTGCTGAATCCCCCGCATTTCGCCCGCGGCCGACGGTCGATCTCCGTACACTTGCGGCGACATGGCCGCACTGAACTCCACCCCCTACGACATCGCCCGCTCCACCGGGCGCTGCGCCGTCACCGACGCCGAGATCACGCCGGGCGACGCCATCATCGTCCTCCTCGCCGAGCGCGACGACGTCCCCGGCGAAACGCTCGAGCGCCTCGACATCATCGCCGACGCCTGGACGCCCGCTGCGCGCGAGCAGCTCCTCGGCGCCGGCCGCGCGCGTCGCCTCTTCGCGCTCTGGCGCACGACCCAGCCCGAGCCCACCGCCAAGCCCCGGCTCTTCATCGACGACGATGCGCTCGTCGAGATCTTCCACAACCTCGGCGACGAGATCAGCGACCCGCCCGCGACCGAAGACGATCGTGCGAACGTCGCCTTCCGCTTCGTCCTCGGGCTGATCCTCTGCCGCAAGCGCCTTCTCCGCCACGAGGGCTCCCGCGCCGCCGTGGGCAAGCGCCCGGCCGTCATGCTCGTGCGCCCGAAGGGCGCGGCGCCCGAAGACCCGCCGATCGAGGTCGTCGATCCCGGCATGGACCACGACGCGCTCGCCCGCGCCACCGAACGCCTCGCGCAGGTGCTCCGGGGCGACGCGTGAAGCGCCGCCTCGCGCTCGCCGCGATCGCCACTTTTCTCCTGAGCGCCTGCGCATCGAAGCCCGGCGCCACCGGATCCGACGCGCCGCGTCCCGTCCCCGAGACCTACGAGGAAGTCGCCGCGCGCTACAACGCCCGCGCCGAGCGCCTCGACCGGCTCTGGGCCCGCGCCGTCGTCGTCATCAAGTACCGCGACGCCGACAACCGCCGGCGCACCGAGCAGGGCGAGGGCCACTTCCAGTTCCTCGCCCCGGCGCAGCTCGCGCTCTCCGTCGGCAAGCTCGGCGAGATCGTCGCCTGGCTCGGCTGCGATTCCTCCCGATTCTGGTTCTTCGAGCGCGGCGACGCCGATCGCGCCACCGTCGCGCGACACGAGAACGTCGGTCGGCCCTGCGCCCGCGCCGGCGCCGTGCCCTGCAACCCGCTCGACATCATCGACCTCCTCGGCGTCACGCCCATCCCCGCGCGCGGCGGCACGATCAACTGGGCCTCCGACAACCGCCGCCTCGTCGTCGAGATCCCCGCGCGCACCGGACGACGCATCATCACCATCGCCCCCGGCGCCGACGAGCCCACGCGCATCGCCCTCCTCCCGCCCGCCGGCAGCGGCTCCACGCCCCTCATCGTCGCCGAGCTCAGCGACTACTCCAACGTCGCCATCACCGGCAGCGGCGCCATCGCGCCGCGCGCGCCCGGACGCGCCGTCATCACGCTGCCCGAAACCGGCGAAGAAATCCGCATCGCGCTCTACGACCCGTCCGACGGCGCCGCCTCCGGACGACTCAGCCCGGACGCCTTCGACCTCGAGTTCCTCCTCGATGTCTTCGCGCCCGCCACCGTCAGCGTCCTCGACAGCGCGTGCGACGATCCCGCGCTCCCTCCCGCGGCGCCCTGATCCGCCTGCGCCCTCCCGTATCATGCCCCGTCCATGCCGCCGCGACGCTGCACGCTCATCCATTGGACCCCGCTCGGCGCACTCCTCGCGCTCCTGGTCGCGCTCACGCCCGGCGCGCTCGCCGCCGTGCTGCCCGCCGCCGGCTCGACGCAGCACGGCTGGATCGCGCTCATCCCCGAGGACGACAACCGCGCGCCCGGCCTCTATCACTTCCCCGCCATCATCGAGCCCGGAGGCGTGCGCGTCGGCCCGCGCCTGCTCGCGGCGCCCACGCACCTCGCCGCCGGCGCCGACCGGGTGCTGATCGTCTACGACGAAATCGCCTCGCCCCCTCCCGCGCCGCAGACCACCAGCAACGAGAAGGCCGCCGCGCGCCGCGCCGAGCCGCAGCGCCGCGTGCAGTCCATCACCGTCTCGCCCGGCATCTCGACCGGCTACTTCCAGTACCTGCCCGTCGGCCGCTCGCCGCAGTCGCTCCCGTCGCTTCCCAACTGGGGCCGGCTCGACGGCTTCACCATCGCCGCCGATGTCCCGCTCGCGCTGATCTCCCCAGCGCCGACGTCGCCGCAGCCCGGCGCAGCGCGCACCCTGTACGCGCTCCGCGCGCTCGAATGGGTCAAGACGCCGCTCCCCGATGATCTCCCCGCCGACGAGCGCCCCACGCTCCTCGCCGACGATCTGTCCGTCTCGCTCGTCGCCCGCGCCTCGCCGCAGACCATCGCCGTCTGGCGCTCGCCCATCGCGCCGTCGCGCTCGCCGACCGATCGCACGCCGCCGGCGCTCGACTGGTCGAAGGAAATCATCGAGGCGCCCGCGACGCTGGACACCTTCGTCCTCGCCGCGGGCCAGATCGTCGGCGTCGACGTCGACGCGCCCGGCGAGGTTCGCCTGACCGTCCTTCGATCCTCCGGACCGATCGATATCGACGGCGCCAAGGACGTCGCCGGAGACATCGCCGTCTTCCCCGTCGGCGAGCGCGTCTACACCGTCTGGACCGGCGCCGACGACAATCCGCGCCTGCACGTCGCCGCCGTCTCCGCAATCTCTGGTCTCACGCTCTTCGCGGGCCCCGCCGTCACCGATCCCATCGTGTCAGGGCGCGAGCTCCACACCCTCGCGCTGATGCTCGGCTTCGTGCTCCTCACGATCATGATCTTCGCCCTGCGCCCCGACGCCGCGCAGCGACGCGAGGTCGTGCTGCCGGAGGGTTGGTCGCTCGCGGGCCCCGCGCGCCGCGCGCTCGCCGTCGGCATCGATCTCATCCCCGGGCTGGTCATCGGCGCCGTCGTCTTCGACGTCCGACCCGGCGACATGGTCTCCGCGGCGCTCCTCTCGCCCGACATGCTCATGCGCGACGCCGCCGCGCTCCTCCTCGCCATCGGGCTCACCGTGGTGCACTCGACGCTCGGCGAGTGGCTCACCGGCTGCACGATCGGCAAGCGCATCATCGGGCTGCGCGTCGTCACCGTCTCCGGCCGGCCCACCCTCTGGCAGGCGCTCGCGCGCTCGGCGCTGAAGTTCCTCTGCCCGCCCCTCGCGCTCTTCGTCTTCCTCGACGCCCAGGCCCGCCACCCCGCGGACGTCCTCACCGGCTCTCTCGTCATCCGGCGGGCGCCCCAGCTCCCGCCCCCGCCCGAAGACGACCCGCGCTAGATCTTCCCGCGATGCTCGAGCGCCGCGTCGCCGATCGGCAGATCGAACCGATCCCGCGTCCGCGTGTACGAGCGTCCGCCCATGCGCCCCACGGCGCGCAGCGCCTCCGGGTCGATCCGATGCCGCTCGTCGATCACATCGTCGCGCACGAACACGTGCACGACGCGCCCGATCACGATGTTGCCCCCCGACGGCGCGCCGGCGTTCGTCCGGATCACCTGCAGCGTCTCGCACTCAAAGCACAGCGGCGCCTCCGCCACCCGGGGCGGCTTCACCACCACGCTCGGCGCCGGCGTCAGTCCGCTGAACTCGAACTCGCTCTTCCCATACTCCAGCCGCTCCGCCGCCGCGGACATCTCCGCCGCGTACGCCTCCACCGCCGCGTTCACGACAAACTGCCCCGTCCCGCCCTCCGACACCGGCTTGCAGTTGCGCAGCGTGTCCTTCTCCTGACCCTTCTCGTCGTTCGCCGGGCAGAACAGCACCGTCATCGGGTTCGATCCCACCCCGTTGAAGAACGAGAACGGCGCCAGGTTCAACCGACCGTCCGGCGACATCGTCGACACGAACGCGATCGGCCGCGGCACAATCCCCCCGATGAGCAGCTTGTAGCGATCCGCGATCGGCAACGACTCCGGCGTCAGCTCCATGCGCCGAGTCTAGCCCCGCGCCGGCGCCGCGGCGCCCCCGACCTTTACCCACGGCGCCACCACGACCTCCACGGCCGTCGACGCCGACATCGATTTCTCGAACACCCACAAGCCCTTCTCGATCGGCGATAGCGCCCCGGAGAGCCGCTCGCCGAACTGCTCCTGCCACCGCCGCGCACACTCCCGCTCGCCCGCGCGCCGGCCATCGTCCAGCACGATCATCGCGCCGTCGGCGATCACGTCCCACATCATCGGCAGCGCCGGCGACCGACGCGCCATCCCGTCCCGCGACGGCGGCCCGTCGATCACGACGAAGTCGTACGGCCCGCGTGCTCGCGCCTCCGCCGCGCGCCCATACCACTCGAACGGCGATCCGTTCGACCTGTGCATGGCGCCGACAAGGATCTCCACCCGGTGCGCCAGGCCGCAGCGCTCCACACGCCGCCGCATGATCACGCCCCACGACGCGTCGTGCTCCAGCGAGACGATCGTCGTGTCGAGCCCCAGCGTCTCGACCGCGCGCGCCATCGCGATGGTCGACGTTCCCGGGCCGCACTCGAGAATGCGGCGAGGCCGGCGCGCCGTGATCTGCGCCGCCAGGAACTCCACCGTCCGAGGCCCCACGCCCCCCAGCGACCAGTGATCCACCAGCCGCACGCCGTCGAGCGTCGGCTGCCGCAGACGCAGCGCCCGCGCCGCCAGCCGTCCCGCCCAGTACGTCGTCCGCGTGCGCGTCACGCTCAGCATGCGTTCTCTTCTTCGGCGGTCAGCCCGCCGCCTTTCCGGCGCCCGTCGCCTCGTGACGCAACTGCCCGCACGCCGCCGCGATGTCCCGCCCGCGGCTCGCGCGAATATGCGTGTTCACACCGCCCTCGCGCAGGATCTCCTGGAACAGCAGCACGTCCTCGTTCCGAGGCCGCTCATACTCGATCCCCCCGACCTCGTTGTACCGGATGAGGTTCACGTTGGCCTGACCGCCCGCCTCCTCGCGCATCCGCCGCACCACGCGCACCAGCTCCCGCGCATGCTCCGGCCGATCGTTCACGCCGCGCAGCAGCGTGTACTCGAGCGTGATCTCCCGCCCCGTCTTCTTGAACCACGCGCTGCACGCGCCGAGCAATTCGTCGATCGTCGTGAACTGCGCCCACGGAATCAGCTTCCGCCGGATCTCGTCCGTCGGCGCATGCAGCGAGAGCGCCAACGTCACGGGCAGCTCCATCTCCGCCGCGAGCCGCTCGATCGCCTGCGGCAGGCCCACCGTCGAGATCGTGATCTTCCGCGCCGAGATCCCCATGCCCCACGGCGCCGCCAGCACCCGCACCGCGCGCATCACCGCCGCGAAGTTCGCCAGCGGCTCGCCCATCCCCATGAACACCACGTTGCTGATCCGGCCCACGCCCTCGAGGCGCGACAGCCGCCACACCTGCTCCACGATCCGACCCGCGCTGAGCGATCCATCCAGCCCGCCCATCCCCGACGCGCAGAACCGGCAGCCCACCGGACAGCCCACCTGGCTCGACACGCACGCCGTGCGCCGATCCTCGGACGGGATCATCACGCACTCCGTCTGCCGCGTCGGATCGCCACGGGGAGCGCCCAGCACCATCAGCGGTCTTGTCTCTTTCCCCTCGATGCCTGGGTGCCTCGATGCCTCGCTGCCTCCCCCATCCCACCATTCCACCAGCAGCTTCCGCGTCCCGTCCGTCGCCGCCTGCTCGCGCACGACGTCCGCCGACAGGAACGTCATCCCCTCCACCAGCGCTGCGCGATCGCGCTTCGACAGGTTCGACATCGCCTCCGGATCAGCCACGCCCTTGGCGTACACCCAATCCAGCACCTGGTCCGCGCGATAGCCGCCGCCGCTGAGCCCGCGCGACGTCCACCATTCCCGCAATTCCTGCGGCGTGAACTGGAAGATGTGATGCTCAGGGTGCCGCAACGGACGCAATCCTTGGCGCTCCGCGCCCGGCGAGCGAACGCTAGCGCGTCGCGCCGATCGTCAGCGGCGTCGCCCCGTACCGCTCCGCCGTGATCTCGTAGTGACCCACGCGGATCCGCTGCTCGTCCGGGTCCGCGCCCCGATCCCGCATCAGACGCTTCAGCGACGCCGGAAGATTGAACTCCTCGTCCTCGTTGAACACGTCGCGAACTTCGATCGTCCCGCCGTACCGCTCGATCAACGTGCGGCACAGCCCCGCGACCAGGTCTTCCGGCGCCGAAGCCCCCGCCGTCACCAGCACCGTCTCGCCGCCCTTGAACCAGTCGCCCTTGAGCTCGCTCACGTCGTCGATCAGGTACGCCGGCACACCGACGTTCTGGGAGATCTCCGTCAAGCGCACCGAGTTGCTCGAATTCTTCGACCCGATCACCAGCACCAGGTCGCACTCCGGCGCGATCTGCCGCACCGCCGCCTGGCGATTCGTCGTCGCGTAGCAGATGTCGCTGCTCGGCGGCTCCTTGATGTTCGGGAACGCCTCCTTGAGCGCCGTGATGATCACGCCCGCGTCGTCGGTGCTCAGCGTCGTCTGCGTCAGGTACACCAGCTTGTTCGGATCGTGGATCGTCAGCCCCGCGATGTCCTCGGGGTGCTCCACGACCTGGATCGCCTGCGGCGCCTCGCCCCGTGTGCCGACCACCTCCTGGTGATCCGCGTGCCCCACGAGCAGAATCTGGTACCCCTGCTTGGCGTACCGGATCGCCTCCATGTGCACCTTCGTCACCAGCGGGCACGTCGCGTCGATCGCCGTCAGCTTCCGGCGCGTCGCCTCCTGACGCACGGCCGGCGAAACCCCGTGCGCCGAGAACACCACCTTCGCGCCCTCCGGCACGTCGGAGATCGACTCGACGAACTCCACCCCGCGATGCACGAACCGCTGCACCACGTGCTTGTTGTGCACGATCTCGTGGTACACATAGATCGACTCTCCCGGACACAGCGACAGGAGCTGGTCCACCACGTCGATCGCCATGTGCACGCCCGCGCAGAAACCTCGCGGGTTGGCCAGCAGAATCCGCATCAGCGCCTCGGCTCGTCCGCTCCCTTTCAGGAGCTTGTTCGGGGATCCGGGCCGCCCCTCGCGCGTCGCCGCTCGACTCGGAGGCCCGTAGGGCCCATCATAGCGGCCTGAATCCGACCCCAACCGCTCCGACGTGACCACCGCCGAAGCCATCTCGAACGCCTCCCGCCCCGCGCCCCCAATGCGCCACGCTCCCGCCGACACCCTCGCGCTGCTCCGCAAGTGGGGGCCCGACGGCGATTCCCCCGCGCCCAGCCACGCCGAAGCGCTCGCCTACGTCCGCTCCCTCACCACCTCGCACTACGAAAACTTTTCCGTCCTCTCCCGTCTCGTCCCCGCCGACCTCCGCGACGACTTCGCCGCCGTCTACGCCTTCTGTCGCTGGTCCGACGACCTCGGCGACGAAACCGGCGCCGACGACGCCGCCCGCGCCCGCTCCCTCGAGCTCCTCGCCTGGTGGCGGCGCGAGCTCGACGCCGCCCTCGCCGGCGACGACGCCAGACACCCCGTCTTCATCGTCCTCGCCGACACGATCCGCCGACGCGCGCTCGACCCGCAGCACTTCCACGACCTCATCACCGCCTTCGAGCAGGACCAGCGCATCACCCGCTATCAAAACTGGGACCAGCTCCTGAACTACTGCCGCTTTAGCGCCAACCCCGTCGGACGCATCGTCCTCGGCCTCGCCGGACACGACGGCACGAAGCCCGGCGACGCCGAGCGCCTCGCCATGTCCGACGCCACCTGCACCGCGCTCCAGCTCACCAATTTCTGGCAGGACGTCCGCCGCGACCTCTTTGAACGCGATCGCATCTACATGCCGACCGAACTGACCGGCCTGAACGCCGAGACCCTGCGCGACTTCGCGATGCGCCCGGACGACCCCGCGGCGCGCGTCCCCTTCATCCGCGCACTCCGCCCCCTCGTCGAGCGCACCTGGCCGCTCTTCGAACAAGGCGCGCCGCTCCCGCGCACGCTCGAACCCTCGATCGCGCCCGTCGTCTGGCTCTTCGGCGCCGGCGGCCGCGCCGTCCTCCGCGCCGTCGAACGCCGCGGCTGCGCCACCCTCTGGACGCGCCCCACGCTCGCCACCTCGCGCAAGGCCTCCCTCATCGCCCGCGCCTCCCTCGGCCTTTGGAGGATCGCATGACCTCCATCGCCGGACGACCCGACCTCGCCTCGCGCATCGCCGCGCCCCCCGCGACCTCCGAAGCGCTCGCCGACGCCTACCGCCTCTGCGCCGAGATCACGCGCACGCGCGCCCGCAACTTCTACTACGGCCTGCGCCTCACCCCCGAACCGCGACGCTCCGCCATCTACGCCATCTACGCCTGGCTCCGGCACGCCGACGACGAGGCCGACGACGCCGCCGCCGCGCCCGACCGACCCTCGCACCTCGCGCGACGACGCGCCGGACTCGAGCGCCTGCTCCGCGGCGAATCCGCCCCCGCCGAGCCCGTCTGGTTCGCCCTCGCCGACACCCTCCGCCGCTACCCCATCGACCCGAGCGACCTCATCGAGATGCTCGACGGCCTCGACGAAGACGCGCACCACGGCGGCTACGCGACCCGCGACGACCTCGAACGCTACTGCCGACGCGTCGCCTCCACAGTCGGTCTCATCTGCATCGCCATCTGGGGACTCCGAGACGACGCCGACGCCGAGCACGCGCGCACCCTCGCCGTCCGCCGCGGCGTCGCGTTCCAGCTCACCAACATCCTCCGCGACTTCGCCGAGGACTACGACGCCGGACGCGTCTACCTCCCCGAGGAGGACTTCGCGCGCCACGGCGTCTCGCCGGACGTTCTCCGCAAGTGGTCCAGCCCCGACGCCTGCGCGGCGATGCTCATCGACCTCACCGCCTGGGCACGCGCCGAGTACGACGCCTCCGATGCGCTCGACGACCTCATCGACCCCGCTTGCGCGCCGACCAGCCGCGCCATGACGCGCATCTACTCGGGCCTGCTCCACAAGATCGAGGCCCACCCCGAGCGCATCGTCGGCGATGTGCGCATCCGTCTCCATGCCGCCCACAAGGCCATGATCGCCCTCACCGCGACCATCACCGCGCGCGCCCATCGTCCGAGAACCATGCCGCAGGCGTGAAGCTCGGCAAGCGGCGCCGTCTGCGCGCCCGCGCAACCGGCCCGCGCTGGATCCACGCTTCCCATCGCCCCCCGCCAATCGCACGCTTTCCCTGTTCGCACACCGCGCTCGCGGCGGACCGTACGCCCGCGCGCAGCCCACTCAGGGAGGCATCAAATGAAGACCATCGCCCGCATTTTGACCATCAGCGCGCTCCTCGCGTCCGCCGGCGTCGCGCACGCAGGCGTGATCCCGAACGCGATCACCGGCACGGTCACCGCCGACAACCACTACTCCCTCTACACCCGCACCCACGATTCCTTCACCTACATCGGCGGCAACGAGCTCGGCGCCGGCGGCGCACCCGGCACGTACAACTGGTCCCGCGCCGAGTCCTACACCTTCGCCGCCGGGCAGTACCTCTACATCGCCGCGTGGTCCGACGACGCCGTGGCGCAGGGCCTCATCGGCGAGTTCTTCCTTCCCAACGGCGACAAGCTCGTCACCGACAACATCCACTGGGACGTCTTCGCCACCGGCATCGACCTCGACAGCAATGCGCCCCACCCGACCGCTGCGCAGATCGCGACCCAGGTCGCCATCGCCGACAGCGGCAATCTCTGGACGACGCCCGGTCAGTACATGAACAACTCGGCGCAGACCTCGCCGTGGGGCTTCATCTCCGGCATCAGCGGCGACGCCAACTGGATCTGGGCCACGCCGCCCGCCAACGCCAACGTCTTCATCGGCGCCGCCAACTGGGACGAGTACCTCATCTTCCGCACCCAGGTCCCCGCGCCCGGCGCCGCGGTCGCGCTCGCCGGCGCCGGCCTTCTCGGCATGAGCCGCCGTCGACGCTGAGCCGCACGAATCCGGTCCATTCCTCGCTGCCCGCCCTTTCGTTCGAGGGGCGGGCTTTCATTTCGGCTCGAGTCCTCGTGCCACCGACCGTGGCTCTGCGCGGTCGGTGCTCCGTCGTGCCATCGACCGCGGCTCTGAGCGGTCGATGCTCCCTCATCCGTACCATGCGGCCGACGTGCCCACACCCACCCTCGAAACCCCGCGCTCCACATCATCAGCGAGCACGCCGCGCACCGTCCTGATCGTCGGCGCCGGCATCGCCGGAATCGCCGCCGCGCTCCGCCTCGCCGAGGAAGGCGTGCGCGTCACGCTCCTCGAGACCCGGCGCAAGCTCGGCGGCCGCGCCACCTCCTTCCAGGACGTCCGCTCCGGCGAAACGCTCGACAACTGCCAGCACGTCGCGCTCGCCTGCTGCGTCAACTACCTCGACTTCCTCGCCCGCCTCGGCGTCGCCGACAAACTCCACTGGACCGACGCGACGAATTGGGTCGAAGCCGGCGGCCGCACCAGCACGATCCAGCCGGGATATCTCCCGCCCCCCGCGCACCTCTCCGGCTCTTTCGCCGGCGCCAAGTTTCTCTCCCTCGCCGACAAGGCCGCCATCGCCCGCGCGATGCTCGCCATCCTCCGCGCCGATCGCTCGCAGTTTGCGGACCGCACGTTCGCCGACTTCCTCACCAGCACGCGCCAGCCCGCCTCCGCCATCGCGAAGTTCTGGACGCCCATCGTCGTCAGCGCATGCAACCTTCCCTGCGACCGCGTCGCGGCCTCGTGCGCGCTCCACGTCTTCCAGGACGGGTTCCTCGCGACCAAACGCGCCTCGCGCATGGCCGTCGCCGCGGTCCCCCTCGTCGATCTCTACGACCCCGCCGAGGACGCCATTCGCCGTTCCGGCGGCGAGCTACGTCTCGGCGTCTCCATCGATCGTCTCGACGCGCACACGGTGACGACTTCCGGGGGCGAGACGCTCACCACCGACGCCGTCATCTGCGCCGTCCCCCCCGAGCGCGCCGCGAAGATCATCGATCCTGCGATCCGGGGGCACGCGGCGGATCCTCGCTTCGCAGCGCTCGACCGCTTCACGCACAGCCCCATCCTCGGCGTGCACCTGACCTTCGACCGCTCCATCACCAACCTGCCGCACGCCGTGCTCGTCGATCGGCCCACGCAGTGGATCTTCAACAAGTCGATCGCGGTGGGGGAGTCCCCGGAAGCGCCGCAGCGACTCCACGCCGTCATCTCCGCGGCGGACGACTGGCTCGACCTCACCGAAGACCAGATCAGCGCCCGCGTCCTCGCCGACATCCACGCCTGCTTCCCCGCCTCGCGCAGCGCCAAGCTCCTGAGCGCGCGCCCGGTCAAGGAAAAGCGCG
>JBGTSD010000063.1:0-18446 GCA_041940385.1 Phycisphaerales bacterium | reverse complement strand
GTGTTCCTGTTGACGCTGGCGATCGCCGACGACATCGGCGCCATCGTCGTGATCGCCATCTTCTACACGGCCGACCTCAGCCTGGGTTGGCTGGCGATCTCGGTCGCCACGCTCGCCGCGGTCGAGGTGTGCAAGCGCCTCCACATCCGCGCCATGCCGGTGTACGTCGCCCTGGCGCTGTTCGCCTGGTTCGCCGTCCACGAGACCGGCGTGCACGCCACCCTCGCCGGCGTCGCGCTCGGGATGATGACCCCGGCCTGGTCGTTCTACAACCCCCGCCACTTCGCCACCGACGTGCAGCGCGTGCTCGGCGAGGGCGATGGCATGCACGCGAGGTGCCTGCAGTGCATCAGCCAGCGCATGCACGCGCTCGTAGAGGCGAGGCGCCTCCTGCACGGCCAGCCGCTGAGGCGGCAGGGCGGCGCGCGGCTGCCCCTGCCAGGTGTCACTCCACGCCCCCCCGAAACGGACACGCACCCGCGCCTGGCGCACGCGATCGACCAACACCGCCGCCGGCAACGCCGCCGCGCCATCCAGCGCCGGATAGGCCACCCGCTCCACCGCCCCCGCGTCGAGCCGATACTCCACCTTCTGCAGGGCCGCGCGCGGCGCATCGTCGGGATTGCTCCACCCGCCCCGCACCAGTCGAAGCAACGGCACCTGGGCCGCGCCGCCGGTGAACGCGGGCACCAGCACGCCGCGCTGGTCGCGGGTCGGGCGGTCCTGCGCCTGTGCCAGATCGGCGGTCATGATCGCGCTCAGCCGGTTGAGCGCGGCGCTGTCGTCCAGCGCCGCCGCGCTCGCCCCCTGGGCGCGAATGCTGAACGACAGCAGCGCGACGCCGGCGGCGGCGATCATCCCGAAGATCATCAGCGCGATCATCACCTCGACCAGGGTGAAACCGTTTCGCGCGGGGCGTGCCGGCGGCGTCATCCGCGCACCAGCGTGGGGTCGGCGGGGGGGCGGACCATCGTCATCCGCCCGATCACGCGGCCGTCGACGCCCGCCACCGCGACATCGACGCGCATCACGTCGCCATCGCCGACCGGCCTGACCTCGCGCGTCCAGTTCCACGTGCGGCCACCGTTGACCTCGCTGCCCTGCGTGCGGCCGCGCGGTGGCGGTACCGGATCGGTGACCGCCTCGATCGCGACGTTCCGCGCCACGATCTGCGCCAGCGTCGTATCCGAGCCCACGCGGCTCACGGTCATGACGAACGATCCCGTGCGATTCACCGTCCCGCCCGTGACCTCGTCGCCGGCCGACTTCTCCACGGGAACCGGCTCGCCCGTCAGCATCGATTCGTCCACCGTGCTGCGGCCCTCGACCACCTCGCCGTCGATCGGGACTTTGTCGCCCGGCCTTACACGCACGCGATCACCAGGGTTTAACGCATCGACCGACACGTCTTCTTCGGACCCATCGCCGCGCATACGCCGCGCCGTCGGCGGCGCCAGTTCCAGCAGTTCCCGGATCGCGCCGCCCGTGCGCCGGCGCGCCCGCAGCTCCATCACTTGCCCGAGCAACACCAGCGTCACGATCACCGCCGCGGCCTCGAAGTAGACGCCCACGCGCCCGTTATCGTCGCGCAACGATTCGGGGAACGCGCCCGGCGCAACCGTCGCGACGACACTGAAGGCGTACGCGATCGAAACGCCGATCGAGATGAGCGTCCACATGTTCGGGCGGAGCGTCCGGATCGAGCGCCACCCGCGTCCGTAGAACGGCCACGCGCACCACAGCACGACCGGCGTCGCGAGCGCGAGCTCGAGCCACTGACTCAGTGTCGGGCTGATCCACCGATGCAGCGGATGCCCGAACAGCATATTGGTCATGACATAGACCAGCAGCGGCGCCGTAATCGCCGCGGCAATCCAGAGCCGGCGCGTCATGTCGTGCAGCTCGCTGTCGTCCTGCTCCGCCGTCGCGTCCGCGGGCTCGAGCGACATGCCGCAGATCGGACAGTCGCCCGGCCCGATCTGGCGCACCTCGGGGTGCATCGGGCAGATGTGCACCGCGTCCTTCGGACCGCTTGCTCGTCCCGCCGCGGGCTCGTGATGCGCGCAGCACGAGTGTCCCTCGGCCGCGGCGGAGGACTCGTCCAGATAGCGCGACGGCTCGGCGCGAAATTTCTTGGCGCATCCGACGGAGCAGAAGTAGTACGTCTCGCCATCGTGCGGCACGGTCGCGGCGGCGCTCTTCGGCGCCACCTCCATGCCGCACACCGGGTCGCGGGCCATCCACGATCTCCTGTGTTCCCTGGCCGACAATGACCCCGACGGGATTCGAACCCGTGTCCCCACCGTGAAAGGGTGGTGTCCTAGACCAGGCTAGACGACGGGGCCAGGTGAGAGCGGCCAGTATAGGCCCGAATTCGGCGCCTATTCGCCCCCGGCCGGCGCGGACGCCCCGTCGATCTCCGCCACCTTGGCGCGCCATGACGCCGCCATCTCCTCGTGGCCTTCCCAGGCTTCATACATCCGAGCGAGCCGGTCGCACGCCGTCCGCGTCCGGGCGTCGGTGTCGCCGAGCGCGGCACGGACGCCCGACTCGCTCTTCAGCAGCAGCGCCTCGGCCTCTTCGAAGCGTCCAAGAAGGCCCAGACATGCGCCGAGTCCGCCGCGGAAGTGCGCCGTCAGCCACGACGCCTCGCCGAAGGTCGCCGGCGCCGCCCCGGCCGCGGCCTCGAGCAGCGGCATGGCGTCCGCCGCGCGCCCATGCGTGCGCAGGTATCCGCCGAAGTTGTGCTTGGCGATCACGGTGTCGGGATGCTCGGGGCCGTAGATCTCCTCGAATATGCCGAGCGCCCGCCGGTAGCACGGCTCGGCGTCCTCGGGCCGGCCGGTGTCCTCGTAGAGCATCGCGAGGTTGTCGAGCATCGTCGCGAGATTGCCGCCGCGCTTGTTCGGCGCGGCGTCGACGCGCGCGATCGAGTCCACGAGCAGCGTCTCGGCCTCGTCGTGCCGATCGAGGCTCATGAGGAGCGACGCGTAGTTGTTGCACGTCAGCAGCGTCTCTGGATGATCCGGTCCGAAGACGCGGCGCATCGCCGGGAGCGCTTTCTCGAAGATCGGCTCCGCCTCGGTCGCGCGCCCCGCGCGACGGAGCGAGATCGCGAGGTTCTCCATGGCGAGCAGCGCCGCCGGCCCCTCCGGATCTCCGAGCGCCTCGTGCATCGCGATGCTCTCCTCGGCGACGGCTCTCGCCTCCTCGTCGCGCCTCGCCGAGAAGAGCGAGACGCCGAGCTCGTCGATGGCCTCCACGAGCGGCTGACTCGGCGAAGCGAAGTGCGCCCGCGCCCGCGCCACGGCGCGCTGATGGGTCTCGACCGCCTCGGCCGACTGTCCGAGCCGCCGCTCGACGGCGCCGACGCGCAGGAGCGAATCGATGATCGCCGCCTCGTCGCCCGCGGCCTCTCGGATCTCGAGCGCGCGCCGCACCAGCGGCTCGGCCTCGTCGCCGCGGTCATGCTCGCTGAGCAGACTGCCCAGCGCCGCCAACACCTCGGCATGCTCGACCGACACATCCCCGAGCGTGGCGCGCCGAAGCTCCATCGCCCGGCGGAGGTGCCGCTCCGCTTCGTCGTAGACACCAAGCGAGCGGTACGTTCCGCCGATCGCCAGCCGCACGCCCGCCTCGACCAGCGGCTGATCTGCGAACGCCGTCTCGATCTCCAGCGCCGTCTCGTCGAGCAGCTCGCGCACGGTGACGTCGTCGCCGCGCGCCACGCGCGGGTTCGCGGCGGAGAGCGCGCGCACGAGGAACTCGTTGATGGACTGCGCGACCGCGCGCTCCGCCTCGGCCCGGCGCCGCTGGTCCGCCTCGCGCACGAGCGAGGTCGCCGACACGATCGTCGCTCCGATCAGCGCGATCGCGACCAGCGCCGCAGCGGTCACGCCGACGCGATGGCGCCGGACGAAGGTGCGCAGGCGGTACATCGAGGTCGGCGCCCGCGCCGAGACCGTGCGCCCGTCGAGGCACCGGCGCACGTCGTCGCCCAAGGCCGCGGCGCTCGTGTACCGCTCTTCGGGCAGCTTCGCCATGGCGCGACGGACGATCCACTCCAGATCACCGCGAAGCCGGCGCGTGGTCGAGCGGGGGCCCGGGGCATTCAGCGGTGGCGGATCGGTCTGACAGACCAGCCGCTCGATCTCCGCCGGCGTCTTGTCGTGCAGGTCGAACGGGGCGCGGTCCGTGAGCAGCTCGTACAGGATGACGCCGAGCGCGTAGACGTCCGTCGCCGTGGTGATCGGCCCGCCGCGAAGCTGTTCGGGGCTGCCATAGCGGGGCGTGACGATCCAGGTGGACGCGACGTCGCGGGCGCCGGCGTCGTCCGGATCGAGCACCTTCGCGATGCCGAAGTCGAGCAGGCGCGGCCGGCCGGTCGCGTCGACGAGGATGTTGGCCGGCTTCAGATCCCGGTGCACGACCAGACTCTGGTGCGCGTGCTGCACGGCGTCGCAGACCTGCACAAAGAGCGCAAGACGCTCGTCGACGCTCAGTCCCGAGCGCTCGCAGTGCTCGTGCAGGGGCGACCCGTCGACGTACTCCATGACGAGAAATGGATCGCCCCACGGCGCCTCGCCGCCGTCGAGCAGGCGTGCGATCGAGGGATGATCGAGGCGCGCGAGGACCTGCCGCTCCTGCTCGAAGCGCTCGAGCACGCCGGACATGCGTCCGGCGGAGCGGCGCACGAACTTGACCGCGGCCGTCTGCGTGTACGCGCCGTCGTCGCGCTCGGCGCGCCAGACCTCACCCATGCCGCCCTCGCCGATGCGCTCGATCAATCGCCACGCGCCCACGCGTTCGCCCGCAGAGGGGCCAGGCGCGTCGTCGGCCATCGCCGGCGCCGCGCCGAGGGCGGGCGTCGCGAGAAAGGCGCCCGCCTTGGAGTCCGCCTGCATCAGCGCGACGACGCGTCGGCGGAGGTCCTCGTCGCCGGCGCAGGCCTCGTCGAGCGCCGCGCGCTGCTCGGCCTCCGGCGCCTCGCAGACGCGCATCCAGACGTCCTTCACTTGCTTCCACCGCGCCGATTCATCCATCCCGCCACGTTGTCCTTCGCTCGTGCTCATGCCGGAGGCGGCCCCAGTCGCTCGTAGAGCCACGCCCGCGCCAGGCGCCACTCGTTCTTCACGGTCCGTGGCGAGAGATCGAGAATCGCCGCCGTCTGCTCGACCGTATGCCCGCCGAAGAAGCGCAGCTCGACGATGCGGCTCTGGCGAGCGTCCAGCAGCTCGAGCTGCTGCAGGGCCTCGTCCAGCGCGATCAGATCAATCGCCGCCACCGCTTCCCCATCGTCCTGGATCTCCCCGGGCGTCACGCTGATCCGAGCCGCGCCGCCGCCGCGCTTCGCGCGACCGTGCGCACGCGCATGATCGACGAGGATGCGCCGGATCATCGTCGACGCGAGCGCGAAGAACTCCGAGCGCGACGCAACGCGTAATTCGGGGATTGCCTGCAGGCGGAGATAGGCCTCGTGCACCAGCGCCGTCGCCTGGAGCGTGTGATCCTTCCGCTCGCGGCGGAGATGCGCCTCCGCGATGCCGCGCAGCTCCTGATACACGCGATCGAGCGCTTCGGCCCCGGCGAACGCGTCCCCCGACGCCCAGCGCCGCAGCAATTCGGTCGTTGCCTGGTCGCGTGGTTCGCCCACAAACGCCTCCATCGCCGCTGCTTGCGCCCGATCTTACCACGTGCGCACAACACGCTGTCAAGAACTTGTTCGGTTTTCGATCGCGGATTGCCCCCCGAGTCCTTCGCTGTCGCTTGCACAGGCGGCGGCGCGGCGCACAGCCGCACCCGACCGCACATTCACCCCGAGAGAAGAGGACCACGAACGATGAACGGGCTCCACGATCGGAACACTTTTCGCCGCACGACCCAGGCCGCCGCGCTGCTCGCCCTCGCCGGCGCTGCTTCCGGCAGCGCGAACGCCGGCATCGTGAACTTCTCGTCCAACTGGGCCGCCGCCTCGAGTTCGCAGTGGCAGAACAACGGGGCCTGGACCAACGGCGCCCCCAACAACCTGCCGGGATTCACGTCGTGGACCGCGAACATCACGGCCCCCGGTGGCGCCTACAACGTCATCCTCGACGCCAACAACAACTGGACCGTCACCAACATCAACGTCAACTCCAGCGCCGCACGCCTGGTCTCCACCACCGGGTCGCTGACGGTCACGGACAGCGCCACATTCACCAACGGCGACTTCACCATCGGCGACACCCTGACGCTCCAGAACGGCGGCACGATCGGCTCCAGCTTCGAGTTCAACGGCGCCGGCTCCGTTAACGTCACCGGCGGCATCCTGCGCAACGAGGGCCTCATCGACGCGTCCGCCGGCTCCACACTGAACTTCCTCGGGACCGTCGATCTGGATGGCAACACCGGCGACGGTCAGATCCGCGCCACGCAGACCACCGGCGGCGGGCTGTCCTTCACCAGCGCCCCCGCGGACGCCTTCGACGGCGTCGCGACCCTCCGCGAAGACAATCAGTTCACGTTCCTCAGCGGCTGGTCGCTCGGCTCCGGCGGCTCGCTGACGTTCACCGTCAACTCGACGAACAACACCGACGCCGTGATCTCTGGCGGCACGTTCTCGAACAACGGCGCCATCACGGTGAATTCCAATGTCAATGCGCGGATCGCCTCGACCTTCGACATGAACGGGGGCTCGATCGCCATCGGCTCCGGCAGCGAGCTGGAGATCGACGGCGCCAGCGACTGGTCCGGCGGCGCCGTCTCCGGCGCGGGGACCCTGCGCACCGACGGCGATCTCAACGTGACCGGCCTGGCCAACATCGCGCCGACCGTGTTCGACTGGGACGGCGCCTCCGGCTCCGGCCACGACACCTCGATCACCGGCATCCTCAATATCGACGCCGCACGTATCGATGGCGGATCGACCAGCTCCGACGGCTACGACGGCAACGTGACGATCTCGAGCGGCGGGGTTCTCGACGTCGACATCGACGGGTCGTTCTGGCGTCTCGACGGCACGATGACGCTGAACACGTCCAACTCCATCTCCGCCGTCAACGGCGATGAGATGCGCGTCCTGGGCTCGCTCACCTCCACCAACGCCGCGAGGGTCGATGCGCCCGTTCGCATCGAGAGCAGCGGCTCCGTGTCCGTCGGCGGCGGCGACCTCATCGACTTCCACGGCCAGCACACCTCCGCCGGCGGCTCGTACTCCGGCTCGGGCGCGATGCGCATGACCGCGGGCTGGGATGTGGTCAGCAATACGACGATCAACGTCGGCACGCTCGATTGGGACGGCGTCACCGCCTCCGGCGCGCTCACCCGGCTGCTAAACGGCGCCGACCTCATCATCAATTCCTCGATCAACGATCCGATGGACAACGATGTTTCGCTGTCCAACGGCTCGATCCTCACGCTGAACCAGGGCTCGTCGCAGTTCACGATGGGCGGCGACTTCGACCTCGCCGGCGGGACCATCAACGGCAACGCGACCGAGCTGAACATGGTCGGCGACGTCTCCGGCTTCGGCACGATCGACCTGAAGTTCGACGGGAGCGCCTCGTCGGACATCATCGCCACCGGCGACCTCACGATCGGCCGCGCGACCAGCGCGTTCGGTTTCGATCACGAGGGCACGCTGTCGGTCGGGGCGCACGATGTGCTGGTCCGCTCCGGCAATCAGTCCTTCCTCGGCTCGATGACCACGATCGCCGGCGGCTCGCTGAGCGGAACGGTCACGGTGCAGCTCGATTCCGGCGACGTCCTCGAGGGCTTCGGCGACGTCGGGCGCATCGCCAACGCCACCGGCGCCATTATCAACGCCACCGGCAACCTTGACCTGGGCTCGTTCTCCTCGACGCTCGGCTACGGCGGCGGCGGCACACTCAACATCGGCAATAACACGGTCACGTTGCGCGACGCCAACATCGCCGACCTCGGCGCCATGACCACCATGTCCAACGGCTCGCTCGTCGCGCAGAACGGCGTGTCCCTCGGCGTCAACGAGACCCTCACCGGATCCGGCGCCATCCACGCCGACGTCTCCAACGTCGGCACGATCGAGGCGACCGGCTCCGGCCTGACCTTCCACGGCCAGTTGAACGGCGTGGGCCAGCAGAGCTCCGGCACGCGATTCACGTTCGCCTCGACCGGCTCGTTCGAGGGCGCCGGCGCCATCGGCGCGCAGGTGGTCGGATCGGCCGGTTCTGTCATCACCGCCACCGGAGACCTCGACCTCGGCCTCGCCAACAACAACGTCGGCTTCTCCTCGTCCGGCGAACTCCACGTCGGCGCCCACACGGTTCGTCTCTTCGACAACAACGCCGTGCAGCTCGGCTCCATGACCACCATCGCCGGCGGGACGCTGCGCACCCAGGGCGGCCTGCTGCCCACGTTCCAGCTCGGCTCGGGCGATGTCCTCAGCGGCTTCGGCGATGTCGATGGCGACGTCAACGGCTCCAGCGGCTCGACCATCACCGCCACCGGCGCGCTCAGCCTGGGACGGGGCACGTCGTCGCTCGGCTTCTCGCACGCCGGGAATCTCAACGTCAACAACAACACCGTCACGCTGCGCGACTCCACCGTCGCCGCGCTCGGCGCCGACACCTTCCTCGACGGCGGAACGCTCGTCGCGGCGAACGGGCTCGACCTCGGCTCGGGCGACACGCTGCGCGGCCACGGCACGATCGACGCCGACGTCAACAACGCCGGCACGATCCTCGCGCAGAACACCGGGCTCACGTTCAACGGCGTCGTCAACGGCGGCGGCGTCAGCGCCAGCGGCTCGCGCTTCACCTTCGGATCCTCCGGCGGCTTTACCGGTGATGGGCTGATCGACGCCGAGATCAACGGCGCCGTGAACTCCGTCATCACCGCCACCGGCGACCTCACCATGGGCAAGTTCGGAACCGCGAACGGATTCTTCACCCTGGGCGAGCTGCACGTCGGCGAGCACACGGTGACCCTGCGCGACTCCAACGCCTCCGGCCTCGGCGATCTCACCACGCTCGCCGGCGGCACACTCGCCGCCATCAACAGCGTCGGCACGTCGCTCGGCGATCGAATCACCGGATGGGGCACGATCGACGTCGGCGGCAACTTCAACAACCTCGGCATCATCGCGCCCGAGATGTCACCCGGCGAGATCACCGTGGACGGATCATTCACCAACTCCCTGTTCGGCCGCTTCGAAATGGACCTCGCCGGCGCCAACGCCGGTCAGTACGACCGCGTCAACATCACCGGCGCCGCGGCCCTCGGCGGGCGCCTCGACGTCTTCTTCGCCGACGGATTCAACCCCGACTGGGGCGACGAGTTCGCGCTCCTTTCCTTCGCGTCATCCACCGGCGACTTCGCCACCGTGAATCTCCCGTCCCTCGACGCCGACCTCTTCTGGTACACGGAGATGACCGCGAATCAGTACCTCCTCGGCGTGCGCACCGCGGCCGACGTCAACCACGACGGCACGGTGGACTTCGCCGACCTCAACAGCGTCCTCGACAACTACAACGAGTCCGGCGCCGGCCTGCTCGGCGACGCCAACGAAGACGGCGTGGTCGACTTCGCCGACCTGAACCTCGTCCTCGCATCGTTCAACATGTCCGCTCCGCCGAACGTCGTCCCCACGCCCGGCGGCGTCGCGCTCCTTGGTCTGGCCCTTTCCATCGCGGCCAAGCGCCGTCGGCGCTGACCGATCCTCACGCGAGCATCGCGTTTCGACCCCGGCCCGGCGCGTCGCACAGGCGCGCCGGGCCTTTGCATGGATGCTCTCGGAAGGTTCGGGAGATATCGGACTTCACTTCGTGTCGGCATTCGGAGCGCGACGCTTCGGCGAAGGCCCCGGGGCGCCGATAAGCGCCGCATGGCCGCCATCCGAAGTTTCAGCCCCGCGTCCCGTCGGCTCCTGATCCGCCCCGCGATCGCGCTGCTGCTTGCGCTGGGGTTCATCCTGGTGGCGCGCCAGATCGAACCGGGCGACTCGCATGCCGGCGAGTCCGGCTCGCTCGGCGATCCGCTGCCCCAGACGCCGCACACGGCGCCGCTCTCGTCCGGCAAGCGCACCCTCGGCACGCTGACCGGCGGCGGCTACACCATCGAGATCCTGCCGGGGCCCGACGGGCCGCGATATACCGTGCGAAACGAGCAGGGCGACATCATCGCCGACAACGCGACCGAGGACATGCTCTACCGGATCGCGCCCGACCTCGACCTTAGCCGCTGGTCCGCCACGGGCCCGGTCATGCTCGTCGAGCCGGAAGACCACTGATCGCTCCCGCTCCGTCGGACCCGCTACGCTCGTAGCGCGTGAACGACGGTCTCTTCATCATCTGCCCGCTGGAGATCGAGGCGAAGGCCGTGCTGAGTCTCGACGCGGTCGATGCCGCGCGCGTCCTCATCAGCGGACCCGGGCGCGCCGTTGTCGCGGCCGCCGAACACGCCGTCGCCGAGGGCGCTCGCGCTCTCCTGCTCGCCGGATTCGGCGGGGGTCTCGCCTCCACGCTCGATGCGCCCGCCGTCGGCGAGGTCGTCGACGAGGAAGGACGCTTCTGGCGACCGACCATGCGCACCGGGCCCGGGCCGGTCCGCCTTGTCGGCGTAGATCGCATCGTCCCCACGCCGCGCGACAAGGCGTCGCTCGCCGAGCAGAGCGGGGCCGCGCTCGCCGACTGCGAATCGCATCACTTCGCCGAGTTCTGCGCCGCTCGCAAACTCGACTGGGGCGTCGTTCGCGCCGTCTCCGACGGCCCGGACGACTCGCTTCCCGAGGAGTCGGCCCGGTGGGTGGACGATGTCGGCCGCGTCCGCACGTGGAGGGTCGTTCTCGACGTTGCCCGCCGGCCGGCGCTGCTCTCGACAATGCGCGACCTGGCGCACGCATCGCGCTCCGCATCGCGAGCGTTGCGCGAGGCGGTGGAGGGGGCGCTGCGATGAGCGCAATCTCCATCGGCGTCTGGCCGGTTGCGCCCGGGGCGCGCCTCGTCCTGCTGTTCGGTGGAACGTTCGATCCGCCGCACGTGGCGCACGTCGAGCTTCCCGCCCTGGTCCGCGAGCGCGTTCGTGCGGACGCCGTGGTCTACATCCTCGCCGCCCGCTCCCCGCACAAGCCCGGCGGCCCCGAGGCCTCCGGCGACGATCGCGTCGAGATGCTCGGCCTCGCGCTCGAGCAAGTCGATCATGTGTCCATCAGCACCATCGAGCTCGAACGCGACGACGACCAGCCCTCCTACACCATCGACACCGTCCGACAGATTCGCACGCTCGCCGGGCCCGACGTCACGCTGCGATGGCTCATTGGCGCCGATCAGGCCGCGGCATTCCACCGTTGGCGCTCGCCCGACGAACTCATCCGCCTCGCCGAGCCCCTCGTCATGCTCCGGGCGCCCCACGAATCGGCGGACCGTCTCCTTGATGCGATGCGTCCGCACTGGACGCCGGAAGAACTCGAACGCTGGCGGACTCGCGTGATCGCCGTGCCGGTGCGCCACGCCGAGGCCACCGAGGTGCGGCGCCTGTTGGCGACCGACCCCGACGAGCCCGCGCTCGCCCGGCTCGTCCCGGACGCGGTTCTGGGCTTCATCCGGAAGCGCGGCCTCTACCGCTAGGCCGCACCTACACTTCCCGCCTTGCCCACGAAAACCGCCCAGACCGAATCGCCCCAGTCGCAGGACATCCGGACCGTCGCGTTCGTGAGTCTCGGCTGCCCCAAGAACCTCGTGGACTCCGAGAAGATGCTCGGCCTCCTCGCGGAAGACGGCCTCCTGCCCGTCTCCGACGACGCGGGCGACGAGGCGGACGCCATCGTCATCAATACCTGCGGCTTCCTCGAGGCCTCCAAGGAGGAGTCGCTCGAGGTCATCCACGACGCCGTCCGCCGCAAGGAAGCGGGCGAGATCAAGCGCGTCATTGTCGCCGGCTGCCTCGTGCAGCGCCACCGCGCCAAGCTCCTCGAGTGGGCGCCGGGAATTGATGCGATGGTGGGGGTGTTCGATCGCGACAAGGTGGTCGAGGCCGTCCGCGGCGCCGGCGCAACGCGTGCGGATATCTCCGAAGAATCGTCGCCGAAGTACTGGATCGCCGGCAACGCGCTCCAGGCCGCGAAAGACCGCGGCATGCCCACCGTCGGCCTCACCGTGCAGGGCAAGGACGGCAAGGGACTCGGCTACTTCGAGTCCGACGCCTCGCGGCTCCGCCTGACGCCGCGACACTTCGCCTATCTGCGCGTGTCCGAGGGCTGCAACCAGAACTGCGCGTTCTGCACCATCCCCTCGATCCGCGGCAAGATGCGCAGCAAACCGCTCGACGCCATCGTCCGCGAAGCGCGCGAGCTCATCCGCGACGGCGCATTCGAACTCAATCTCATCGGACAGGACACCACGTCCTACGGCGACGACATCGGCTGCGGCTATCGGCCCGGCGCCAAAGCCGGCGACTTCGCCGCGATGGGCGGCCTGCCCGCCATGCTCAAGGCCGTCAGCGACGCGATCGACGAGGAAGCGGGGCGCGGCGCCGGCTGGGTGCGCCTCATGTACGCCTACCCCTCCAACTTCGCCGACGACATGATCGACGCCGTCGCGAAGATCCCGAACCTCGTCAAGTACATCGACATCCCGCTCCAACACGCCAGCGACCACATGCTCACGCGCATGCGCCGGCGCGTCTCCGCGGCCCACCAGCGCGCCCTCATCGAGCGCCTGCGCGAACGCTGCCCCGGCATGGCGATCCGCACCACGTTCATCACCGGATTCCCCGGCGAGACCGAGGACGATCACCGGCAACTGCTCGAGTTCCTCGAGTCCATGCGCTTCGAGATGATGGGCGTCTTCGAATACTCGCGCGAGGACGGCACGGTCGCCGGCACGATGGACGAGGACGCTGATCTCCACGTCCCCGCCGAGATCAAGGCCCGCCGCCACGAGGAGCTGATGCTCCTCCAGCAGCGCATCGCCTTCGAGAAGGCCGAGTCACTCGCGGCGAAGTTCGACGAGAACGATCCGAAGTCCGGCGCCCGGTTCGACGTGCTGATCGACGCCGCCATCGCCGCGCCGAGAAAGTCCCGGCGCGCCGCGAAGCACGTCTCGACGTTCCATACCTACCAGGGACGCACGTACTTCCAGGCGCCGCAGATCGACAGCGTGACGATCGTCCGCTCGAGGCGCGAACTGAGCGCGGGCGAGGTTGTGCCCTGCGTGATCGTGGAGTCCGACGGCTACGACCTCATCGCGGCGCCGGTCGAGGACATCGACCGCAAGCTCTCACTCCGCGTCGTCGGGTGAAGTCGGCGCCGTCGAGGGGCGCTCCTTCGCCGTGCCGTTCTTCGGCGTCAGCGAGTTCAGCGGAGGCGTCGCTTCGGCCGTCCGACGAGGGGCGGCGCCGGCGCGCCGGCCGCCCGCGAAGTCGTACCCGCCGATCTGCCGGTGGATGTAGTCCGGGGCACGCACCAGGAGCTGCTGCTTGTAGAGCGTGATCGACGCGCCGTCGCCGCCGTTGTTGACCCACTGGTCCGGCTCGATCGACTGCGTGATCAGGTCCATGAGCAGCATCGTCTGCTCGCGCTCCTCGCCGAGGATGTTGTCGATGCTGATGTCGTCGGGGTCCTGGAAGATGCCGCCGCCGCCGCCGCGTCCGCCGCGCTGGCTGCTCTGCTGGAGCACGGTGTCGAGGTCCAGCTCCGGCACCTCGGGGAAGTCCGGCACGACGAAGATCAGGTCCGCCACGTCGTAGAGCTTCACGAAGGCGCGATCGTTCAGGCGCGACTTCGGGCCGATCTCAATCGAGCCCGTGCTCGTGAACTGCCAGGCGTTCTCCGCGAAGTCCGTCTGCGACTGCTCGAGCGCCCGCTCGAGGATGCTCATGAGGGACCCGTCGCGCATCTTCACGGTGATCGGGGCGTCCTTATTCAGCCCATCGAAGCCCGCGCCGCCGGTCGTCTCGTCCAGCCACAGCGGCTCGAGGTCGACATCGCCCACCTGCTCGATGAAGACGATCACGTCCTCGAGGCGCGCCTCGTTCAGGTCGATCGTCACCCGCTTGTCGAGCCGGCGCAGCGTGTCCGCCCGCGCATCGCCCGACTGGGCCATCGCTCCCGAACCAAGCACACAACCGAGCGCGATGCTCGCGGCGCCGACCAGTTTCGTCATTCCGCGCATGATGACCTCCCGGGAAAACCGAACAGACGATCCCTCCGACCGCTCACGATACGCCCGGACCCCATCCGGGGATGCGGCAAGCCCAGTATCGGCCGATTCCGGCCCTCTCACCGCCCCTCGCCCGGCCTTCCCGCCGTCGCCCGGGCCTCGACCGCCCGCAGGACCTCGCAGACCGCGAGAAGCCCCGCCGCCGACGCCTCGACCGGCTGCCCCGACGACCACACCGCCTCGCGGACCCCGCCGAACGCCCGGTCGCGCTGGCGCAGCATGTGCATCTCGGCGTCGTCCACGCAGAGCTGCGACACGTACCGCATGACCAGCATCAGCCGGCTTAACTCCGCCGGCGCCTCCTCGGCGCTGGTCAGCCGCGCATCGCCGAACATCGTCGCGGCGAACGTCGCCGGCCGGAGCGTGTGCCAGGTGGGGAAGGGATTCTGTGCCGCGCTGAACCAGACGCCGCCGACCAGGTCCTCGTCGCCGGGCGCCACGGTGGTCGGCGACACCTGACGCGACCACAGCATCGCCCGAATGTCGCGCAGCGCCTCGCCCGCGGGCACGGCTTCGCTTCCCGGCGTGGTCATCAGCTCGGCCCAGCCAAGCCAGGGCAAAGTCGTCGGCAGTTCGCCCGGCGACGTCGAACGGAAGAGCGACCGCACGCCGCTGACCGCTCGCGAACGGTCCGCCTCGTCGCCCACGCCCTCGCGCGCTGCGACGCACGCCAGCGCATACGCCGAGAGCGCCCGCGCGCCAAGGCCGAGCGACTCGCTCCATTCGCCTGTCGGCGAACAATGGCCCCGCACCGCGCCGAGCGCCTGCTCCCAGAATGCGTCGCCCATCGCCGCGGCCGGCGCCATGCCCGGCGGCCGGGGCGTCGCCTCCAGCATCGCCACGATGTACGCCGCGCACGCCGTGGGCTGCGTCAGCGGCTCCTCCTCGCCATCCGCGACACGCTGAAAATCGTCGAGAATCCGCCATGCGCTGCGCGAGGCCCGTGTCGCGTTCGCCACGCCCACGCCCGGGGTTCTCGCGAATCGAAAGAGCGCGAACGCCGTGAGCGCCTGCTCCGTCGGGCTCGCCACAAGCGGTTCGTACTTGTCCTTCAGAGGGTCGTAGTCCCCCAGCATGCCCATCGGCTCCTCGCCCGGCCATGCCCGCTGCTGAAGGTGCGAAGCGATCCGTCCCGCCAAGGTCCTCAGCCCCGTGACACTGACATCAGAGGTCGGCGCGATGCGCCCGCCTCGATGCAGGAACATGGGCTCCTGCCCCGCGCGCGGCTGAGCCAGGTGCAGCGTCTGAAATCGGTACGCCAGCGCGCCGTGATCCGCACGGAGCTTGTCCAACTCGAGCGGGCCAAGCCCCGCCTGCGCCGCGGCCGCACGAAGAGACGACGCCGGCGCCAGGCCCGTCGTCAGCATCACGCCGGGGAACACCGCCGCGAGACTCTCTCCCGACCGCATCGCCACGCCATCGATCCCGGGACGCAGCGCCGAGCCCGCATCCACGAAGGTCTGCCCGAGCAGCGGCACGAGATCGCCCGCGATCTGCACGTCGATCGCCACGCGCCCGGCCATCTCGAGCAACGACGCGTCGCGCAGCGCATCCCGCTCGACCGGCGCCCGCTGCGTCGCCTCCTGCATCGCGCGGCGCGTCGCGTTCCAGAGCGACTGGCCATCGGTTCCCATCTCCGTCGCGCGGCCGAGAATCGTCCCCGACAGCCGCAGCGTCACGCAGGCGCCCGTCGTCCCGGCTGGATCGATCGCCTCGGGATCCTCAGGGACCTCCCAGGCCTGCACCCACTCCTGCACCTTCTGGAAGGCCGTCATCGCCTCGCCCGGCGGGGGTGTGGGTTGCGCCTGGGCCGCGTCCGAGAAGATCAGCGCCGCCAGGCCCATCGCTGCCGCGATGCGACGTCGGATGTCGCTCTGACGCAACATCCCTCGCATCCCGGCCCCGCTCCGGGCCCCAGAACGTCGTCGAATCGCCATTTCCGCCCGTTCCGCGGGTTCGGCTGGACGGCGGCACGGTCTTTGATCATGCTTCCATCGTCGGACAACCCAAGACCAGACCATGGACGCCATCGCCCCCATCCAGACACTGCTGCTGCTGACGGCTTCGCGCAAGCGAATCCTCCTCCTGGCGGCCCTCATGTTCATCGCGATGTGCTGAACGGGTTGGATCGACCACAGACTACGGGAAATGAAACAGGCCCGGACTGGCTGACCGTCCGGGCCTGATTGTTGTCATGCCGCGAGCCGGACGAGATCAGAACTGGATCTTGTCCGTGCCCATCGCGCCGTGATCGTCCATGCCGCCGCGCGTCGGCGCGGGGCCGCGACCTGTGCCGCGCTCGGCGCGCTCGGCCCGGGCTTCCTCGGCCGCGCCCCACTGGGCGCGCTTGAGCGACAGGCCGATCTTCCGCTCGTCGGTGTCGACGCGCAGGATCTTGACGTCGATCTCCTGCCCGGCCTTCACCACGTCCTGCGGGTTCTCGACCTTGTGGTCGGCCAGCTCGGAGATGTGGAGCAGACCCTCGAGGTCCTCTTCCAGCTCCACGAAGACGCCGAAGTTCGTGATCTTCGTGACCTTGCCGCGGACGACCATGCCGGGCTTGTAGGCGCCGGGGATGGCGTTGTGCCAGGGGTCCTCGGTGAGCTGCTTGAGGCCCAGCGAGATGCGCTGCTTGGAGAGATCAACATCGAGCACGACGCACTTGAGCGCGTCGCCCTTGTTGAGCATCTCGTTCGGGTGCGCGACCTTCTTCGTCCAGGACAGGTCGGACACGTGCAGCAGGCCGTCGATGCCCGGCTCGATCTCGACGAAGGCGCCGTAGTTGACCAAGTTGCGGACCGTGCCCTCGACGATCGTGCCGACGGGGTACTTCTCCGCGACCAGCTCCCACGGGTTGACCTCGGTCTGCTTCATGCCGAGGGAGATCTCCTGCTTGTCCTTGTTGATGTCGAGCACCACGACCTCGACCTCCTGCCCGGGCTGCACCAGCTCGGACGGGTGGTTGATGCGTCGCGTCCACGACATCTCGGAGATGTGCACGAGGCCCTCGATGCCGTCCTCCAGACGCACGAAGGCGCCGTAGGACATGATGTTCACCACCGAGCCCTTCACGCGGCAGCCCACCGGGTACCGCTTCTCGATCTCCTCCCACGGGCTCTGCTCCTTCTGCTTGAGCCCCAGGGCGATCTTCTCGCGCTCGTGGTCGATGTTCAGGACCTTCACCTCGATCTTCTGATCGATGTGCACCACGTCCGACGGGTGGTTCACGCGGCCCCACGACATGTCCGTGATGTGGAGCAGGCCGTCGATGCCGCCCAGGTCCACGAACGCGCCGAAGTCCGCGATGTTCTTCACCGTGCCGGTGACGATGTCGCCTTCCTTCAGCGTCGAGAGCAGGCGCTTCTTCGCCGTCTCGCGCTCGGTCTCGATCAGCTTGCGCCGCGAGACCACGATGTTCCGGCGATCGAGGTCGATCTTCAGGATCTCGGCGCGGATGTCGCGACCGATGAACTCGCCGATGTCGCTCGGACGACGGATGTCTACCTGTGACGCCGGCAGGAACGCCGGCACGCCGATGTCCACCAGCAGGCCGCCCTTGATCTTGCGCATCGCGCGGCCCTGGACGACGTCGCCTTCCTTGGTCGTCTCGATGATCCGCTGCCAGTTGATGATGCGATCGGCCTTGCGCTTGCTGATCTCCGCGAGGCCGCCCTCGCCCTCGATCCGCTCGAGCAGCACCTTGACCTTGTCGCCCATCTTGACGCCCGTGAGGTCGTCAAACTCGTCCTTCGGGATCAGGCCCTCGGACTTCAGGCCCATGTCCACGACGACGTCGTCGCCGGCGAAGCCGATGACCGTCGCCTCGAGGATCGAGCCCGGAGTGAAGTCCTTGACGGCTCCCTCGAGGATCGACTCGATCGTCCCCGTTCCGAACTCCTTGCCGTACGTCTCCTGGAACAGAGAGGCGGCTTCCTCGTCCGCGCCGCCGAGCGTCGCGAGCAGTGTCTCATCGATCATGATTCGTCAGTTCCCTTTCTCGAACGGCTCGTGCCCGAGCCATCCGCTTCCGGGCCCTCGATCTCGCGACCGAGGTCAGCCGGCCCGGCGCCGGCGCCCCCCAGGGGCAGTTCGATCCGGTTCCCGCCCGGCCACGCGGCCGGGGTCCTCGGGAAGGGCGGGAGTGTAGCACCCGCCCCCCGCAACCTCTATGAAATTCCGAGCAGCACCCGCCGCTGCGGCGTGCCCAGGGCCAGGCGCTCCAACTGCTTGCGCGACCTGAACACGCCCCGCCCCGGAGTCCAGCCCACGCCC
>JBGTSD010000062.1:0-18522 GCA_041940385.1 Phycisphaerales bacterium | reverse complement strand
ACCAACTGAGCTAGGGGGGCGGGAACGGGCCGTTTCGGGCCTCATTCGCGCGTGAGGGGGCTAGTGTAGCCCGGCCCCGGGCGGTGTGCGAACTCCCGGGGCGCGCCTTTGACACTTGGGGGCCCTCCGGGCTACCTTTCCGGGCTCGAAACTCCGGTCTCCGGAGGCGAGAACCCCGGCGTCGGTCGGGAGCGCGGCCTACCGTGCTCCGCAGTCCAGTCCGAGCCGTTTCCTCTCAGGCCCGCCCGTTCGAAAGCAGTCGGAACCATGCAACCTACCCATCGAGTTTCGCCGGGCCGCACCCGTCGCCGTCGCGCTCACCACGCGCTCGACGCCGCGCGCCCGACCATCTGCCCCCTCTCGGGCATGCCGAAGATGCATCACCGGGCCTGCAAGGAGTCGGGGTACGTCCGGGCTGGTCTCGTGATCCGCGTTCCGAAGCTCGGCATCGGCGGCGACAGGGGCTGAGCCCCATGCGTCTGGCCGTCGACGTCATGGGCGGCGACCACGCGCCCGACGAGATTCTGAAGGGGGCGATCGACGCCCTCCCGTCTCTGGACGGCGGCGACACCCTCGTTCTCATCGGACCGAAGGACGTCATCGAAGATGTGCTGCGCGAGCGGCGCGTCCGGGATGATCGCGTCGTCATCGAGCCGACCACTCAGGTCATCGAAATGCACGAGTCGCCCGTCGAGGCGGTGAAGTCCAAGAAGGACTCCACGATCGTGCGCATGGCCCAACTCGGCTCGCACAAGGCCGAAAAACTCGGCCAGCCCCGCGCCGACGTCGTCATCTCCGCCGGCAACACCGGCGCCTGCGTCTCCGCCGCGACGATGCACATGCGCCGGCTCCCCGGCGCGCATCGCCCGGGCATCGCGGTGACCATCCCGACCTTCAGCGGGCCGATGGTCGTCTGCGACGTCGGCGCCAATCCCGAGCCGCGCCCGACCCACCTCGCGCAGTACGCGGTGATGGCCGAGACCTACGCGCGGCACATCCACGGCGTGCAGAACCCGCGGGTTGCGCAGATCAACATCGGCTCCGAGGACTCGAAGGGCAACGACCTGACGCGTCAGGTCCGCGACCTTCTGAAGGCCACGCCGGGGCTGAACTACATCGGATACATCGAGGGACGCGACTTCCTCGAGGGCGCCGCGGACGTCATCGTCAGCGACGGCTTCGTCGGCAACATCATGCTGAAGCTGGCCGAGGGGCTGGCGATGAGCATCTTCCGGGCGATGTTCGGCGCAATCGTGGAGCACGATCCTGAGCTGGCGCTTCGCCTCGAGCCGGTGGCGAAGGAGCTGTTCCGGAAGAACGACTACAACGAGTACGGCGGCGCGCCGCTCCTGGGCGTGAACGGGTCGTGCGTGATCTGCCACGGCTCGTCGAAGGCCCGGGCGATGACCGCCGCGATCCGCAACGCCCGCGAGCTCGTGACCTCCCACCTGAACGAGGCGATCGTGCGCCGCCTGGCGGAAGTCGCCCCGATCGTGGACGCCGGAGCGGCCTCCGACGGCGACGACGACGGTTCCAGCGGGGCGGTGTTGAAGTCCGCCTCTCCCCGGACGACACTTCCGGCATGAACGAGCGAACGGGCCAAGACCCCCGCGCCGGGGCCCCGATGCCTCCGGCGGCGCCCACCCTCGGCGTGCGCATCGCCGGCTGCGGCAGCGCGCTGCCGGAGGATCGGCTGACCAACGCCGACCTCGAGCGCATGCTGGACACCAGCGACGAATGGATCGTCCAGCGCACCGGGATCCACGAACGCCGCAAGTGCAACGCCGACCGGGGCGAGAACACCCGGACGCTGAGCGCCGCGGCCCTGAAGAAGGCGCTCGAGAACGCGCGCCTCGACCCTACGGAGCTGGACTGCGTCATCGTCGGCACCGTCACGCCGGAGATGCTCTGCCCCTCCACCGCGAGCCGCGTCGCGACGGCGGTCGGCGCAGGGACGGCGGGCGCGCTGGACATCTCGGCGGCGTGCTGCGGGTTCGTGTACGGGCTGAACATCGCCAACGCGATGATCCGCTCGGGCGCGATGCGCACGGTCGGCGTGGTCGGCTGCGACCAGATGTCGAGCGTGATGGACTACACGGACCGGCGCGTGTGCATCCTCTTCGGCGACGCCGCCGGCGCCGCGGTGCTGCGGGCGACGGACGACACCTCGCGCGGCGTGCTGGCGCAGGCGATGCATTCGGACGCGACAAGCTGGTCGGACCTGTACCTGCCGCGGACGCTGCGCGACTTCGCGCCGGGCGATGAGCCGGGCGTCGAGAAGCTCAATCACCTGCAGATGAACGGGCAGGCGGTGTTCAAGTTCGCCGTGAAGACCTTCGGCGACCTCATCCAGAAGACCCTCGACTCCGCCGGCCTTCGCGCCGAGGACGTCGATCACTACGTGTGCCACCAGTCCAACGCCCGCATCCTCGAGGCGTCGCGCGAACGCTTCGGCCTGCCGGAAGAGAAGCTCTACATCAACATCCAGAACTACGGCAACACGTCGGCGGGATCCGTCGGCCTGTGCCTCGACGAGCTGTGGCGCGCGGGACGCATCCGCGAGGGCCAGCTCGTCATGTTCGTCGCCTTCGGCGGCGGGCTGACCTGGTCGAGCAGTCTCTGGCGCATCTGACGCGCCGCCGGTCCCCCACTCACGGAGCAGCGAACCATGACCACTCCCATCATCGCGTTGTGTCCCGGGCAGGGCGCCCAGCGCGTGGGCATGGGACGGGCGTGGTTCGATCGCGAGCCCGCCGCGGCCAAGGTGTTCGTCGCCGCCGACGACCTGCTCTACGACACGCTCGGGTGGCGACTCACCGAAGTCTGCATGAACGGCCCCGAGGACCTCATCAACCGCACGGACATGGCGCAGCCCGCGCTCTTCGTTGCGGCCGTCGCGTCGTACGAGGGCTGGAAGGCGCACGCGGGCGGCTCGCTGCCGCCGCTGGCCGCCGCCGCCGGCCTGTCGCTCGGCGAGTACACGGCGCTGCACCTGGCCGGGTCGATGTCCTTCGCCGATGCGCTGCGGGTCGTGGCGCTGCGCGGACGAGCGATGCAGGACGCGGCGGAGGCCTCGCGCGGCAGCATGGTCGCGCTGATCGGCGCCGACGAGGCCCAGGCCAACGAGATCTGTGCACAAGCAGCGCCCGCCGGGTCCGGCGCGGTGCTGGCGCCCGCCAACTTCAACGCGCCGGGACAGATCGTCGCCAGCGGCTCGGTCGGCGCGTGCGACGAGGCCGTCATGATCGCCGAGAAGATGGGCCTCCGCGCCACGCGCCTGTCGGTCGCGGGCGCGTTCCACTCACCGCTCATGAAGCCCGCGGCGGACCGCCTCGCCGCCGCGCTCGCCGACGTCGAGATCAAGGCGCCCAAGTGCCCCGTGGTTTCCAACGTCACCGCCAAGCCCCACGAGGACGCGCCGTCGATCCGGAATCGCCTCGTGGAGCAATTGACCGCTCCCGTCCGCTGGGACGAGTCCTGCCGCTGGCTGGCCGCGAATATCAAGGGCGAGATGCACGAGCTGGCGCCGGGTAAAGTCCTTGCAGGGCTGATGCGGCGCATCGATCGCGCCGTCAAGGTGGAGACCCATGATGAGCCGTGAGCGCAATCCGATGTTCTCTCTGACCGCCGTTCTCGCGGCGGGCGCGATCGCGCTCTCGAGCGTGTCGCTGCTCGGCTGCGGCAAGGAGGAGCCCCCTCCGCCGCCGCCCCCGCCGCCGCGCCCCGTCGCGCAGGCCCCCGAGCCGCTGCGCGCCGAAGAGATCGTCACCGATCCGCGCGTGCAGTTCCCGCAGCAGTACATCCCGGTGGACGAGTCGCTGGCGCGCGCCGTCGCGAACTTCGCGGCGAACCTGGCCGCCGGCGATCGCAGCGCGCTCGAGGCCTCGCTGGATGCGCCCTCGCGAGCGACGCTCGATCTGCTCGTGGACTCCGGCCAATGGACCGGCGCCACCTCGGCGATCCAGGTCGTGCGCATCGTCCGGCTCGATCCGGCCGGCGACTCGGCGCAGATCGGCCTGGCGATCCAGGACTCCAGGGGCGCGTATCTGACCGGCTGGAAGGCGCAGAGCTCGGGCGGAGCGTGGGTCTTCGGCGCGATGCCGAGCCCGCCGCGCACCGCGATGACCGCGGCCCATCTTGACGGCGCATCGCTGGTTGAACTGGTCGCGGAAACGCCCAAGCAGGACCCGCGCAAGCCCGCGGAAGCGGCGCCGGAAGAGCAGGCCGTCGATCCCGACACCGCCAACATGAGTTTCGAGTGATGCAGACCCGATCGCAGGAGCACGACCGTGGCTGAGAGCAAAGCAGATAAACGGGTCGCGCTGGTGACCGGGGCAAGCCGCGGCATCGGCAAGGGCATCGCGATGCGCCTCGCGCGCGACGGCCGTCGCGTGGTGCTCGCGAGCCGCAGCCAGGGGCCGCTCGACGAACTCAAGTCCGAGATCGAAGCCGCGGGCGGCTCGGCGAGCGTGCTCGTCGTCGACGTCGGCGATCCCGAGGCGCTCCAGCGCGCCGTCGAGAAGGTCGCGGAGGTCGAGGGCCGGCTGGACATCCTCGTGAACAACGCCGGCATCACGCGCGACGGACTCGCGCTCCGCATGAGCGATGCGGACTTCGACGAGGTCGTGCGCGTGAACCTCAAGTCGGCGTTCGTTGCCTGCCGCGCGGCCGCGCGAGCGATGATGAAGGGCCGCTTCGGACGCATCGTGAACATCGGCTCGACCTCGGGCGTGGTGGGCAACGCGGGCCAGGCGAACTACGCCGCGGCCAAGGCGGGGCTCATCGGACTGACCAAGTCCTTCGCCCGCGAACTGGGGGGCAAGGGCGTGACGGCCAACGTGATCGCGCCGGGGTTCATCGAAACGGACATGACGTCGGTGCTGCCGGACGAGGTCCGCCAGCGCGTGCAGGAAGCGATGGCGGTGAAGCGGCTCGGGACCCCCGAGGACATCGCCGCGGCCGTGGCCTACTGCTCGTCCGACGACGCCGGGTATCTGACCGGTCAGGTGATCTGCGTGGACGGCGGCCTGACCATGTGCTGAACCGTCCCTGAATGGGCGCCATGACCCGCGCCCGACCCTCGAAACAGCCCTTTCACACGGGCCGGGACCATTGGCAGCGTCCCGGCAGGCCGCTAAACTTGCACTTTGCACTGCCGGCCCGGCGTCACGGCCCCGGGCAATCCCCCCACGACTGTCTCCCGGAGAATTGCACGTGACCGAACAAGAGATCGAAGCGAAGGTGATCGACATCGTCGCCGAGCAGATGGGCGTGGACAAGGGCGAGATCACGCGTCAGACGTCGTTCGTGAACGACCTGAACGCCGACTCGCTCGACACCGTCGAGCTCGTCATGGAATTCGAGGACGAGTTCGAGACGTCCATCCCCGACGAGGACGCCGAGAAGATCCAGACCGTCGGCCAGGCCATCGAGTACATCATGCAGGCCCAGGCGCAGAAGGCCTGAGATCGACGGTCGTCCACGCGGCGCACACATCCCCCTCCCGCCTTAACCCGCGGCGGGCTGTCTGCCCCGCACGACGACCAACCCTCGCCACCCCATGACTCAGCGACGATCCGATCGCAGACGCGTCGTCATCACCGGCATGGGCGCCGTGACCAATCTTGGTCTCGACGCCACCGCCACGTGGGACGGCATGGTCTCTGGACGCAGCGGCATCTCCACCATCCAGGGCGAAGACTTCGACCGCTGGAAGGAACGCTGGTCCGTCACCATCGCCGGCCAGATCCATGACTTCGACCCCGCGGCACGTCTCGACGTCCGCGAGGCCCGCCGCCTCGACCGCTTCGCGCTCCTCGGCATCTCCGCCGCGATCGAAGCCGTCGAGCACTCCGGCATCGACTTCTCCAAGGAAGCCGGCGAGAAGTGCGGCGTCGTGATCGGGTCGGGCGTCGGCGGCATCCGCACCATCGAAGAAGGCGTCCAGCACATGGGCGCCAAGGGACCGGACCGGGTCAGCCCGTTCACCGTGCCCCGCCTGATGGTCAACTGCTGCTCTGGGCAGGTCTCCATCCGCTACGGCCTGCAGGGGCCGAGCACCTCCCACGCCACGGCGTGCGCCTCGTCCGGCCATTCGATCGCCGACGCGATGCACATCATCCAGCGCGGCGAGGCGGACGTCATGGTCGCTGGCGGCGCGGAGGGCGCGATCTCTCCGATCTGCCTCGCGGCGTTCATGACGATGAAGGCCCTCTCCACACGCAACAACGAGCCGCAGAAGGCCTCACGACCCTTCGACAAGGACCGCGACGGCTTCGTCCTCGCCGAGGGCGGCGCGTGCTTCGTGCTCGAGACCGAAGAGCACGCCAAGGCCCGCGGCGCCGAGATCCTCTGCGAACTCGTCGGCGCCGGCGCCTCCTCCGACGCCTCGCACATCACCGCGCCCGACGAGAACGGCCGCGGCGCTACGCGCTCGATGCGCTGGGCGCTGCAGCACGCCGGCCTCAACCCCTCCGACATCGACTACGTCAACGCCCACGGCACCAGCACGCCTCTCGGCGACGCGGCCGAGGTCGCGGCCGTCAAGAACGTCTTCGGCGAGCACGCCATCAAGAGCAAGGGCGGCAAGCTCCTGATGTCCTCGACCAAGTCGATGCACGGCCACTGCCTCGGCGCCTCCGGCGGCGTCGAGATGATCGCCTGCATCAACGCCATCCGCTTCGGCGTCGTGGCCCCGACGATCAACCTCGACAACCCGGACGAGGGCTTCGACCTTGATTTCGTGCCGCACGTCGCGCGCGATCGACGCGTCCGCTACGCCATGAACAACACGTTCGGCTTCGGCGGCCACAACGTCACGCTCGTGATCGGCAAGTACGAGGGCTGAGCCCCGACCGGCGAGACGCGCCTGTCAGGAAGCGTGCTCCCTCCGCGCTCATCAATCGCACAATGGATCCGAACCCCGAGCGCCAGCGAGCGGGCCCTTGCACGATTGAGCGTCTCCAACCCGCTCGCTCGCGCTCGGGGCTCGGAAAGATCTACACCGCAGCGTCCGCCTTCGCGGCGAGCGTGAAGTCCTTGTCCGTGATGCCCCCGGCGTCGTGGGTGCTCAGCGTCAGCGTCACCTTGTTGTAGCGGATGAGGATGTCCGGGTGATGGTTCATCCCCTCGGCGAGGTCGGCGACCTTGTTGACGAACGCGATCGCGGCCGGGAAGTCCTTGAACAGGTACGTCCGCTGGATGGCGTCGTTCAGCTCCGACCACTCGTCCAGCTTCTCGAGGCCGGCCTGGATCTGGGCGCTGGTCAGTTTCTCGGTCTTCGTCATCGGTCCTCCGCGGCGTACGCCCCTCGGTGCGTGTCAGACGGGCCCGGCCCAATCCCGGAGACGCTCCGGCCGGCCCTCATCCCTCTCCGCACAGAGTAGCGACCGGGTTCGGCCCGGTCGGACGACGCCCCGCTCCCGCCCCGGGAACCCGTCTTCGCATTGGTGAATTCGCGCTCAGGCGCGGCCGGGCGCGTGATCGCGCACAATCCCCGCACGATGTCCCGCCCCATCACCCGGCTCGCGCCCTCCCCCACCGGGGCTCTGCACCTGGGCAATGCGCGCACGTTTCTCGTGAACTGGGCGCTAGCGCGCCGGGAGGGTTGGGAAGTCGTGCTGCGGATCGAGGACCTCGACGGGCCGCGGGTCAAGGCGGGGGCGATCGAGGGGGTGATCGACACGCTGGGGTGGCTGGGGCTCGACTGGGATCGCGGGCCGACCGTGCAGTCGGACGACCTCTCGCCGTACGTCGAGGCGATGCGCTCGCTCGCGTCGCGCGCGATGGCGTACCCGTGCGAGCTGACGCGCACGGAGATCGACGCCGCGATGAGCGCGCCGCACGAGACGCCGGCGCCCGACGCCTCGCCGGGGCGCGAGTCGCGCTTCCCCATCGAGCTGCGCCCCGCGCTGCAGCGCCGCGCGTTCGACGACTTCGACACCAACTGGCGCTTCGCCACGCCGCCGGGCGTGGTCCACTTCGAGGATCGCTTCGCCGGCGAGCAGTCGATCGATCCGGCGCGGACGATCGGGGACTTCGTCGTCTGGACCAAGCGCGCGCAGCCGGCGTACCAGCTCGCCGTCGTCGTCGATGATCATCGGCAGGGCGTGACGGAGGTGGTGCGCGGAGACGATCTCCTCGACTCCGCGGCGAGGCAGCTCCGGCTGTACGAAGCGCTCGGGCTCGCGCCGGCGCCGCGGTATGCGCACCTTCCGCTGGTCGTCGGCCCGGACGGTCGGCGTCTCGCGAAGCGTCACGGGGACACGCGGATCGATCACTACCGCTCGCGCGGCGTGGCGGCGGAACGGGTCGTCGCGCTGCTGGCCCGATGGTGCGGCGTGCGCGGCGTGGGCGAGCATCTCTCGGCGGAGGAGTTCGCCGAGCGGCTGGACCTCGCTAGCATCCCCGCGAAACCGATCACCTGCACCCCCGAGGACGACCAATGGCTCCTGCGTCACACCGGATCCTGAGATGCGCCGCCGCGGCCCTGTTCGCGGCGCTGCCGATGGGCGCGTGCGAAGCGCCGGACGCGGAGCCGGTCGCGGCGGTGATTGCTGAGTCGCCGAAGGAGAAGGTGTATCTCAACGGCGAGCGCTTCGATCTCGACGTGGCGCTCGATGAGCAGACGCGCTTCACGGGGCTGAGCGGGCGGACGGAGATCCCGAAGAACGGCGGGATGATCTTTGCGTTCCGGTTTCCGTCGCGGCAGATGTTCGTGATGCGGGATTGCCCGATCCCGATCGACATCGCGTTCCTGGACAGCGCGGGCCGGGTGCTGACGATGTACGAGATGCAGCCGGAAGAGCCGCGCAAGCCGGGCGAGACGGACTACGAGTACGACCAGCGGCTGCGCAAGTACGACAGCCGTTATCCGGCGCAGTTCGTGGTGGAGACGGCGGGCGGGCGGCTCCGGGAGGTGGGTTTGAAGCCGGGGGACCTGGTGAAGTTCGACGTCCAGGGGCTCAAGGCTCGCGCGAAGTAGGCCGATGAGGGTCCGGGCTATGCGCCCGGCGAGCCCGACGGCTCCCGCGCGCCACGCCGCGCGGAGGACGCGATGCCGAATCCAACCATCACCCTCGTCGCGTCCGGCGAGCCCGAGCGGCGCCAGGCGCTATGGTGGCGGCCGATCGCCGATCACTGGCCGCTGGCGTCCGACCCGCCCACGCTGCAGCTGATGACCTTCGAAGAGGCGACGGCCGAGCCCTCGCGGATCACCGGCGTGATCGCGGCTCTGCTGCTCGATGGTGAAGAGGATGCACGCGACGTGTTCGCGTTCGCGGATGCGCTCTACCACCGCGGCGTGCCGGCGCTCCTGGTGACGAACTCCGAGGAGTGCGCCAAGCTCGCCTCCGATGCGCTGATCGTCCTCAAGCCCGATGTGCCGCCGATCGTGGCCGGCACGGTGCTCGCCACGCTGGCGCAGCGTCAGCCGGCGTTCGAAGCGATGATGCAGGAGGTCCGCTTCGCGCGTCGGTTCCAGTCCGGCATCCGCGGCGAGATGGACCGCGTGCATGAAGAACTCCAGCTCGCCGCCCAGGTGCAGCGGGACTTCCTGCCCAAGTCGCTGCCGACGGTGGACGGGCTCGACTTCGGCGTGCTCTTCCGGCCCTGCGGGTACGTATCGGGCGACATCTACGACATCGTGCGCCTTGACGATGATCACACCGGCTTCTTCATCGCCGACGCCATCGGGCACGGCGTGCCGGCGGCGCTGATGACCATGGTCATCGCGCGCGGGCTGGTCATGAAGGAGACGGTCGGCGAGTCGCAGCGCATCGTGCCGCCGGGCGAGGCGCTGTTCCGGCTCAATGAAGAACTCATCCGGCGTCAGGGCGAGAGCCCGCGCTTCGCGTCGGCGGTGTACGGCGTGATCAACGGGCGGACGCGCGAGATCACGATCTCGTCCGCCGGCCACCCGGCGCCGCTGCGGATCGCGAACGGAACGATCGAGAAGATCGAGACCGACGGCGGCCTGCTCGGTGTGTTCCCGGGCGAGACGTACTCGAACGCGACGTTCACGCTCGAGGAGGGGCAGACGCTCATCCTCCACAGCGACGGCTTCGAGACGGCGTTCCCCGAGCCGGGGGCGGACAACTACGGGCGGCGGCTGCCGACGACGCACTACGTGCGGCACTTCACGGACATCGCCACGCGAGCCGGCGACGGCGGCGCGCTGGGCGAGGCGTTCGCCGACCTGGCCCGCGCGCTGGACGCGCAGATCGGGTCGCTGCACCAGCACGACGACCTGACGGCGCTGGCGATCACCCCCCGGAGCGAGGCCGCGTCGGCGCCGAAACCGCTCCCGGGCGTGCATCGGCACGCGGCGTAGCCGGGTCTTCGGGCGGGGCCGATATACTCCGCCGCCGTGCCTGCACACACCATCGATCCGAGCGCGTTCGTGCATCCCACCGCGGAATTGGCGGAGGGTGTCGTCATCGGTCCGGGCTGTCACGTCGGGCCGCGCTGCGTGATCGGTGAGCGCACCGTGCTGCATCGCGGCGCCACGGTGGTGCAGGACACGACGCTCGGCGCCGACAACGTGCTGTACGACCGCTGCGTGATCGGCGGCGATCCGCAGGACCGGGCGTACAAGGCCGACAAGCCGGGCGTGCTGTTCGTCGGGGACCGGAACATCTTCCGTGAGTTCGTGACGATCAGCCGCTCGACCGAGCACGGGCACGGCGAGGGCAAACCCACGCGCATCGGCAGCGGGTGCTACTTCATGGCGTACGCGCACGTCGGGCACAACACGCTCATCGGCGATGGAGTGACGCTCACGAACGCCGCGGCGATCGCGGGGCACTGCGAGCTGGGCGACGGCGTGGTGCTGTCGGGCTACGGGCACGTGCACCAGTTCTGCCGGGTCGGAGCGTTCGCGATGTTCCGAGGCGCCGCGGGCGTGTCGATGCACGTGCCGCCGTACTCGATGATCGTCGATCACAACCTCGTGGTGGGCCTGAATCGCGTGGGCATTCGTCGGTCGGGGCGGTTCACGCCGGAGGATCAGCGGCAGATCAAGGAGGTCTTCCGCATCATCTACCGCACCAGCGGGCTGATGGAAGAGCGTCTCGCGCAGGCCGAGACTGTCGCCACGCTGCCCGGGGCGAGGGCGTACACCGACTTCGTGCGCATGGTGCTCGAAGCCAAGCCCCCCTACCGGCGCGGCATGGTGGCGCCCGGCTGGCGGCGGGCGACGCGCCACATGGACGCCGTCGAGGTCGAATAGCAGGAAGGCGGCGCAGGCCGATGACGAGCGGACCCTCATTGCCCGGCGACACGATCCAGCGCCCGAGCGCGGATGAGCTCATCGATGCGCTCGCGGCGGACCTGATGGTGCACGCGATCAACTGCGCGCAGACGTTCGGCTCGTTTCATCTCGCGCTCTCCGGCGGTTCGACGCCGCTGCCGCTGTACAAGCGACTGATGTACGACCCCAACTACCGGCGCCTGCCGTGGGACAAGTCGCACCTCTGGATCGTGGACGAGCGGCGCGTGCCGTTCGAGCACGAGCAGTCCAACTTCGGGCAGATCCGAGAGATCATCGTCGAGCACACCGACATCCCCGAGTCGCACGTGCATCCGATGCGCGCGACGGACGACGAGCCCGACGTCGCGTACGAGCGCGAGTTGGTCGAGGTCCTCGGGATGCGCGGCGCCGGGAAGGACCGGCTGGACTTCGTGCTCCTGGGCATGGGCGGCGATGCGCACACGGCATCGCTCTTCCCCCGCTCGCCCGCGCTCAAGGAGCAGCGCCGGCTCGTGCGCATCAACAGCGGCCCGACGGTGACGCCGCCGGAGCGCGTGACGATGACGTACCCGCTGCTGAATAGCGCGCGGTTCATCGCGGTGATGGTGACGGGCGCCGGCAAGCGCGACACCCTGCGCAAGGTGGCCGACGCCGCGGCGAAGACGGACCTGAAGGACGACGGCGCCCGGCAGAGCGCGGCGGAGGAACTGCCGATTCTTGGCGTGCGCCCACTGGCGGGGGAGTTGCGGTGGTATGTGGATGGGGAGACGGGGGTTTGGTCGTAACCATCCGTTCATGTGATTATCGCGAATGGTCAACGCGTTCAACCTTGCCGTTCACAGATACCTCAAGGATTACAGGTTGGCGCGTTGCCTTAAGCGCCGATCGAATCAGGGGCCACGCCTTGAGTAGCTTCCACGCCTGATCTTCCCACGACAGCGCCGCCCATCCACCGGCAAACGCGACAAAGGAGAGATCAGCGTCTCTTAGCGCCTGGCGCTCAACTTTGTTCCTGAGTATCCGTGAATCGAACGTGACAACTACTGGCTTCGGGTTGCGCTCGCCCAACTCCCTCAGCCAATCGACGTCAGGCGTTCCGGAAACGAAGACATCTACATGCGCCTCGACCAAGCTCTCTCGATCAAAAACCTCTACCAAACTGGCGGCTTTGGGCGGAATGCTCTCATCGAAGAAGTAGTTCACGCGACTCGGCGTAGTCCGTGCGTGCGTTCGAAGTCGACGGCCGCCCGTACTTGCTCCTCCGAAAGGGAGTACAGGTCAGCAACCAACGACGCACGCTGGGCGTTGGCTTGGAACGCAGTGGCGACAACATATGTCGCAACGCCTGTGCCCGCGATAACCGGCTTGCCGAAGCGCACGCCGGGCACCAATTCAACCCCAGGCGCAATTCGCCATCGTTCGGCGAGTCCGCTCTCAACGCCATAGTCAATCTGCGTGAGGAACTTCCGGATGTCTGGAAAGAATTGCTGACCCGACACGACTTCCGACAGCGTGTGGTCGTCGATCTGATCAGCAACGTCGATAAAGATCTGGCGGCCATCCGTATAGATGTCGCTGTGCGCGAAGGGATGTTCGACTTCTAGCTTTCTCGCAAGCACAGATTGCGCCTGTCGGATGGTGTGCATAGATACACCCCACTCACGCAGCTGGCTGGCAACCTTCGCCTCGATCAGGTCCAGAAAGCTAATCGCGAAATCGCCGTCCACTGGTCGGTAGTCGCCGCGGAAAACTGGCCCGATTGATGTGTCAGATCTCGGGCGAAACCAAGTACGAAGGCGCGCCACGTGCGTCCGTGTGTACCGAGCAGCCTCGGGCAGAGAATAGATCCCGTGACCAAGGACCGGACTGTCACTCTGTCTCGCGATTTGAGGTCTCCGCAAAGGGTGCCAAATAGTATCGGGCAAACGATCGCCAGTCATTTGGGACCGACGGTCCGTCTTGACGTCTCCACCACGCCCACCACCCCCGCCCCGATCGCTGCCCCCACCATGTTCGACACCAGGTCCCAGCCGGTGTTCTCGTAGCCGCCGACATTGGTGTTGGGGATCAGCAGCGTCGCGGCGAACTCCACGACCTCGTTGAAGGCGCCCAGGCCCATGCCCATCAGCGCGGCGCCGGTGAGCGGGCCGATGGTCGGGCGCAGCGCGCAGCGTGCGGCCTTCTGGATCGCGAACCACGATGCGATCGTCGCCACACAGAAGCCGAAGGCGTGCGTCCACTGGTCGTACTTGGGGACCCACGGCGCCGGGCGGAAGTTGTAGAGGACGCTGCTCTTTCCCGGCTCGGTGACGGACGCGGGGATGGGCATCGTGCCGCCGAACATGTGCATCATGCCCCAGATCGCGAGCATCCAGAGGACCCACTGGGGGAAGCGGACGCGCGCATCGACGGCGATGACGAACGCGATGAGCAGGGCCATCACGACGCCGTAGAAGAGGAACTCGGTGTTCCCCGCGCGCAGCGAAAGCACGACGCCGATGGCCATGTAGGCGAGCACGAACGGCGCGATGAAGCGGTAGCGACGGAGCATGGTCAGTCTCCCGATGTGGCGCGCCGGCCGGCCTTCATCCGGCGCGGGCGCGGAATGCCGAACTTGTCCATCCGGCTGAGGAGCGTCTGGGGTTTGAGGCCCAGTCGTTTCGCGGCGCCATCGGCGCCGAAGACGGTGTAGGAGCACGTTTCGAGGGCATGCATGATCTGCATGCGCTGGAGCTGCTCGGCGGTGAGGTCGAGCAGGACGTCGCGGGGGTTGGTCTGCTCGGTCATACCGGCGCTGGACCGCCCGCCGACGTTGGCGACCGCGCCGCCGCCGGGCGCCTGCGGCGCGGGGCTTTCGGGGAGCTCGATCTCGAGCTCGGGCCCTTCGCTCAAGAGCGTGGCGCGCTCGACGGCGTTCTCGAGCTCGCGGATGTTGCCGGGCCAGCGATAGGCGAGCGCGCGGCGCATGCTGCGATCGCTGACGGGGCGCGGCTCGCGCCCGAGGCGGCGCGCGTGCCGATCGTGGAGGAACTCGATGAGCGCCTTGAGGTCCTCGCGCCGGTCGCGCAGCGCGGGGACATCGATGCGGAAGACGTTGAGCCGGTAGAAGAGGTCCTCGCGGAAGCGGTTGCGCTCGACCTGGCGCGCAAGGTCGCGGTGGGTCGCGGCGATCAGGCGCACGTCCACGGTGATCGTCTCGGCGCCGCCGACGCGCTCGAAGGCGCCGTTCTGGAGCACTCGCAGGAGCTTGGCCTGCGCCTGGGGCGAGAGTTCGGCGACTTCGTCGAGGACGTCATCAAGGCGCCGCGCTCATGGCCGAAAAGCTCGCTCTCGATGAGCGACTCGGGGAGCGCGGCGCAGTTGACGGCGATGAACGCGGCGGAGGCGCGGGGCGATCCGGCGTGGATGGAGCGCGCGACGAGGTCCTTGCCGGCGCCGGTCTCGCCATGGATGAGCACGGTGGCGCTGGTGGGCGCGACGCGATCGATCTGCTCGACGACGCGGCGCATGCCGGCGGAGGCGCCGATCATCGTGGGCGCGGGCGCGGAGGCCTCAGCGAGTTCGCGCTGGACGGTGCGCATCTTCTCACGCTCGCGTTCGGACGCGGCGAGGCGCTCGGTGAGGCGCGAGACTTCGGCGCGCATCGCTTCGCGCGCCGAAACGTCGACGAGCGTGAGCAGCGCGCCGCCGCCTGTCCCTTGTGCGGCCCAGAGGTCGAGCGTGGTCTCGAGGTCGTCGCGCCGGACGCGGACGTCGGCGATGTGGGCGCGGGGGCCGGAGGCGAGGGATTCGCGCACGCGGGCGAGGATGCGTTCGCCGCCCTCGAAGAGGAGCGCGGCGCCGAGGCCGGTGAGCTGGGAGGCCCGCTGACCCAGACGGTCCGCCGCGGCGTCGTTGGCCCAGGCGACCCGCCACGAGGCGTCGAGCCCGACGAGCCCGATCGGCACGGCCTGGGGATCGATGGTCGGCACGGCTGAATTATGAACTATCGCACTTCTCCTGACAACTGTTGAATGTCGTCATATTGACGACGAAATAGCGTTGTAATCGATTGGAATCCGGCTCGGTGGGCTGGAAATCGGGCTTGGCGCCTCGTCGGCGGGTTTGGCACGGGGGTTGTTTCTGTGGGTGATGTCCGACCGTTCCGGGGGGCACGCCCGACCGGGGCCTTCGTTGGGGTTGGGCCAGAAGGTCCGGGGGGACCATCCGGGGGGGAGAAAGCTGGCGCCTTCTGAGGGGAGGGCGCCGGGCGCGGGCACGGCGGGTCACACCGCCGCGTCCGATTAGGAGAGCGGAGATTGATCCTCGGGCGCTTCCACCCGGCGCACCGGGGTTTTCGGAGACCGGTTTTTTCGGAGCTTCGTCGCCGGGGTTCGGCGGGTGAGCGTCGGGGCGGCCAACTGGGCAGGCCGCCCCTTCCTCGCCCCCCGAACCCCTGTGACGAACAGCGCGGAACCGAGGGAGATTCGCTGCGAATCTTCAGTTGGTCCAGCGCGGCCTCGAGCGCATCACACGCCTCGACGCCGCTTCTGCCCCGCACCGTGTGCGCGTGCGTTGAACGAAGATCGTCCGCGATTGCACAGGATCGCGGATGATGCGGAGTTCGGCGGCGCCAGCATGATTCGGGTGTCCCGGTCTCGCCGGAATGTGCCCCGGCGACCACACAGACCGGAGTTGCGGCTCAGCCAATGGCCGCAGGAGTGAGGAGCCCGATCCACCCGACAGCGCCCCGGACTGGCCACGAGCCGGTCCGGGGCCCTTGTCTTTTTGCGTGCTTCCAATGGGGATTGCCGCGAGGGTCGGGAGGGCGTACGCTCGCTCTCCACCGTCGCGGCGCCCATCCATTGATCCGGATGAACGGTTGATCGCCGGCCCGCGACGCGCCTGAAGCCGTCCTGCCTTTCCTCGGGAGCCCCCGCATGCCGCGCCGTCTCTTTACGTCCGAGTCCGTCTCGATGGGCCATCCCGACAAGGTCGCGGACCAGATCTCGGACGCGATTCTGGACGCGATGCTGCGCGAGGATCCGCGGGCGCGGGTGGCGTGCGAGACGATGGTGTCCACGGGCATGGCGGTGATCTCGGGCGAGATCACGGTCGAGGGCTGGGTGGACGTGGACACACTGGTGCGCGAGACGGTTCGCGAGATCGGTTACACGGACCCGACGATGGCGTTCGATGCGGATTCGATGGCGATTCTGCAGGCGATCAAGAAGCAGTCGCCGGACATCGCGATGGGCGTGGACAAGGAGGGCGCGGGCGATCAGGGCATGATGTTCGGCTTCGCGTGCCGCGAGACGCCGGAGCTGATGCCGCTGCCGATCCAGATCGCGCATCGACTGGTCGAGCGTCAGGCGGAGGTCCGCCGCGCGAACACGATCCCGGGACTGCGGCCGGATGCGAAGAGCCAGGTGACGGTCGAGTACGCGGATCACTCGTCGACGGCGCAGCCCAAGCGCGTGGACACGGTGGTGCTCTCGACGCAGCACGACAAGCGCTGGAACGATCGCCAGGGCGATCTGAAGCAGCAGATCATCGACCACGTGATCAAGCCGGTGCTCGGCGAGTGGTGGAACGACAAGGTCAAGGTGCACGTCAACCCGACGGGGCGCTTCGAGATCGGCGGGCCGCACGGCGACTGCGGCCTGACGGGCCGCAAGATCATCGTGGACACCTACGGCGGGCGCGGCCGTCACGGCGGCGGCGCGTTCTCCGGCAAGGACCCGACGAAGGTCGATCGCTCGGCCGCGTACATGGCGCGGTACATCGCGAAGAACATCGTCGCGGCCCAGCTCGCGGACGTGTGCGAGGTGCAGCTCTCGTACGCGATCGGCGTCGCGGAGCCCACGAGCGTGCTGATCGACTGCCAGGGCACGGCGAAGGCGGACGAGGAGAGGATCGCCGACGCGGTGCGCGAGCACTTCGTGCTGACGCCGCGGGGCATCATCGAGTCGCTCGGCCTGCGCAACCCGATCTATCTGACGACTGCGCGGCACGGTCACTTCGGGCGCACGGCGGAGAAGAGCGCGGAGGGGTTCAACCTCTTCACGTGGGAGCGGACGGACAAGGCGGACGCCCTGAAGAAGGCGGTTGGATAAGAGATTGAACGCGAAGGACGCGAAGGGCACGAAGGTGTGGAAACACCGACGCGGCGATCGCCGCGCGCCGTGACCCTGACCGCGGCTTTGGGCGGTCGCGGTCTGGAGCGAGGACATCAACCGCTCCAAGCCGCGGTTGATGGCACGGCGAGCGAGCCATTTGCTGCGCCCCATTGACGCCGGGCATTCCCCCCGGCACAATCGTCCAATGGCGGACCACCCCACCTCGTCGGCCCCTTCCACATCCAGCCCTCACGACTATGCGCGGTCGAAGATCGTCGCGGACGCGGTGACGTTCGACGACGTGCTGCTGCTGCCGCGGATGTCGCGCATGTCGCCGGGGGATGCGGACACTTCGACGCGTCTGACGCGCAACATCACGATCAACATCCCGCTGCTCTCGGCGCCGATGGACACGGTGACGGAGTCGGCGCTGGCGATCGCGCTGGCGCAGGAGGGCGGGATCGGGATCATTCACCGGAACATGCCGGAGGATGCCCAGGCGCGCGAGGTCGAGAAGGTCAAGCGCACGGCGAACGGCGTGATTCCCGATCCGGTGACGCTGGGTCCGGACAACACGGTGGCGGATGCGCGTCGGCTGATGGCGCGGTTCAACGTGTCGGGATTCCCGGTGACGGCGGACGGCGCCGCGGGCTTGCGGACGAAGGGCAAGGTGGTCGGCATCATCACGCGTCGCGATCTGAAGTTCATCGAGAACGAGCAGACGCCGGTGCGCGAGGTGATGACGAGCCGGAACATCGTGACGGCGCCTCCGGGGACGACGCTGCAGCAGGCCGCGAAGATCCTGAATCAGAACAAGGTGCAGAAGCTGATCCTCGTGGACGACGCGGGGAACCTGGCGGGCCTGGTGACGATGCGGGACATCGAGCGGCAGACGCAGTTCCCGCGGGGTTGCCTGGACCCGCAGGGCCGGCTGCGCTGCGGCGCCGCGGTGGGCGTGCTGCAGATCGAGCGCGTCGAGGCGCTGATCGGCGCCGGGGCGGACGTGATCGTGGTGGACACGGCGCACGGTCACTCGGAGAACGTGCTCAAGACGGTGAAGGCGATCAAGGAGAAGTGGAAGATCGACGTGATCGCGGGCAACATCGCGACGGCGGAGGGCGCGCGGGCGCTGATCGACGCGGGCGTGGACGCGGTGAAGGTCGGCATCGGGCCGGG
>JBGTSD010000061.1:0-18709 GCA_041940385.1 Phycisphaerales bacterium | reverse complement strand
GCGCGACTTCTTGTCGATGTGAGGCCCACGAAGCACCGTGTACCGCTCGATCCGCGTCGGAAGCGGAATCGGACCCGCCACCTTCGCGTTCGTCCGCTTCGCGTGATCCACGATCTCGCGCGCAGACGAATCCAGCGCCTGGTGGTCGTACGCCTCCATCCGAATTCGAATCTTGCCGCCGGTCATGGACACTCTGCCTCGAACGTGGCCCGCGCTACGCACTCGCCGAGGGTCGGGCACATGCCCCTCGCGCGGGTCGATCATTTCCGCAATCACCCGTCCGGAGCGTCAACACCGGTCGGCTGAAACACACACCCGCTCACGGTCGCGGGCTACTCCAGACCCGTTCACACACTCCATCGCGGTTCTCGATTCGCCCCCGCCACGCCCTGGCGGGTTCGGTCGAGCCGAGTAGGGTACGAACCTCACCCGCGATGTCAAGCCGGCCAAGCCTTCACACTCCCTGCGCCCCGCCGACGCCACCCTCCTGCCTCGGCCGACCGTCCCCCACGAGGTACCTAACCCATTGGAGGGCAAAAGCCCGCCGGCGGACGCGTACCGCCACCCAGCGACGACTCGCTCCGATCCGGACGCCTGCGAATGCTCCTGGAAGATCGGCCACCGGTTCAACCGCCCAGCCGCTCGTCTGGGATGCACCACCCACTGGACCTACCGCCGACCGCCCACCGGCGTGCCCGCCGATGGACTCATCGCACCAGCCGGCGACGAACAAGCCCCAGGCACGCAACGCCGGCGGCACACGCCATGGCCGCCCCTCCAGGCAAAGGCACAATCGCGGCCGAGTACTCGAAGTTATCGAAGAGAATGCCATCCATATCCGTCCCTATGCCGGGATCAAACCCGGTCTGCCTGAAGGTGATCGACGTAAACGGTGTGTCGCTCACGAACCCCCAGAACCGGATCTGATCGACGGGGTCGTGAACCGCGACGACGTCGCCATCGGCGTTATCGAAGATGATGTCGACATACCGCTGATCGGCGAGATTGTTCGCATCAAATCCAATCGCGGTGATCGGCGAATCAAACACGAACTCAAGAGTTGCTCCGCCGATCTTGAGGAAACCCCAGATCTCGATAGTCCCATCGATAGTGCCCAAATTCGTGATGTCGCCGCCAAAAGAGGTGTTGGTGCCGTTCCTCCCGGAGAAGTCGCCGAAGTCGAACCAGACATTCTCGAACGCGTTGACCTGTGGCGCGAAGCTGTTCAAGCTCTCGGTTGTTGTAGAACCGGCCGCTGAACCGAACAACGTCCGCGAGCTGTACTGAACAATTGCGGCCGGCGCGTGGGCCCCGCACATCAGCAGCACCGCGCCGACGAACGCCAAACTCCCACGAAGACGCGTCGGGACCATGCACGATCTCCTTGACTGAATGCTGCCACCGGGACGCATGAAGGCTCATACGATCCGGAGGCGTTGAATAGGTAATGAACGCAACCCAAGACGAGGCTCCCGAGATAATCCTAACACGGCCCCAAGCCGGATGGACACCGATCTTGGTCGCAACGTGATCGAGTGGGGCTTATGTTCGTGATGGGTTCGCCTAGGCATGACGGTGGCGACAACCGACTTGCCGGCGGTGCGCGGAACGCCGTCCCGGTCACATCGAGGGCGTCATCAAATTCGCGGTAGGCCAGCAGCCCCGCGTCAATGGGCCCCCTGAGGCCGAGGAGCATCAGCTTCTCGTCTCAATCAAGACGACCCGCGGGGCGTCCGGATTCCTTCACCCCTCAACCCCGCCGGAGCCCATTCCTCCCCGCATCCACCGCCCCCACCCCGATACGATCAGCCCATGAACCCACGGTTCATCCACATCGTCGCCGCCCTCGCCGCGGCCATCCTCGCCCCCAACGCCCGCGCGCAGTCCTCCACCACGCCCCCGGACTCCCCGCCCGCGGTCCAGATGCACCCACAGCCGGTCGAATTCCCCGGCCTCGGCGTCACCCTCTCCCTGCCCGTCGACGCCCTCCTCGAAACCACCAAGGCCGGACCCGCAGAGACCATCACCCTCCGACCCACCGACAGCACCTGGCTCATCACCATCGAGGAACGACGCTCCCGCGACAACAACCTCACCGCGGAAATGGTCGCCTCGGAACTCATCAGCGGCCTCCAGTCCGCCCGCGTCCAGACCACTGTCGGCCCCAACAACCGACCCTCCACCGCCGAATCCGCTGTCGCCGTCCTGAACCGCGAAGACGGCCTCGCGATCGGCGGCGCCGCGGCCTCCCGCTTCACCGCCCGCAGCCCAGGCGAAAAACACCCCCTCATCGACCGCTGCACCGTCTTCCGCGCCGAGCCCGGACGCTTCGTCCTCATGCGCCTCCAGTGCCTCGAGCCCGAACTCACCAAGGCCAACGCCGTCTACGACGCCATCGCCGGCAGCGCCGTCTTCCGCGACCCCCTCGCCGCCGCCACCGACCGAGCCGCGGCCGTCGCGACCGGCCAGGGCTTCCTCGATTCCCTCACCACCGCCTCCTACGACGCCGCGATCACCGAAGAATCCGACTGGCGCCGCCTCTACCGCCCCGCGCCCTCGGGACTCCCCCAGGACGCTCAGGAAGTCGCGTACCAGATGGTCGAGATCCGCCGCGGCTCACGCGGCGAGCTGACCCCCGAGCGCCCGCAGTCCCGCTGGACCGAAACCGATCAGCAGCCCGGCTACATCGTCCGCGTCGTCGCCCGATACATCGACGGCGCGCGCCTCGTGGACAGCGAATCCATCTTCTTCGCCACGCTCACCCTCGATGCGCGCGATGAGGAAGCATGGACCGTGCGCCTGCGCATCCGCGAAGGCAACCAGGACGGCGTCTGGACCGAGACCGGCGCGCGCTTCGACGATCGCCTCTCCGTCCGCGTCCAGGCCCCCGGCGCACAGCCCGCCGAGACCACGTGGCGCATCCCCGACAAGTCCTACCTCACGCAGGTCGAGTCGTTCATGCTCCCGCGACTCCTCGCGCAGGCACAGACGCCCCTCGCCTTCGCGTTCTACTGCTACAACTCGACGACCGGCAAGCTCGAACTCCGGCGAGACACCCTCGAAACCGCCGGCGGCGCCGGCGAGGGCTGGATCCTCCGCACCCGCATCGCCGAGGGCATGGCCGAGCGCGAGACCGTCCTGACCGAAGACGGCCACATCATCCGCGCCACCACCGGCGACGGTGTCGCGCTCGAACCGATCGACATCGACCGGCTCCACGCCATCTGGAAATCCAAGGGGCTTCCGACCGGCAACTAAGCCCGCCGCGTCACTGCGGCGCCGCTTCGTCCTCCGGCGCGACCTCGTCCTCGGGCGCGACCTCGCCGTCCTCCGGCGCCAACTCGCCGCTGTCGTCGTAGGCCTCGTCCATCGGCTGCTCGTCGTCGATCGGCGCTTCCTCTTCCTCCATCACGCCGCCGACGCGACCCGCCGCTTCGTTCAGCATCTGGCCGATCCGCTCGCCGCGATCCCGAAGATCGCCCCGCAGCCCTGCCGCCGCGATGCTGCTCCGCGCGTTTGTGAACGACTCCGCCGCCGCGGCCAGCAGCTCGTCCACCTTCGCGCCGACCTCGCCCGCCAGCCCGGCGTACGCCTGACCCCGCGGCAGCGCAGGCGACGTCTGCGCCAGTCGGTCATACAGATCGACCAGCACCTCGAGCGTCCGCGCGCGACTCCGATGCAGGTCCGCCAGCGCGCTCTGCGCCTGCGTCAGCGCCACGCCCTGCGGCGCCTTGGCGTCCGCCTTCGTCACCACCTGCGCCGCGCGACGGAACGACCCGATCGCCGCGTTGTAGTTCCCCGCCGCGCCGTCGTACGCCGAAGCGTGATCACCCGTCCGCAGCGTCTCGATCTCCTGCACCAGCGCATCCAGACGCGCCGCCGCCTCGTCCGCCGACGCCTTCGCCCGCGCCGCCTGCTCCAGACGCGCGTTCACCGCCGCCGTCAGGTTCGAACGCGACTGATTCGCCAGCTCGCCCAGACGCTTCCAGCGCTCGATGTCGATGTCCGCCGTCGCGATCTGCGGCCGGATCTTCTCCGCCTGCGCCCGCAGGTCCGCCGCCGAACGATCATGCTCGTCCGCGATCCGCGACACCTCGTACGACCGCTGCGCCGCCTCCGCGCGCGTCGCCGGATCGCTCTGCGCCGAGTCCGAACGCAGCCGCGCCGCCTCGAGACGACGCTCCTTCGCCATCGACGACTGCCGCTCCGCGTCCGCGAGCAGCGCATCCATCTGCGCCTGCATCGTGTCGCGGCTCGCCTGAACCGACGCGAGATCCGCCTGGAAGTCGCTGCTCGCCTCGCGCAGGTCCTCCATCGTCCGCGAAGGGTCGTACCCCTTCAGCGACGTCTCGAGCGCCGCTTGCGACACGTAGAGACTCGCCGCCGAACGCGCCTGCGCCGCCAGCGACAGCAGACGATTGTCCATCGTCACCGCGTCCGCCGCCTGCACCTCCGCCAGACCCGCCTGCGCCTCGCCGAGCAGCACCAGCGCCGCCGACGCCGAAGCGCCCTCGAGCTTGTCCGCCGCGCCGCGCAGCGAGTTCTGCACGTCCTGATACACCGACTTCCGCAGCTCCGGAGACGCCGGCGACGAACCGGAATTGATCGCCAGCACCTTCTGACGGGCCGTCCGCACCGCCGCCTGCGCGTCGCTCTCCTTCGCGCAGCCCCACGCCGAAACCGCGGCGCCCACGCACACCACCACCCCCATCGCCCGAAGGCCACGGCGGGCGCGTGTCCAGATCCGATCCTGCTCAATGCGGCTCATGCGATCCTCGTCTGTTCCTGTGTCCGACGGCCCGACAACCGGCGCCGGGCTTCCCGATACGCCCGATCGCCCGCCAGGGCTGCGTCCAGCAGCGCCGTCGGAGGGGGCGGGAGTCTAGCAGAACCCGACATCACCCCCCAATCACCCATTGATCTACCGAGGAACACCCCGAACCGGCGCTGGCTCCGCCTCCGCGTCCGGCGAACCCGCCTCCTTCGGCGGGTACTCGACCGGATGCTCCGGCCGCGGCAGATACATCGACTTCATCCAATCCACCGTCTGCAGGTACCGACGCGCCGACGTGTTCCGGAACGCCGGGCTCCAGCCGCGCACGTCCGGGTGCGGGAACCGCGCATCCTGCCGCGGCAGCGCCATGTGCAGCAGCGGCGACTCCTCCGGCGTCTCGTAGTTGATCAGCGCCTCGCCGCTCGACAGCCGGAAACGCTCCATGATCAGGAAGTTCGTGTACACCGACTCGTCCGACGCCGACCGGCGACCGATCAGCCGCAGCCGCCCCGCATCGTCCCCGCCGTGACACGCCGTCGACGCGCACGACTGCGCCAGCCACCCGCGATTCACGTGGTCGCGGAACTGCACCATCGACGCCGGATTCGCCAGCACCTGCACCTCGCCGTACAGGTCCCGCGCCTGCAGGCGGAACATGATCGACAGGATCTCTTCCGGCGGCAGCTTGAAGAACTCCGCCTTCCCCTCGCGCGACGCCGGGATCAGCGGGTTCCCCGAGTGCTGACTCAGCAGCTTCTCCACCGTTTCCCGCTGGATCACGATCCGCGGCGGATCCGTCAGATCGATCTCGAACACCTTGAGAAGATTGATCTGCTCCGGCGTCAGCGTCGGAACCGGCTTGTTCACCGCCCGACGCGTCGGCGTCCGCTCCGCCGGCGCGCTCCGCTCGCCCGGCGGGATCGACGGCTCCATCTCGCGCTGCCGATCACGCAGCAGCGTCTGCCGCTCGATCAGGTCGCGCAGCCGCAGCGCCTCCGGGCTCGTCGGCGTCAGCCGCAGCACGTGCTCGATCTCGCGCTTCGCCTCGTCGAGCAGCCCGTTCGAGCGCAGCCACTCCGCCACCAGCAGCAGCCGCTCCGCGTCGCCGTCGTCGATCAGCGCGCGCATCTGGCGGTACCGCTCCTGCAGCGGCAACTGCGCAATCACGCGCTCGATCTCCGCCGTCGAGATCCGCAGCTCCACCCCGCCCACGCGCACCCGCACCACGCCGTCCGCGCGCGACACGAACTCGCCCGTGATGCGCTGCCCGTCGCGCATCACCACCACGCACTCGGCGCCCGGCTCCGGATCCTTCTTCTCTTCCTTTACCTCCGGCAGTGTCGCCGGCGCCTTCTCCACCTCGTCCGACGGCGCCGGCTCGCCCGCGTCCTGCGCAACGCACACCGACGCCATCAGCGCGCACGCCGCCGTCATCAATAGGAATGGGTCCCGCCGGGGCATCGCCGCATTCTCCCGGAGCCCCCAACCCCTTTCCACCACGCCCCTCCACCGATCTTCCCCAGCTTGCCGCCACCCCTCGTCACCCCGAATGCCGCCCGACGCGGACCAATCCAGCCATTTCCCCGCCAAAATACGAACAAATGACCGGCCGATTTTGCCGGTCCTGTATCGCCCCCCCGCGAATCGTTTGCTATATTTCCCTTGACGTGTTTCTTCCCTCCTATCCACCGTATCTTCCCCCGATGCGGTGGATTTTCTTTTCTGCGTAACGACCGCCGGCGCGATCTCGCGCCCCGCCATGCGCCCGAACTGCGCCATGGTCAGCGTCGCTCCGCGATCACCACGAGCCCGATGACCTCCGTCTCCGTCTCGATGTCCGCCGACACGATCGGATAGGGCTGTTTCGTCGCGAAGAATCCGCCCGCGCGGAATCCCTCCGACGTCACATCGCGGAAGTCCTTCAGCGACAGCGTGATCGTCTCCCCCACCGCCAGGCCATCCACCGGCCGCGAGAACCAACGGTTCAGCCACAGCGTGAACGGACCGTACGACTCCGCCGTCGTGTTCGTCAGCGTGATCTTCGTCTCGTCGCGCAGCACCTGGATGTCCGCGCTCCCCACCCGCGGCTTCTCCACCGGGTAGTCCCGCGCATACTCCACCGGCGACGACGCGCATCCCCACAGCGCCAACGCCGAAACTCCGCACAACACGCCGATCAGTGCTCGCTTCATCGCCGTCTATAGTCGCCTCGATGGGCTGCCAGAGCAACAACGCCACCGCGCCCTCCCCGGCCATCGCCCCCGGCGCCGAGTTCATCGACGCCCCCGCCATCGCCCGCGCCCACCGCATCGACCCCCGCATCCCCGCCGCCGTCCCCGGCTTCGACGCGCCCTTCTTCCAGGCCGGACTCGCCGGATACTCCGACGCCGCCATGCGCCTCATCGCCCGCCGACACGGCGCGCCCTGCTGCGTCACCGAAGCGCTCCTCGATCGCACCGTCCTCGCCAACGGCCGCGGCTTCTCCAAGGCCGACCTCGGCGAACTCCACGACAACGTCCCCGGCGCCCACGACGATCACCCCCTCGTCGGCCAGCTCATGGGCGCCGACCCCGACACCATGGCCGCGGCCGCCATCAAGATGCTCGAGCAGGGCAAACGCCCCGCGCGCTTCTACCGCGAACTCGCCGAAGGACGCGCCGATCTCGACACAGCGCCGACACCCGGCGACGAAACCTTCCAGGCCATCGACGTCAACCTCGCCTGCCCCGTCAAGAAGATCGAACGCAAAGCGCGAGGCGGACACTGGCTCCGCGAACCACAAGGCGCCATCGACATCCTCCGCGCCGTCCGCGACGCCGTCCCCGCGCACATCCCCACCACGCTCAAGATCCGCCGCGGCAGCGACGACTCCGACACCGCCGAACGCAACTTCTACCGCATCTTCGACGCCGCCTACGAACTCGGCTACGCCTGGGCCACCGTCCACGGCCGCACCGTCGAACAGAAGTACGTCGGCCCCTCACGCTGGACGTTTCTGAGAGACTTGGTCCGGGGGAGGCCAGACCGCGTCGTCTTCGGCTCCGGAGACGTCTGGTCCGCCGAGGACATCTTCCGCATGATCGCCTACACCGGCGTCCACGCCGTCAGCGTCGCGCGAGGATGCATCGGCAACCCCTGGATCTTCCGCCAGGCCCGCGACCTCATGGCCGGCGCAACGCCGCGCCCGCCGACGATCGCCGAACAGCGCGCCGTCCTCCTCGAACACTTCGACCTCTCCGTTGCCGTCAACGGCGAACACCTCGCCGCACGACTCATGCGCAAGTTCGGCATCCGCTTCGCCGAACACCACCCCCGGAACGAAGACGTCCGCCAACGCTTCATCCGCGTGAGCTCCATCGAAGACTGGCGCGCCGTGCTCGACGAGCACTACGCATCGGATGCCAACTCCTCCCCGGAAGCCAACTCTGAGGAGTCCTCGACGAAGAGTTGGATCGATCAATCCCACAACCCAATCCGCGCCTGACGTCCGAACCCCTCTCTCCTTGGGGGAGAGGCCGGGAGAGGGGTTCTTTGGATCTGCCAAATCCCCCCTTGACCAATCACTCAACTCATGGTTGAATGCCCACTCAACCATGACCCCAGCATCCCCCGACGCCATCCACTCCACCAAGGACCGCATCCTCGACGTCGCGGCACGGCTCTTCCACGAGCAGGGCTACAACGCCACCGGCGTCGCCACCATCCTCCGCGAAGCCCGGGTCAACGCCGGCTCCCTCTACCACTTCTTCCCCTCCAAGGAAGCCCTCCTCGTCGGCGTCCTCCAGCGCTACGTCGAGATGCTCCGACCCATCGTCCTTGAACCCCAGGAATCCCAGACCGACGACCCCATCGAGCGCGTCTTCGCCCTCCTCGCCTGGTACCGCATGGGCCTCGAGATCACCGGCTGCACCATGGGCTGCCCCATCGGCAACCTCGCCATCGAAGTCGGCGACAGCCACCCCGAGATCCGCTCGCTCATCGACCTCAACTTCCGCAACTGGGCCAAGGGCGTGCGCACCTGGCTCGACGCCGCGCACGACCGCCTTCCTCCCGACACCGACCGCGACCAGCTCGCGCACTTCATCCTCACCGTGATGGAGGGCGGCGTCATGCAGGCGCGCGCCTCGGGCTCGCTCGAGCCCTACGACGCCTCCGTCGCCCAGCTCCGCGCCTACTTCGACCTCCTTGAGAACGCAGCGCCCGCGCCCGCGACGAAACGCCGGCGAATCCCGTCGAAATCCAACCGCCTCCAGTAACCGGAGCCCTTCATGAACGCCTCGCTCTTCACCGGCCTCAACTGGCTCGCCATCCTCGTCGCGGGCGTCGCGTCGTTCATGCTCGGCGGCCTCTGGTACGCCGCGCTCTTCGGCAAGGCCTGGATGCGCGCCTACGCCTTCACCGACGATCAGGTGAAGGCCATGAGCGCGAGCCCCGCCCGCACCTACACCGTCCTCTTCCTCTGCGACCTCGTTTTCGCCGTCGGCCTCGCGCTCCTCGTCCGCCTCATCGGCGTCGAATCACTCGCCGATGGACTCGTCCTCGGCGCCTTCCTCGCCGTCCTCATCGTCGCCCCGCTCACGCTCGCCACGCAGATCGGCTCCGCCCGCTCCATCCGCGGCTACGCCATCGACTTCGGCAAGCACGCCGGCTCGCTCCTCCTCGCCGGCGCCATCCTCGGCGCCTGGCGCTGATCCACGAAATCGAGAACACCCATGCACCGCATCCTCGCCGCGCTCCTCACGCTCCTCGTCAGCGCCGCCGCGCTCGCCACGCCCGATCAGGCCTCGCAGACCTTCGCCGAACTCCAGCGCATGATCGGCGGCCACTGGATCCACGAATCCACCACCCCCGACGGCGACCTCTTCCGCGTCCACAACATCGCCGAGCACGGACCCGGACAACACTCCATCATCACCCGCGGCCGGCTCGGCAACGCCGAAGGCATGTTCCCCCACGGCGCCACGCAGATCTGGCGCGAGCCCGGCGCCGGTGAAGTGCGCTTCCAGTCGATCGACGAGAACGGCGCCATCGCCCGCGGCGCCATCACCCTCACCGAGGACGGCGCTCTCCACTGGGACTGGCGCATGACCCGGCTCGACGGCGAACCCGACGCCTACCGCGTCACCATGAAGTTCACCAGCGACGACGAATACCTCCTCAACATCACGCGCCTCCGCCCGGACGGCGAAGATTCACCCATGGTCGTGGACATGGCCATCCGCCGCGTCGACGCGCTCCCCCACGCCTTCACCATCGTGCATCCCTCCGCCGCCTCGCACTGATCCAGCAACAGGAACCATCGCCATGCTCCGCGCCCTCATCGCCTTGCTCACCCTCGCCGTCGCCGCGATCGCTCAACCTTCCGGAGGGACGCTCCCCGTCGACCCCGTCGAACTCGTCGAAGGCCGCGAGACCGCCGGCGAAGCGACGATCTTCAGCGACCGCGGCAAGTACCGCTACGTCTTCGTCAACGAAGCGAACAAAGCCCGCTTCGACAGCGCGCCGGAGCAGTACGAGATCCAGATGGGCGGCGCCTGCGCCCGCATGGGCCCGCTCAGCGGAACCGGCCGCCCCGACCTCTACGCCACGCACGACGAGAAGATCTACATCTTCGCGTCCGATGGCTGCCGCGCCACGTTCCTCAAGCACGCCGAGAGCATGATCGAGCGCGACGACGAGCGCCCGATCTTCTCCGCCGAGGACGCGGCCCAGGGCCAGGCGCTCCTCGATCAGGCCATCGCGGCGCACGGCGGCGCCCAGCGCCTCGACGCGCTCCGAAACATCGCCATCCACTCCAAGCGCGAGCGCGAGTCCAACGCCGGCGTCGCCCAGCTCACCGCCTCGCTCGAGATGGTCTTCGGCGAGATGATCCACAAGCGCGACACCTGGGACGAGCACGTCTGGGGCTACGTCGCCACGCCGACCGACGCGTGGAAGTACAGCAACACCGGCTCCGAGCCGCTCGACGACCCGCAGATCAAGGCGCTCGGCCGCCTCGGCGCCGCGAACCCCATCTCCATCCTCCGCGCCCGCATCCACCCGGGCTTCACCGTCGGCGCCCTGCCCGAGGGCAAGCTCGGCGACACGCCCGTCGACCAGCTCCGCGTCTGGTTCCACGGCTTCGCCGCCACCGTCGCCCTCGACCGCGACACCCACCGCGTCCTCGCCATCACCTGCAAGGACCGCGGCCCATCCATGCTCATCGGCGACGTCCGGCAACGCTTCGCCGACTACGAAGACACCAGCGGCGTCCTCACGCCACAGCGCATCGACGTCGACTTCAACAACGAACCATGGGAAGAACGCAGCGGTCCCGTCGAGTTCCGCGTCAACGCCGAACTCGACCACGCGCCGCGCCAGCGCGAACGCGCGGGCTGAACTTCGTCACCGCCGACGACGCACGCCGACCACGCCCAGCAACCCCGCGGCCGCGAGCCCGAGCGGCGTCGGCAACGGCACGATCGTCGTCAGGTCGGCGTCGCTGGTCACCTGCGAGACATCGAACGTGATCGAGCCGATGAGCGCATCCAGTTGCGTGAAGTAAAAACCTTGGCCGCCGACAAGTCCATTCGAGCCGTCCAGGACGTCGAACATGGGCAACGCATCCGTTGCAAACGGGCCGAACGCATCAACCCAGAACAGATGAAAATGACCATCGATGGTGCCATCGAACGTCGAACCGAAGTTGTCGAAGTCGAGCTGAACGTAGAGCGCACTGAACGACATCTGCGACAGACCGACCGCGTCGAAGGAGAAGAGGGTCAGGTCGTCCTGACCGGAGGCGCTGATCGCGAGATCGACCGCGATCTGGTCGTAGTGACCGATCGTCGGATCCGGATCGATATCGACCGCGCCGAGCGACGCCGAAACGCGGTAGGTCACCGCGCCGCCCACGTAGTCTTCGTAGATGCCGGTCGCATGCGTGATGGACGCCGTGAACTCGTACGTGATCGTTCCGCCCGACGCCGCAGCGCCCGCGCACCCGACCGCCATCGCCGCCGCAAGAACACTCCCACGCATGTTGGACGCCTTTCCACGAGAGTAAAAAGCCGGACCAATCCGATCGCGTGACCACTGTAAAGATCGACGCGCGGCCGTCAATGGCCCTCGCCCCGCCGACAGCGCGACCCCATGATTCCCGGGATGTCCCCGAACACGCCGGCGCGCACGACGCCGGCGCCGGAAAAAGCGGTGGGGACAGGATTCGAACCTGCGGAACCCTGACGGGTTCACCGGTTTTCAAGACCGGCGCCTTCAACCACTCGGCCACCCCACCGGGGCGACGCCTGATGGTAGTGGCGACCGCGCTCTACCGCCGCCGACGCGCCCCGAACACGCCGAGCAGCCCCGCGCACGCGAGGCCCACAGGCGTCGGCAGCGGAATCAACTCCGCCGACACGTGCGTCGTCGTCATCGTGACGCCCGACGCGATGTCGAGGAAGCTGAAATACGACGTCGACCCGGCCGCGACGACCGCGGTCTGGGCGAACGGTCCGGGCAGCGCATCCGAGCCGAACGTGATCCCGATCGGATCCGCCACCACCGACGCGAACTGGAACGTCGCCGTCACCAGCTCGGACTTGATCGTCTGATTGGCGGTGCTGATCTGGAACGTCGCGAGATTGGCGCCGCCGAACGAGAACACCACCAGGTCCGCCAGGGACGTCTGATGAATCACCAGTTCGACCTTGCTCTGCGCGAACGAGCCGACCACCGCCGTCCCGTCGAGGTCCGCGGCAAGCTCGTTGACGAACGACCGATAGGTGAACGTCCCGCCGCTGTACGCCGCGAACGCACCGGTCGATTCGATCGTCCCGGTGAACTCGTACTTCATCGTCGCGGCCTCAGCGCCCGCAGCGATCGCGCCCCCGACGACCAGTGTCACAACAAACTTCGGCATGACGTTCGCTCCACCCAACCCGGACGGCACAGATGATGTCGACCCCAAACAGGTGACAGCATCCCGGCGCCGTACCGCGTCGTCAAGCCGGACAAACGCCTTCTTTGGCGCCTATTCGACGCGAAATCACCCCCCGCGCCGGGGGCCCCCACCCCCGCCCGGACCGCGGCCCGCGCCGCCGCGCTTCATCATCTCGCCGCGCAGCGCGCCCGACTGGGGGTTGCCACCCGCGAGCTGCTGATCCACGCGCGCGTTCATCATGTCGCGCATCCGCTCCCGCATCTGCGCGCGTTCCTCGTCCGTCATCTGCTCCTGCCGCTCCCGCCACTGGCGCATCTGCTCCTGGCTCGGCTGCGGGCGCTCGCCCTCCGGACGCTGCCGCTGCCACGGCATCTCCTCGCCCCGCGCGAACCGGCGCGCCATCTCGTCGAACATCTCCTCGCGCATCTGCTGGAACGCCTGGCGCGCCTTCTCGTCCTCCATCAGCTTCCGGCGCTCCTCCTCGCTCATCTCCCGCACCAGCCGGCGCGCCTCGTCCATGTACTGCGCCCTGCGGTCCTGGCTCAGGTTGTCCCACTTGTCGGAGGACAGCACCGCCACCGCCTCCTGCGGCGTCCGCGGCAAACTCGGCGGGCGCGACGCGACCATCGCCCACACGCCGCCCGACAGCGCCGCGATCGCCGCGCCGCCGCAGATCGCGCCCACCGTCATCTTCTTCTTCGCCGACCAGTTCGCGTCGATCGGACGGCGCGATTCGGCCAACTGTGCGTCGAGGTCAATCCGCTGAGGCATGTGCACACTCTCCTGATCGTTCGTCGTCGCTAATCACGCGCCCGGCGCAGGCGGCTGCGTCTTGCTCTCCGGCGGCGCGACCACGTTGCCCACGTGCCCGTCCACGAACAGCACGTTGCGTTCCTTGTGATAGAAATCCACCCGGATCGTCCGCCCGTCCTGCAATTCCACCGTGCCCCCGTCGAAGTCGTGCGCCACCGGCGTGTTCGTCGTGTTGCGCTGCAGGAACCGCGCGTAGAACGATTCCTCGAACGTCCGCCCCGACAGCGCCGCGCTCTCGTACGAGTACGACATCCCGCACTGGTGCGTGACACCCTGATCGTCCGTCCACTCGAGGTCGTAGATCGTCGGATCGCCCGGGCAGCGATAGGCGGGATTGTTCGGCTCGATGTAGTCCGCCAGCGCCACGTTCAGCGCCGGGTCCGTGTCCCCCGAAAGGAGCGGCGCCGGCATGTACCGCGCCGAGGGGAACTTCGCGTCGTTGTCCATCTTGTACGCCTCGATGCCCTGGCCCAGCCCGTGCAGGTTCGCTCCGCACGCGGCCTTCAGTCCCGCCTGACGCACCTTCGGCAGCGCCGCCAGGATGATCCCGAGCAGCACCGCGATGATCGAGATGGAAACCAAGAGCTCGATGAGCGAGAACGCGTGTCGTCTGGGCATCCAGCCCCTCCGTTCCTGTCCTGAACGCCGGCGAACCCCCGGCATGGCGACCCCGACCGACCTGCCTAACGGTACCGGTGGGCCCCTATTGCCGCTGCATCGGCCATGTTCGGGGCCGCCCCTGTAATCCATCCGCCCGCCGCCGGTATAAGTGGACCCCCAACTCGGAATCAGCCCCACGCCGCTCCGACGGTCGGGTCGTCGGCGACTGCCATGGGGCGACATGGAGATTGTCAGAGTGCCGAAGCCAAGCCAAGTCGTTCGCAACCTCGTTCTCGCCGCCGGCGCGGCGGGCGCCGCGCTCCCCGCGCTCGCGCAGGTCCAGCCCCACGCCGGCATGCTCCGGCACCCGGACATCGGCCCGACGCACGTGGTCTTCCGCTACGCCAACGACCTCTGGGTCGCGCCGCGCGAGGGCGGAACCGCGCAGCCCCTCTCGAGCCCCGAGGGCGCCGAGTCCTACGCCAAGTTCAGCCCCGACGGCTCGCAGATCGCCTTCGGCGGCGCGTACGACGGCAGCGTCGATATCTACGTGATCGATGCGAACGGCGGCGTCCCCAGGCGCCTCACGCACCACCCGATGGGCGAGATCATCACCGACTGGTCCGAAGACGGCCGCATCATCTTCTTCGGCTCCGGCATGGCCGGCCTCGGCCGACAGACGCAGATCTTCGCGCTCTCCCCCGAGGGCGGACTCGCCGAGAAGCTCGCGCCGCCCTACGGCGCCAACGGCGCGCTCAGCGCCGATGGTCAATGGCTCGCCTACACGCCCCACTCGCGCGACAACCGAACCTGGAAGCGCTACCGCGGCGGCATGGCCACCGACATCTGGCTCCTCAACCTCGAGTCCGGCGAGTCGAAGAAGATCACCGACTGGGAAGGCACCGACACCCTTCCGATGTGGCACAAGGACAAGGTCTATTACCTCTCCGACGGCGGCGACGAGCACAAGCTCAACCTCTGGTCCTACGACCCCGCCTCCGGCCAGCGCACCCAGCTCACCCGCTTCACCGACTTCGACGTGAAGTGGCCCTCCATGGGCCCGGGCGCGCGCGGCGAGGGCGAGATCGTCTTCCAGTACGGCGCCGACCTCTACCGCTACAACCTCGGCGACGGACGCTCCCACGTCATCGACATCTCCATCCCCGGCGACCGGCCCAAGATCCGCCAGCAGCTCGCCGACGCCAGCAAGACCATCTCCTCCTGGCACATCTCCCCCACCGGCAAGCGCGCCATCGTGTCGGCGCGCGGCGACGTCTGGACCGCGCCCGCCGAGCACGGCTCGCCGCGCCAGCTCACCGACACCGACAACGCCTTCGAGCGCACCCCGACGTGGAGCCCCGACGGCGCGAACATCGCGTACATCAGCGACGCGTCCGGTGAGTACGAGGTCTACGTCGCCCCCGCCGACGGCCGCGGCGAAGCGCGCCAGCTCACCACCGGCGGCGACACCTTCAAGTACGACCCCATCTGGTCGCCCGACTCCAAGAAGATCGCCTACACCGAAAAGACCGGCGCCATCTGGCTCGTGGACGTCGAGTCCGGCGAGATGAAGAAGATCGACACCGATCCCTTCGGCTGGGACGGCGCGAACAACGACCTCTCCTGGTCCCACGACTCGCGCTGGATCGCCTACGAGCGCAGCGGCGACACCCGCATGACCACCGCCGTCTGGGTCTACGACGTCGAGAACGGTGAGAACCACCGCCTCACGTCCGGCATGTTCAGCGAGTCGTCGCCCACCTTCGACCGCAAGGGCGACTGGCTCTACTTCGTCGCCAGCCGCTCCTTCAGCCCGGCCTACGGCGAGCTCGACACGTCGTTCATCTACGCCGGCACACAGGTCCTCAACGCCGTCCCGCTCCGCGCCGACGTCAAGAGCCCCTACCTCGCCAAGAGCGACGAGGAAGAGGTCAAGAAGAAGGACGACAAGGACGACGCCGACAAGAAGGACAACGAGAAGAAGAACGGCGAGAATGGCGAGAACGGCGACGACGGCGACAACGAGAAGGACGACGAGGCCGCGGCCGACGACGGCGTCTCGGGCAAGTGGAGCTTTACGCTCTCCGGCCCGGAACTCCCGCCGAACATGACCGTCGTTCTCAATCTCACGCTCAACGCCGACAACTCCGTCACCGGCTTCGCCTCCTCGCCCGCCGGCGACGCGTCCATCACCTCGGGCACGTGGGACCCGGCGAGCAAGAAGCTCACGCTGACGCTCACCACCCCCGACGGCGCCGAGGTCTCGATCGAGGGCATCATCGACGGCGACAAGCTCACCGGAACCGTCGACGCTCCGGCGATCGGCATCAGCGCCCAGATCGAGGCCACCCGCACCGACAAGCCCGGCGCCGGCGCCGACGGCGACGACAAGAAGAAGGACGACGGCAAGCCGCGCGAGAAGGTCGACATCGACTTCGAGGGCCTCGAAGCGCGCGTCATGCAGCTCCCGCCCAGCCCCGGCGTCTTCGGCCGCCTCTCCGTCAACGACAAGAACCAGCTCATCTACGTCCGTCGACCGGCGCGCGGCCAGGACGGCTCCACCGGCATCAAGCTCTTCGACATCAAGGACGAGAAGAAGGAAGAGAAGGAGATCACCTCCGGCGGCGCTTACGAGATCTCCGCCGACGGCAAGAAGCTCATCGTGCTGCGCGGCGGCTCCGCGCAGATCCTCGACGCCTCCGCCGGCGCCTCCGGCAAGGCCGTCGTCACCTCGGGCATGATGGCGCAGGTCGAGCCCGCCGAAGAGTGGAAGCAGATCTTCCACGACGCGTGGCGCCTCAACCGCGACTTCTTCTACGAGAAGAACCTCCACGGCGTGGACTGGCCCGCCATCCGCGAGCGCTACGCCGCGATGCTCGCCGACTGCGTCAGCCGCGAGGACGTCGGCTTCGTCATCGCCGAGATGATCTCCGAGCTCAACGTCGGCCACGCGTACTACCGCGGCGGCGGCGCGGACGAGGAGAATCCCCCCAGCACGTCCGTCGGCATGCTCGGCTGCGACTTCGAGCTCGTCGAAGAGGACGGCGCGAGCGCGTACCGCATCGCGAAGATCTACCGCGGCGGCCCGTGGGACGCCGACGCCAAGGGCCCGCTCAGCGAGCCCGGCGTGGATGTCAAGGAGGGCGACTTCCTCCTCGCGGTCAACGGGCGCGCGGTGGATACGAGCAAGGACCCCTGGGCGTCGTTCGTCGGCGCGACGGGCCGCTCGATCACGCTGACCGTCAGCGAGAGCCCGACCTGGGACGACAAGGCGCGCGACGTCGTCGTCGAGCCCATGACCGGCGATGGCTCGCTCCGCTTCCGCGCCTGGATCGAACGCAACCGCAAGTACGTTGAGGAAAAGACCGATGGTCGTGTCGGCTACATCTACGTGCCCGACACCGGCGTCAACGGCCAGAACGAGCTGGTGCGCCAGTTCTACGGCCAGCTCCACAAGGAAGCGCTCATCATCGACGAGCGCTGGAACGGCGGCGGGCAGATCCCGACCCGCTTCGTCGAGCTGCTCAACCGGCCCATCACCAACTACTGGGCCCGCCCCGACGGCAACGACTGGCCCTGGCCGCCGGACAGCCATCAGGGCCCCAAGTGCATGCTCATCAACGGCCTCGCCGGCTCCGGCGGCGACGCGTTCCCCTACTACTTCAAGCAGGCGGGCGTCGGGAAGCTGATCGGCATGCGCACGTGGGGCGGCCTTGTCGGCATCAGCGGCAACCCGGGACTGCTCGACGGCTCGGGCATCACCGTGCCGACCTTCGGCTTCTACGAGAAGGACGGCACGTGGGGCATCGAGGGCCACGGCGTCGATCCCGACATCGAGGTCGTCGATGATCCGGCGAAGATGCTCGACGGCGGCGACCCGCAGCTCGACGCCGCGATCGAGCTGATGCTGTCCGAACTCCAGCGCAACCCCTACACGCCGCCCGCGCGCCCGCAGGGTCCGGACCGCAGCGGCATGGGACTCAAGGACGAGGACCGCTGATCCGAAACTAGATCCTGAAACGTCTCCACAAGGGGCGGACGACGGAGGTCGTCTGCCCCTTTTCCATTGGATCGGGCGGCACACTGCGGCCGCTCTGAGCCGCGGTGTGCAGGACATCCAACACGTGCGTCCCGTCGTGCCACCGACCGCAGCTCTGGGCGGTCGGTGTCTTGGTTCGAGAGGAACCGCAACCGCCCAGAGCTGCGGCTGCGGGCACGGGAATGTCGGAAGCCAACTCTGAGGAGTCCTCGACGAAGAGTTGGATCGGGCGATCCGCTTCTTCGTCGCAGACTCCTCAGAAGCGGCTTCCGGGAGAACTCACGACGTATCGACGGGGTGGAGGGCGTCGAACTGTTCCTGGGAGATCGGCGCGGCGGCGCGGAGGGTGTCGGGGTCTTCGTTGGTGAGCTGCGCGAGCGTCGAGAAGAAGTGGTCGGGGACGCGCGCGCCGGCGAGCTTCAGCGCGTTGATGTCTTCGCGGAGGCAGCGGATGTGGTGGGCGCGGCCGATGGTGTGAGCGCGGGTTTGGTCGAAGGCGAGCGATGGCGCACTTTGAAGATCTGCCCTCACACTGCCCTCTCCCCCGGGGGGAGAGGGGTTC
>JBGTSD010000060.1:0-18975 GCA_041940385.1 Phycisphaerales bacterium | reverse complement strand
GTCGGCCTCGTCGAGGACGAAGATGCGGACGGCGGAGAGATCGACGATGCCCTGCTGCATGAGGTCGATGAGGCGCCCGGGCGTGGCGACGATGATGTCCACGCCGCGCTCGAGGTCGCGCTCCTGCTTGCGCTGGCTGACGCCGCCGTAGATGACCGAGCCGGAGAGGCTGGTGTTGCGGCCGTAGGCGCGGAAGGAGTCGGCGATCTGCGTCGCGAGCTCGCGGGTGGGGCAGAGGACGAGCGCGCGGGGGAGGACGGGGCCTCGGCGCGTTTTGTCGATCGGCTCCTGCGAGAGAGAGTGGATGATGGGCAGAGCGAACGCGGCGGTCTTGCCGGTGCCGGTCTGCGCGCAGCCGAGGACGTCGCGCCCTTCGAGGGCGGGGACGATGGTCTTGGCCTGGATAGGAGTGGGGTTGGCGTAGCCCTCGTCCGCGAGCGCGCGCAGGATGGGCTGGGAGAGGCCGAGGGAAGTGAACGTCGTCAAGAGAGAGAGACTCCTTCGACCGCGCGGCGATGGCGCGCGGGCCGAGTGTGTGGGGACGCCGGGGTCCGCTGCGAAATGTGCAGGGGGTCGGGCGGCCACTGGGGATCGGAGCGCCCCGGCAACGATGCGGTTGGGGCGCTGCCAGCAGATTCCCAGTTCGATCCGGGCCCGATCCTTTTCCGATCGGAGTGCCCGGCAACGTTGAGGCCACCGGCGAATGTGGGGCGAGTGTAGGCAGGCCGGGAGGGCGAAGGCGAATGGCCGGTCCGGCCGGTTGGCCGATGCCGGGCGGGCTTCGACGGGTTCCGCGCCGGGGGTCTGGCTTTCGCCCGGCGGATTGGCAGAATCTCGGTTGGATCAGCGCGCCCCGCGCCGCGGCGCCGACTCGTGGTCCGCCGCGACCCGGCGCGCCAGGTCCTGGTCGAGGATCTCGGGCACGAACCTGCCCGATCGGACCCTCGGAGGATGACAACATGAAGACTCGTCTGGCCTTGTCGTCGGTCGGGGCGGTGTTCGTCTGCGCACTCCTGTCGCGCGGCGCCGGCGCCGACCCGGGGACGCTCGTCTCGTTCGCGTGGTCATCGACGGGAATCACGGACGCGAGCGCGCTCGTCGGCTGCAACGTGGTCAACCCACCCCCCGGCTGCATGGTCGAAGTCGTTTGCGCATCGAACCCGGCGCCGATGTTCTCGCTCGGCGGCAGCGTGCTCGCGTTCCTCCAGACCGCCGACGATGCGAGCACGAACTGCTCCTCCCACTGCACGTGCTGCGTGCCGGGCGGCGCGAGCGGCGTGTCGCGCGTGACAGGCGCGCCGTCGATCTTCGACCCCGTGTCGAGCAGCGACCTGACGATCTGGCAATTCGGCGGCGAGATCGGTGTCGAGTCCGCCGCAACCGCGCCGCCGCCCGATTGGTGCGCGCTCGGAGACGCCTCGTCCGACGCGGACGCCGAGCAGCACTGGACGCTGGTGTTCGATGTCGGCGCCGGGCCGACGAAGCTGTCGCTCACCACCGATCACGCGGTGCAGGTGATCGGGCCCGGCATCGGCGCCTCGAGCGCCATCCGCATCCGCGACGCCGGCGACCAGACGTTCTACGAGCGCACGCTCACACAGACCTCCGAGGGCGGCCAGGTTGGCAGCGAGGTGGTCGAGATGCTCCTCCCGATGGGGCGCTACACGCTGACGATCGACTCCGCCGCGTCCGGCGCGCAGCAGGCCTCGAGCGCCGGAGTCAACGGCGCCGGCGGCAGCGCGCTCGTGGATGCGTATTGCGGCGTGACGTTGTCGCCCTACACCTGCGCCGTCGTCGCGGCGCCGGCCCCCGTGATGGTCTGCCCCGGCGCCAACGCCGTCATGGCGATTGCGCCTCAAGGAACCGGGCCGCACGCCTACCAGTGGCGCAAGGACGGCGCGCCCCTCGCCGACGGCGATGACTATCACGGCGTGCACGCGCCCCTGATGACCGTCATCGACGCCCACGAGAGCGACGAGGGCGATTACGACTGCATCGTCACCGACCTCTGCGGCGCCACGACCACGCCATCGGCGCGCCTCACCGTGAGTCTCGACGGCGACTACGACGACGACGGCGATGTGGACTTCGCGGACCTCAACCGCGTGCTGGGCGGCTACAACGTGATCTACACGTTCGCCGACCTCAACGCGGTGCTCTCGAACTACAACTCCACGTGCTGACCGCGCGCCGGTCAGCGCGAACGAACGCCGGCCCGACAGGCCGCAGCCGTACCCGATGACGCCCATCGCCAGCCCCGAGCAGACCAGCAGGAGCGAGAGCACGAGCCCGGGCAGGTGCTTTCGCCCCGCGGCGACGCGTGTGGAGTGCAGGTCGATGACCTCGTTCACCGGGTCGAGGATGACGCGGGCGAACTCGGGGCTCTGGCGCACGCCCTCGCTCGCGGCGGCCCACATGAGGGTGTGGTGCCCGGCGAATTCCGCGGCGAACTCGGGCGAAAGGCCGCGATGCAGCGATTGCGAGGCCACGACGCGGCGTTCGACGTACTCGCGCAGGGTGGCGCGGAGTGATTCGCCCTGCGCCTCGGGAAGCAGGTCGGCGCGCAGGTACGCCGTGCCGATGGCGTTGGCCTCTTCGATGATGAGGTCCTGGCGGTCCATGAAGCGGGTCGCGGCGCCTCCGAAGGAGAACGCGAGCAGCAGGCCGAGCATGCCGAGCGTCGCGCCCTGGATGGAGCCGACCTGCACGCCGCCGGGGGCCTGTCGCTTCGAGACGGCGCGCCGACCGAGGCGCAGGCCGATCTCGAGCGAGACCATGAGGCCGATCAGGATGGCCGCGATGAGCACGAGCGGTGATCCGAACGGGTGTTCGACGAGCACGCGGACATTCTACGGGAACCGCCGCGGGCGGCGCGCTACCGCTGCGGGAAGACCTCCGCCCAGTCACGCCGCATGTCGATGATCACCCACCCGCGCTCCGCCGCGATGTCGAGCGCCCGGTCGTTGCGCCCGATGCGGGACTCGCGGTCGTAGGCGAACTCGCGCTCGGCGTCGGTGTGGTGGAGCACGGCGATGAGGCGAGGGAAGGGGCCGTGGCTGCGTGGATGCAGGTCCGCGGGGCGCTCGCCCGCGGCGGCGACGAACTCCAGCATGGGCAGATCGCCATCCCCCGCGCCGAACGCCATGGCCGGGCGAACGCCGATGTGCCGGTGGATGAGGAGCGGCTTGCCCGGATACGGGGCCGCGGCGTCGAGCGGCAGGCGCACTACGACGGGCGCTCCCTCGCGCTCTTCCACGGCGACCGGGTCGGGGTCGCCGATGACGCGATGCTCGGGGAGGCCGTAGAGCACTGGCGCGACGGCGCGAACGAAGTCGGCCCCGGCGCCGGTGACGATGAAGCAGGCAAAGCCGTTCTCCTCGAGGTGGCGGAGCAGCTCGAGCATGGGCTGGTACACGCACTCGCGCCAGGGGCGGCCGAGGGTGGGATGCATGGCGCCCTTGACCCACTCGCGCGCGAGCTGCCGGTATTCATCTGCCGTCAGTCCATCGAGCCCCGCGGCCGTGGTCAGGCGCGCCAGCGCGCCGCGCGTGGAGAGGATGGCGTCGTAGTCGCGCGCGATCGCGGCGGAGAGAAGAGCGTCATCACCCCACTCCGGATGATCCGGCGCGCGTTCGACCACGCGGTCGATCACGAAGGCGTACTGCAGGTAGATCGGCTGCTCGGCGATGAGCATGCCGTCGTGGTCGAAGACGGCGATGCGTTCGGCGGCGGGCAAATAGGGCGCATCGGTCGCGAGGGTTCGGGGGCCGAGCACGGCGCGCTCGATCCGGTCGCGGGCGTCGCCGTCGCGCCAGGACGCGAGGGCATCGGAGCGCGGCGAAGCGCAGCCGATGGCCAGGACGAGAAAGAACGTGCCGATGCACACGGCGATTGCGCGGAACATGACGGCGCCTCCTGGATGAGGCGTCCGTTGTCGCCGAAGGCGCCGCGGCTGTCCAGCGAGGCCGGCCGATCAGCAGGCCGAGTTGTACGCGCCGAGCACAATATTGAGGTCGGCAAAGTCCACGTGATCGTCGGCATTCTGGTCGGCGTTGGCGTTGAAGCCCGGCCCGCCGCGCGTCGTGTTGAAGCTGTCCACGACCCACATCAGGTCCGCCATGTCCACCGCGTGATCGCCGTTGACGTCGCCGGCGCAGAAGGGGCCGTTGGGGTAGGCGCGAAGGAACACATCAAAGTCCTCGTTCTGGTCCGGGCTGTGCATGGAGGTTGCATCGGAGGCGAACACGACGCGGGTTCCACCGTCCGAGGCGACCGCGAACTCCGATGCGCCGCTCGGCGCCTGACCGGTCGAGCTGCGCGACACGGGAATCGTGCGCTTCAGGATGCGGTCGTACATGAAGACATCCGAATGCCCGGAGGAATCGCCCGGCACGATCTGGCCGTCGCGCGAGTCGTATGTGACGTAGCGACCATCGCGCGAGATCCGCGGGTTCGCGGCCTCGAAGAGCGGCTGACCGCCGAACCAGCGCTCGTTGACGCGGATCGTCTCCCCCGTCTGACGATCGTGGAGAAAAACGTTGTATCGTTCGACGTTGTCGTTGTCGGGCGAGAGCGCTTCGGAGTTGGAGAGATACACGACGAACCGCCCATCGGCCGAGATCACGGCATTCCACGAGTGTCCGGGCGCCGGAAGTCCATCGGCGCCGCGGGTGATGAGCGTGGTGACGCCCTGCTCGAGGTCGCGCACGAAGATGTGGTCGCTGCCGGGCTCGATCGCATCGGTCGTGAGATTGGTCGCGGCGGACTCGAACACGACGTAGCGGCCCGTGCCGGAGATTCGCGGGCGATTCGAGCCGCCGTTGGGCGCCTGGCCGTTCATGGCGATGTCGGCCTGGACGACGTCGCCGCTCTGCATGTTGCGCACGTAGCAATAGGACGGCAGATTGCCGCGGGCGTACGCGACGTACCGCCCGCTCGCGGAGATGTCCGGCGCGGACGCGACGATGGGGAAGCTGGCGCCGGCGACGAGGACGGTGTCTTCCGAGACCTGGTCGCGCCAGTACACCTTGGAGCCCGATCCGCCCGAGCCCACTCCGCCGAGGTTGGTCGCGGACGTTTCGAACGCGATGAACCGTCCGGTGTTGCTCAGCGACGGGAGATAGGAATGCCCGTTCGCTTGAAGCCCCGAGGTGCTGACGCTGGCGCGCGTCCGGGCGCCGGTCACGAGATCGACGACGAAGATGTCGCGGCGGTTGTTGGTGTCGCCGGGCACGAGGTCGGGGGCGCTCGACGCAAACGCCGCGACAAGGCCGTCGGGCGTAATCGTGGGGACGTGCGAATCAAGCTCGCCCGTCGCGCCGGTCGTGGTGTTGGTCGACAGGCAGGTCGTCGTCGGAGCCGACCCCGCACCGGCCCATGCCGCCGCGCCGGCGACGATCGCCGCGGCGGTGACGAATCGGTTGAAACGCATCCCAATCCTCCGGAGTGCACGTTCTAGCAGGCGGTGTTGAACGAACCCAGCACGATGTTCAGGTCGGCGAAGTCCACATCCCCGTCGCCGTCGAAGTCGGCGCTTGCGTTGTAGCCCGAATCCTGCGACGTGGTGTTGAACGCGGAGACGACGGTGTTGAGGTCCTGAAAGTCGACGATGTTGTCGCCGTTGGTGTCGCCCGGGCAGACGACCGCCTCGCACGATCGCAGGATGGCGAAGCGCGACGAGGCCTGGCCGTTGATCATCGTGAAGCTGCCGGCGATGTACAGCGCCGGGCCGTCGCCGAGATCGGCGACATGGAGTTCGCGGATGATGCCGTTGGCGCCCGCGCCGACGGCCTGCCACGCCCCATCCTTCCATCGCGCCAGGTTGGCCGCGGCGACGCCGTCGATCGCGGTGAACTCGCCTCCGGCGTAGAGGGCGGGGCCCGAGCCGTCGTCGAACCACTCGATATCGCGGATGTATCCCTCAACCAGCCCGTAGTGCGTCCACCCGGACCCGTTCCACGACGCGATGCCGCCGGAGGCCTGGCCGCCGGCGGTGGCGAAGGTTCCGGCGAGATAGAAGACGCCCTCGTGAACGTCGATGTCGTAGACGACATCGGCGCCCGGCCCGCCGCCGACGCCGCCGCCGACCTGCGTCCAGCCGGAATCGCCGGGCTTCCAGCGGGCGAAACGGCGCATCGGTGAACCGTCGGAATTGCGGAACGAGCCGACGGCGTAGATCGCCTCGCCGGCGCCGTCGTTGTGGACGATCGCGTCCTCGATCTCGCCGTTGAGCAACTGGGGCAGCGCGCCGATGGTGCGCACGGCGCCGTCCCACGACTCCCACTTGCCCACGTCGTTGCCCGCGAACAGCGTGCCGTTTGCGCCGAGCGACGGCATCACCACGAGCGTGACGACGTAGCGCTCGTTGCCGACGTAGTACCAGGACGAGCCGTTCCAGTAACAAAGATTGTCGGCGTACACGCCGCCCACTTGATCCATATTGCCGCCGAGGAAGAGGTAGCTCTGAAACTCGGCAAGAGCGCGCCCGTATCCGCTGCCGCCGTAGCCGCTGGTGACGCCCGCGGCGAGATTGTCAAAGACCGCGCCGTCGAAGACCGCGACCCGGCGTGTGGTGACCCCGCCGCAGGACGTGAAGACGCCCGTGAGGCCGAGCTGGCGGCCCTGACCGATGTCGAAGTCAACGAGCTCATGAACCTCGTTGTTGACACCGGCGTCGTCGGGAAAACGATCGAGGGTTGGCGCGCATTGAGCATGTGCCGCGACGGAGGCCATCAGCGTCGCGGCGGGGGCGATGATGGCAGCGTGTGGACGACGCATGGAGCCGCTCCTTTGTGACCGGCCGGCGGCGACAGCCCCATGATCGGCGTCCCGGTCCCGGCCTTCTCGAAATGTACCCCGTGTCGGGGGAATCCGGAAGGGGCCGCAACGAATCTTCAGTAAAAGACAACCCGCGCCCTTTGGAGGGCGCGGGTGTATGGCAGGGGTTGCGGCATCCGGCGCGACGGCCTCGGCTGGACGGGCGCCGGACGAGGCGCTCAGCAGGGCTGGTTGAACGCGGAGAGCACGACGTTGAGGTCCGCAAAGTCGACGTCGAGGTCGCCGTCGAAGTCGGCGGAGGGATTGAAGCCCGGATCTCCCGCGCTCGTGTTGAACGACGCGAGCAGCGTGTTGAGATCACCGAACCCGATCAGTCCGTCTCCGTCGACATCGCCCGGGCAGCCCGGCGACGCGGCGGCGCGATCATGCACGAACGCGTCGCGGGCGCCGTTGCCGTCGTTGAGCACGAGGTTGGAGGCCTCGGAGTAGAAGCCGACGTATCGACCGTCGCTGGAGATCGAGGCGCCGCGGCTGTGCGCGAGCGCGATGGAGCCCTGTGTGCTCTTGCTGACGAGGGACGTGCTCTGTTCATCGAGGTCTCGGACGAAGACCTGATACGTGTTCTCGATGTAGGTTTGGCTGAACTCGCTCGCCTTGGAGGCGAAGACCACATGCCGCCCGTCGCCGGAGATCCGACCCTCGATGCAGTCCACCTCGGACTCCTGGCCATTCGTGCCAACGGTGGCGCGCGTGATCGTGTGCGGGATGTGGTTGTCCCAGACGTACGTGTCGCGCCTGAAGTTGGTGTCCGTCGAAATCGCGTCGGTGAGCGTGGAATACGCGATATAGCGTCCATCGTCCGAGATGCTCGGGGCGTACGCGTCAAAGTCGCCGCTTCCGTTCACGGAGACGAGCGATGTCAACCCGAGTTGACGATCGCGCACGTACACGCGCGGCCCATTGTTCGGGCCGACGTCCGGATGCAGATTGGACGCGCTCGACTGAAAGGCGATCCAGCGGCCGTCCGCGCTGACGCCGCCCACCGACTGCGAACTCCCGAACGCCGCGATCTGGAGATTGCTGAGACTCACCATCTCGGTGGTCTGCGTGTCCAGGTCGTGGAGGTACAGCTGATGGAACCCCCAGTTGGTCTGCGGCACGAGGGTCGTGGCCGATGACGGGAACACGACGAATCGCCCGTTCGAGCTGATCGCCAAGCTCGACGCCAAGGACGCCTCGGCGTCCGACTCTGCTCCGGTCGAGCTGACGTTCACCCGCACGGTGACGCCAGTGTCGAGGTCGCGCACGAACAGGTCCACGAAGCCATTGGAATCGTTGTCGACAAGATTGGCCGCGGTCGACGCGAACAGCACACGCCGACCATCGCCCGAGATCACCGGATTGCTCGATGGGCCGTCGCCCAGCATGCCGGCGCTGCTGACGCTCACCAGGATCGTGGCGCCGGAATCGAGGTCGCGCACATAGACATCGGTCAGACCGTTCACGTCCTCCGGGACAAGCGGCGCGTCGGTCGCGAACGCCATCGAGCGTCCATCCGCAGAGATGGCGAGGCGAGTGAATACCTCCTGAGATGCCTCCTGTCCGTCAGCGTCGACGCTCGCGCGGACCGTGGGTCCCGCGTGCGCGAACGAAGCCACCATGACGCCGCCCGCGGCCGCATTGGCGAGAAACCTGATGCGCATGCGTTTGCTCCCTAGGAATCTGGGCCTCGATGACGGGCCGTCGCCCGCGCCCTATCCAGCTTGAACCGGAACCCTCCGAACGGAGGGTCCGCCTCTGACAAACTACCTGCGAGACCCTTCAAGCGAAAGATCAAAGTCCGCGATCGCCCGGAATTCGGCCCCAGCGCAAACAACGACCCCCGCGCCCGGAGCGGACGCGGGGGTCTGGAATGAGCGTTCGAGGAATCTTTACTGCACGAACAGCCGCTCGGCCTTCGCCGCCTTGATCAGCACGTCCGCGACCTCGGGGCGGGAGAACTCCGGCGGCGGGCGCTCGCCCTTGTAGAGCAGCTCGCGGACCGCGGTGCCCGAGAGGTTGATGATGTCGCCCTCGATCTTCGGGAAGGTCTTGCCCGAGACCATGCCGCCGTAGGACTTCGAGTACCCCGTGTGTTCGAACATCAGCGGCTCGATGCCGAACTTCTTGAGATCGATCTCGTCGAAGATCTTCTGCGCATCGTACGTGCCGTAGTAGTTGCCGACGCCGGCGTGGTCGCGCCCGACGATGAAGTGCGAGCAGCCATAGTTCTTGCGCATCACGGCGTGATGGATGGCCTCGCGCGGTCCGGCGTAGCGCATCGCCGCGGGCAGCACCGACACGACGGTCGTCTGCGGGTTGAAGTACTTCTTGACCAGGGCGTCGATGGCTTCCATGCGGACGTCGGCCGCGATGTCGCCCTTCTTGGTCTCGCCGACGAGCGGGTGGATCAGCAGGCCGTCGCAGATCTCCTGGGCGGACTTGCAGACGTACTCGTGGGCGCGGTGGATCGGGTTGCGGGTCTGGAAGGCGACGACGCGCTTCCAGCCGCGCTTCTGGAACTCCTCGCGCGTCTGCGCGGGGGTCAGGCGCTGGTCGAGGAACGCTTCGGGGCCCTTGGGATCGACGCAGAGCGTGACCGCGTCCACGGGGCCGGCGATGCAGGTGTCGCCTTCCTTCATGACCTGGGCAACGCCGGGGTGGGCCTCGTCCTCGGTGCGGAAGACGCTCGGGATCTCGAGCTTCTTGTCGTGCGCGAAGACTTCCTTGACGTGCATCACGCCCTGGAGCGTGCCGTTGGGCGCATGGAGCGCGACCTTGTCGCCGACCTTCGGCGCCGAGGCTTTGTCCACCGCGAGGAGGATCGGGATCGACCACGTCTGGCCGTTGGCCAGCGTCATCTTCTTGCACACCGACTCGAAGTCGGCCTGGCCCATGAAGCCGGTGAGGGGCGAGTAGCCGCCGTTGGCGATCAGCTCGAGGTCGCACGACTGCTTGTGGCTGAGGTTGATCCGGGGAAGGCCGGTCGCTTCCTTCTTGAGGGCTTCAAGGGCGGCGCCGGTCGCGAGGCGGTTCACAAGGGTCCCGCCGTGGGGCTCAATCAGGCCGTGCATGGTCGAACTGTCTCCTCTCGGTCGTGGTCGGGTTGCGTCGTGGGCGTTGGTGTCGCGCGGCAAGGCCGCGTCCCGCGCCACCCCCCACCGGGGCGGCGACAGGCCCCCGGTCGGCTGGTGGTCGCGTCGCGAGGGGTTCAGAGGGTAGGAAGCCCCACCCCCCGCCGCCAGCGTCCCCGAAGCCGTCCAAACGGCCTTTCCCTCCCCGTCGAGCCCCTCCAGACCCTCCAAGCCCCCCAGATGGACCCCCGAATCGAGCGCGATTCCGCGACGGGAGTCGCCTCCCCAGCGAGCGGGACGCACACTTGTGCAGCCATGCGCCACGCCGCGCCAATGCTGTGTTTCGCGCTGCTGGGCGCCTCGTGCGCGGCCGGTCAGCATCTGCCGGGATTCATGTGGAACCGGCGAGCCGATTTCGTTCCGGGCAGTGCGCCGGGCGCCAACTTCAACGCGGGCAATCCATCGCCTGACGCGCTGGGCGCGCCGGTGTGGACCTGCGAGTTCGCTCTCGGCGGCGAAGGGCTCGACGGTCAGCCGCGCTGGTACACGCGGCCGACGGCGCTGCTCTCCTGGGATCCCTTGTTCGACGGCTTCGGCGCCTGGACCGCGGGCGACGACACGCCGCCGGCCATCCATCGCGACTTCGCGCTGCACTTCCGCGCCAGCGCCGACACGCTCTCCCGCGCGCCGATCCTCCGCTGGCGCAACCCGCTGTCGTCCAGCGCGACGATCGACATCGAGGGCATGCTTCGGGTTACATGGGGCGGGGTCCTCAACACGTCGGACGCGCACGTGGACGTGGTGATCGTGCAGTTCTCGTCCGCGGGAGCCGCGACGACCCTGTTCCAGACCACCGTCACCAAGCCCATGCCCAACGATCAGATCGAGTCGGTTCCCGTGGACATCGCGCTCGTCGGCGTGCCGGTCGCCCCGGGGGACTCCATCGTGTATTCGCTGCGCGCCCGCCAGACCGCGGCGGACCCGACGCACTACGTCGGCGTCCTTGACGAAGCGCTCGTCTTCACACTGCGCTCGATCGCCTCGTGCCCGGCGGACATCAACGGCGACAATGTGGTGAACTTCGCTGATCTGAACGCCGTGCTCGGCCAGTTCAACCAGCCCTGCCCGTAGAGGCGGATGAATACACCTCGTACCGCACCGCGCGCCCTTCGTGGACGTGCGCCGGCTTCGCGTCCGACTCCGGCAGCAGCGCCGACGCATGGCGGGGCATCTTGACGACCACACGCCGCGCGCCCGAGCGCAACGCGGCACGAAGCACGTCCGCCGAGTCTTCGTCGTCGCCGACGAGCTCGCGCAGGATGCGCATCTCCTTCTTCACCAGCGCGCTCTTCCGCCGCGGCGGGTGCATCGGGTCGAAGTAGATCACTTCCTCCCCGTGCGCGCCGAATTGCTCCCGCGCCTCGCCCCGCACGAGCGTGATGCGCTCGGCGAGCGCGGCCTTTCGGGGGTCGGTGTCGGCGCGAAGGCGCTCGAGCGCATCCTGCTGCATCGCGTGCAGCGCCGGGTGACGCTCGACGGCGACGATGTCGCACCCGATCGCCGCGAGAAGGAGGGTGTCACCGAGCAGCCCCGCGCTCGCGTCCAGCACCCGCGGCCTCGACCCGCCGGCCCACTGCTGGCCCACACCAACCGCCCGCGCCAACGGCTGCTTCGTCCGCCCGCCGGCCAGCGTCTGCGCGTCGATGGTGTTCAGATCGATGAAGACCGGGCCGAAGTCGGAATCGGGGAGCCGGAGTTCGAGGCGGGTGGGAGTGAGGGTGAGGGTGATCAAGGATGCAGGGTCGAACGCATCGCCCAAGTTGCGCGCAAGCGACTCGGCACACGCTCGGAGCGACTCGTTCTTGTCGGGGTCCGCAAGTATGTGGACGCGGCGTGGCATTGGCTGCCGAGCGTAGCGTGGGCGCAGGAACATGGGAGGCCGCGACCCCTCGTGCCACCGACCGCAGCTTTGGGCGGTCGGTGCTCCTCGCTCGTACTGTTCTGCTCCCATGGATCCAAGTCCTCGGAAGCTCTTGGAGCGTCGAGAGGTCGCCGGCGGCGCCAGGTTCATCACGTTCTCCTGCGAGCGTCGTCTCGCACTGCTCCAGAATCCGAAGATTCGAGACGTCTTCGCTCGGTCGCTAAGCGAAGCGAGAGATCGTCACCGCTTCGAAATGTTTGCATGGGTCGTGATGCCCGAGCACGTTCATCTTCTCGTCAGGCCTCGGGAGGACGAACGGCTGGATCGCGCGCTCCTCGGACTCAAGCTGTCCGTCGCGCAACGCGTCATCCGGCGATGGCGCGAGCTTGATGCGCCCATCCTCGCCGAGATCACTCGTGCGAACGGATTACCGAGATTCTGGCAGAAGGGTGGAGGATTTGATCGAAACGTGCGCGATGCCGCCGAATTCAGCAGACACGTTCGATATATCCACCGGAATCCCGTGGAACGAGGGCTCGTTTCGGAGCCGGCGGACTGGAGCTGGTCGAGTCTTGGCTGGTGGCTCGGCGATCGAGGATGCTTGGAATGCGACCCGTCGCCCGATGGCTTGAGCGACGGGATCTGGAAGGGATTCGTTTGAACGTACACAGCCATGTCACCGAACGCGGATCCGCGTGGTCGGTGCTGCGGACTCAGCGTTGCCGAGGCTGATCGAAGACACCGACCACGGAGGACCGTGTTCGGTGGCACGATCAGGTCCGTGCCATCACGCGCTCGATCACCCGATCAAACTGCGGCATGGTCACCGCCTCGCAGTACGCCTCATCGAACGCCCGGCGGGCGCGACGGCGGTAGTCCTCGAGCGTCGCCTCGTTGGCCGCGGCCTCGCGGATGAATCGCACCATCGCGTCCGCGTCGCCGTGGCGCAGCGACACGCCGCAGTCGAAGCGCCGGATCGCCTCGTCCACGTTGCCCCCGGCGGGGCCGACGTAGATCACGGGCAGGCGCATCGCGAGGTTCGAGTGCAGCTTGGAGGGCGACACGGCGCCGAGCATGTCGTCGCGCAACGTGATGAGCGCGCAGTCGGCGGCCCGCATCACGGCGGGCGTCTGTTCCTTGGGCACATAGCCGCGCAGCATGATGTTCGTGAGGCCGCGCTCCTTCTGGGCGCGCTCGATCCGCTTCCACTGCGCTCCGCCGCCGACGAAGAGGAACGTGACCGGCGCGTCCTTCAATCGCTCCGCCGCGTCGAGCACCGTGTCGAACTGGTGGCCCTGCCCCGCGTTGCCCAGGTAGAGCACAACGAAGCGGTCGCGGATCATCGGATCGTTCGCGTCCGGCCAGCGCTCGGCGGGCGGATTGTCGAACAGTTCGGCGCGCTCCCAGTTGGGGATCGTTGTGACGGGTAGATCGCGGTTGACGCGCCCGTATTCGTTCATCAGCAGGTCGGCCATCGCGCCGTCGAGGACGACGAGGTGATCGAGCGCGCGGAAGATGCGCCGATTCACGAATCGCACCAGCGACGCCGCGAGGCCGCCCGGCCTCATCGCCCCGGCGCGCTCCGCGACCTCGGGGTAGCAGTCCATCGACCAGAGGATCAGCCGGCAGCGCCGATGCAGCCGCGTGTGCAATCCCGCGGCCCACGCGATCAGCGGCGGCGTGGTCAGCGAGATGATCACATCCTGCCGATTTAGCGTCATCACGCGCCACCACGCGAAGACGTAGAACGCGCCGTAGTCCAGCAGCCGGCTCAGGAGGTTCTTCTTGCCCAGCCCCGGCGACCAGACGCGCAGCACGCGCGGGTTGTCGGTGCGCCGGCGGCGCGGCTCGACCTTGCGCGCATCGACGTACGACGCCTGCGACGCGACGACGGTCACGTGGTCGCCCGAGCGGGCGCGTGACTCCGCGAGCGACTCGACGAGGTGCGCCGTCGGGCTCAGGTCTGGCGGATAGAACTGGTTGACGATCAGGAGTTGGAGGGGCCGGCCTGGTTGGCGAAACGGACGAGGGGCGCGCCCCTCCAAGGCGCGCCGCATCGAATCGATATAGAGGCCCGCCACGCGCTGCAGCGTGTACAGGTCCTCGATGTGCTTGCGTCCGTTCCGGCCGAGGCGCTCGCCGAGCGCGGGATCATCGGCCAGCTTCTCGATCGCGTCGGCCAACGCCTTCGGATCGCCCGGCTCGGCGATGACGCCGGCCTCCGCCTCGGTCACCAGACGCGCGTTGTCGCCGTCGGGATCGAGCGAAGCGATCACCGGGCGTCCCGCGGCCATGATCTCGTACGTCTTGCTCTGGATCCAGATCTTCGTCTTGTGCGCCCGCACGCAGACCAGGCACGCGTCGGCCGCGGCGGTGATCTGCGGCATCTTCGTCCGCGGCACCGAGCCCGTGAACTCCAGATTCTTAACCCCGAGTTGCTTCGCGTACGCCCGCAGCTTCTCGCCCTCGACGCCGTCGCCGACCACGAGGATGCGCACGTCCGGGCGGCGCGGCTCCAAAATCTTCGCGGCGTCGATCAGCGTCTCGAGGCCCTGCGTGTAGCCGAGGTTGCCTCCATACACCATCAGGAACTGCTTCTCGGCGCCGATCTCGCGCCGGAAGTCGTTCTGCTTCTCGCCGACCACGAACTGCGACGCGTCCACGCAGTTGGGGATGATGTCCATCTTCCCGTCGGCGACGCCCTTGGACAGCAGATTCTGCCGGAAGCCCTCGGAGATGACGGAGATCCGACGGCTGCGGTTGTACACCCACTTCTCAAAGAAATGGAAGACCTTGATCAGCGTCGGATTCGTCAGGAAGCCGTGCGCAATCGCGACATCAGGGTAGATGTCCTGCACGTTGAAGAGCACCGGCGCACGCTTCAGCAGCGAGATCAGAAACGAGCCGATCCCGAGGAAGATCGGCGGCGAGTAGACGTAGATGATGTCCGCCTTGCCGGCCTTGCGCGAGCGCCACGCCGCGGAGAGCGCGAACGAGATGTTGTTCGCCAGCCGACCCAGCGTCGAGCCGCGATCGCGGATGATCAGCGGGCAGCGGATCACCCGCACGCCGTCGATCACCTCCTCGCGCTTCTGACCCTTCTGGTACTCCGGCGGGACCTTGTCGTCCGGATAATGCGGCACATCGGTCAGCACCGTGACCTCGTGCCCCATCCGCTTCCACTCCGTCGCCAGCTCCGCCACGATGCGCGCATTGGCGCCCGGCTCCGGCGGGTAGTAGATCGTCAGCGCGAGGATCCGCAGCGGGCGATCGGCTCGGGATGGATCGGTCTTCGCCATCGGGGAACTACTGCGCCCCGCCCGGATGCGCTGGTGTCAGGAATCGGCCCTCGGCCACCCACCACTTGACCATGCGATCGATGCCCTCGCGCAGCGTGACCTTCGGCACGAAACCGCGCGAGCGGACCTTGTCCGCCTCGTACTTGGTCTGCTTGCAGAGCTTCTTCATCCGCGCCGTAGAAACCGGCAGGTTCTTCCCTGTCAGTGCGATGACCACGTCGAACGGCAGGCCCATCAGCACCGCCAGCGGCAGCGGGATCGAGAAGCCCGGCATCTTCTTGCCGAGCGACTCGTAGCACGCCGCGGTGATCTCGCGGCTCGTCATGTCCGGCTTCTCGATGTAGTTGAACACGTGGAAGCCCGGCCCGACGGGGTTGGTCCTCTCCGCCTGATCGAGCCCCCACAGGTACATCGACGCGTCCACGATGTTCTCGACGTACGAGAGACTCTTGATGTTGCGCCCGTCGCCGATCGGCAGGAACTTGCCGGAGTGGATCTGGCGGATCAGCGAGTACATGTTCGCGAAGTTGCGCTCGCCGAACGTGACCGTCGGCCGGATGACCAGGCACGTGCGCTCCGCCGCGCCCTTGTCCACCCAGGCGTGAAAGACCTTCTCGCCCGCGAGCTTCGACTGCCCGTAGTCGGACGTCGGCTGCGGCGTGGATTCCTCCGTGATCGGCTCGGCGATCTCGCCGTAGACGGCGACCGACGAGTAGAAGCAGATCGAGCGGATGCGCGCCTCGTCCATCGCGGCGCAGATGACCTCGGCGCCATGCTCGTTGACGGAGAAGAACTCTTCGCGCGAGATGCCGAAGTCGTGGTGCGCCGCCGCGAGGTGCAGGATCGCCTCGCAGCCCTCCGCCGCCTCGAGCATCTTCGCCTTGTCGCGGATGTCGCCCTGCACGTAGCGGACGCCGTCCTTCGCGACGTCCCAGGTCGGCGGGACGAGGTCGAGGATCGACAGCGCGTGCCCGCGCCGGCGCAGCTCCGTGTAGAAGTGCGAGCCGATGAAGCCCGAGCCGCCGGTGACGCAGATCTTCACGCTGGTGGAACTCCGTGCGCGGAACCAGGCCGATCAGCCGCGCTGCTGCCGCTGGATCACGTCGATCATCTCATCGACGATCATCGGCAGCGAGTACTTGAACTTGTACTTGGGGTAGTGCCCGAAGAACTTGCGCATGTCCGAGTAGTAGCAGATGTGGTCGCCGATGCGGTTCTTTTCGTTGTACGTCAGCTTCGGACGCTTGCCGGTGCGCTCGGCGATCATCTCGACGCACTCCATCAGCGACGCGGCGTTGGTCTTCGTGCCGCCGAGGTTGTAGACCTCGCCCGGACGCGGGTTCTGCGCGAAGTGCCAGAACGCGTTGATCACGTCGTGGCAGTGGATCTGGTCGCGCACCTGCTTGCCCTTGTACCCGAAGATGGTGTACGGGCCCTCGCGCAGCGCCACGAGCACGAGGTAATTCAGGAAGCCGTGCAGCTCCACGCCCGAGTGCTGCGGCCCCGTGAGACATCCGCCGCGGAAGATGCCCGTCTTGAGCTTGATCGAGTCGTACCGCCCGTACTCCTGCGCGAGGATGTCGCCCGCCGCCTTGCTCGCGCCGAAGAGCGAGTGCGTCGTGTGGTCGATCGAGAACTCCTCGGGGATGCCGTGCTCGTACGCGGCGTCGTCGTAGTCCCAGCGCGTCTCCAGCTCCTTCATCTTGATGAAGTTCGGGCCGTCGCCGTAGACCTTGTTCGTCGACACGTGAATGAACACCGACTCGGGCGTCTCGCGCCGGCAGGCCTCGAGCAGGTTCAGCGTGCCGTTGGCGTTGACCTCGAAGTCCTCGAACGGCTTGCTCGCCGCGAGGTCGTGCGAGGGCTGGGCCGCGGCGTGGATGATCAGCTCGGGCTTGAGCTCCTTGAAGAGCGCCTGCACCGCGTTGCGATCACGGATGTCCAGCTCCCGGTGCTTGAAGTTCTTGCACTCGCTCTCGAGGCGCTGGCGATTCCAGGTGGTGTCGCCCTTGGGCCCGAAGAAGAAGGCCCGCATGTTGTTGTCCACGCCCCAGACGGGGAAGCCCATCTTGTCGAAGAACGTGACGGCCTCGGAGCCGATCAGTCCGCTGGAGCCGGTGACGAGAACCTTCATCGCGGTGAACCTCTAAAGGAAGGGAAGCGGGGACGGAAGCGGTGCGCCGTCGGGCGGGGGCGGTCCCGGCCTCGGATCGGGCCTGGCGGGCCCGCGAGGCGGAACTTCACCTATCGGCGACACGCGACGCACGGTCCAAGACGACGGCGAACACAGGCCGGTTCGCCGCCCTGTGGCGAATCGACGGGCGGGCATGGTAGCGAGCGCCCCCGACCATGGGGCCCGGGCGCCGGGGCCTCCCGTGAAGTCCTTGTGAATTCCGGGGTTGCGCCGGACTACAGCGGCCGGCGCAGGCGGCACACCAAGTTCAGCAGGTGACGCGGATTCTTCAGCGTCTTGCGCTTCGCGTCGCCTGCCACTGCCAGCAGCTTCAGCGGCCCGGGCAGGTAGTTACCCGGACCTTCGCTCTCGAGATACACGAACTCCGGCGGCGCGAAGCCCGCCTGCTCCGCCCACCGGCGCAGGTCTGGCTCCGTGTTGCACTTGTAGACCACCGGGTAGTGGTACTTCTCCGCCTCCGCGCGCTTCAGCAGCTTCAGCACGCCCTCGTCGAGCTTCATCGCGTGCAGCGCCTTGGCGAAGATCGTGAAATAGTGCCGCCCGTTGACGGTGAGAAAGAGGTAGCAGCCGCCCGGCTTGAGCGCCCGGCGCACCGCGCCGAAGAACGCCGCGGGATCGGCCACGTGCTCCATCACCATGAACGAGTACGCGACGTCGATCGACGCTTCCGGAATCGTCGCCGTCTCGAGCAGTGCGTGCTGGAAGTTCTGATAGAGCCCCGGCTCCGGTTGGATCGAATCATCCGGCTCGATGCCCCAGAACTCGTCCGCGGCCTTGGCGATCGCCCGCTGGTAGCCGAGGTTCCGCCCGATTCCCTGCCCGCAGCCGATGTCCAGCGCCCGCACCGACTCGCCGCGCTGCTTGCGACGCTCGATCTCCCCGATCACGAGCCGCGCGAAGACGCGCCGCCGGTCCGAGGTGAGCCGGAAGTTGTAGCGGGACGCGAGGTCCTCGAAGCTCATCGAGTCGTGCGGCGCCTGCGCCGCCATCAGCGTGTCGAGGTCCGCGTGCTTGCCCTTCGGCTCCACCGTCGCCGACATGCGATCGCCTTTCGCCAGAAGCCCGTCGATCCGCCCCCGAGGGCCCTTCATCGACCCTCGCGGGCCGATCGTAGAGCCACCCGCAGTCCGATGCGCCCTTTTCACCCCCCTGACGAGGTCCGCCGGATCGGCCGATATACTCCCGCCCCCCTGCCGCTGATCAGGGCCGCGGCGGGCGATTCTTGCGCAACCTGCACCGGCCCGACGCGGGCCAGGGAGCCGAATTGGGCGCCACCAAGCGAATCCTCGTCACCGGCGGCGCCGGGTTCCTCGGCTCCCACATCTGCGACACCCTCGTCGAGGCGGGCCACGACGTCATCTGCATCGACAACTTCTTCACCAGCCAGAAATCCAACGTCGAGCACCTGCTCGGCAAGCCGAACTTCGAGCTCATCCGCCACGACGTCATCCACCCCCTCTGGCTCGAGGTGGACGAGATCTACAACCTCGCCTGCCCCGCCGCACCGGGGCACTATCAGTACAACCCCATCAAGACCATGAAGACGTCCGTCATGGGCGCCATCAACATGCTCGGCATGGCCAAGCGCTGCCGCGCGAAGGTGCTCCAGGCGTCCACCAGCGAGATCTACGGCGATCCGGAAGTCCACCCGCAGCCCGAGTCCTACAAGGG
>JBGTSD010000059.1:0-19141 GCA_041940385.1 Phycisphaerales bacterium | reverse complement strand
CATCCGCAAGGCCAAGGTCGCCGAGGGCGAGGCCGGCGGCATCACCCAGGCCACCAGCGCGTTCCGCGTGCCCCTCGAGGTCGCCGGCGAGAAGAAGCAGATCGTCTTCTTCGATACGCCCGGACACGAGGCGTTCACCGCGATGCGCTCGCGCGGCGCCAGTCTCACGGACATCGTCGTGCTGGTCATCGCGGCGGACGACGGCGTCATGCCGCAGTCCATCGAGTCCATCAACCACGCCAAGGCCGCGAAGGTGCCGATCGTGGTGGCGCTCAACAAGATCGACAAGGCGGAGGCGACGGACTCCAACATCCAGCGCATCCTCGGTCAGCTCGCCGAGCACGGCCTAAACCCGACGGAATGGGGCGGCGATACCGAAGTCATGCGCGTGAGCGCCGTGAAGGGCACGGGCATCACCGAGCTGCTCGAGACGCTCGACTACCAGGCGCAGCTCCTCGAGCTCACCTCCGACTTCGGCGGGCCGTCCAACGGCACCGTCATCGAGGCCAAGCTCGAAGAGGGCCGCGGCCCCACGGCGAACGTGCTCGTGCAGAACGGTCGGCTGAAGGTCGGTGACTTCATCGTCGCCGGGCGCGCGTTCGGGCGTGTGCGCGACATCGTCGATGATCGCGGCGAGCGGCTGAAGGAGGCGACGCCGGCGATGCCGGTGCGTCTCTCCGGTCTGGACCAACTGCCGGACGCGGGCGACAAATTCTACATCGTCGAATCGCTCAAGCAGGCGCAGGAGGCCGCGGAGCAGCGCCGCCGTCGCGATCGTGAGGCGGAGCTGGCGCAGCCGAAGGTGACGCTGGACTCGATTCTTGCCCAGCTCAAGGAGGGCGAGGTCAAAGAGCTGCGCATCGTCGTCAAGGCGGACGTGCAGGGCTCGGTGGACGTGCTGCGCCAGGCGATCGAGGGCGTCTCGACGGACGAGGTCAAGGTCCGCGTGCTGCACTCGGCGGTCGGCGGCATCAACGAGTCGGACATCATCCTGTCCGAGGCGTCGAAGGCGGTCGTCGTCGGCTTCAACGTGATCCCGTCCGGCAAGGCGCGTCAGCTCGCCGAGCACAAGGGCGTGGAGATCCGCACGTACCAGGTCATCTACGACATCGTGGACGACATGAAGAAGGCCGCCGAGGGCCTGCTCGCTCCGGAGGTTCGTCAGGAGATCCTGGGCCACGCCGAGGTGCGTCAGGTCTTCCGCGTGACGCGCGTCGGCGCCGTCGCGGGCTGCTACATCACGGACGGCACGATCGAGCGCAACGCCCTCATCCGCGTCACCCGCGGCGACATCGTCATCGAGAACGACCGCGTTCTCGAGCAGCTCAAGCGGTTCAAGGACGACGTCAAGGAAGTCCGCTCCGGTCAGGAGTGCGGCATGAAGATCGCCGGCTACGACGACATCAAGGAGGGCGACATCCTCGAGTGCTACCGAAAGGTCGAGGTCCGCCGCAGTCTGTAAGGAAACCCCAACGCCCGGGCCCGTTCAGGGATGTTCGTCGGAGTGCTCCAGTTCGAGTTGATCGTTCCCGAGAGCCGTTCGCTGAAGGACAAGCGTCGCGTGGTGAAGTCGGTGAAGGACAAGCTGCATCGCGAGCATATGGTGAGCGTCGCCGAGGTGGCGGCGCTGGATCACCAGCGTCTCGCGCTGATGGGGCTCTCGATGGTGTCGAATTCCCCCACCTACATCCACCAGGTCTTCGACCGCGTGGTGAAGAAGCTCGGGGCGTGGCCCAACGCCCGGCTGGGCGACGTCTCGCGCGAGGTGTTCAAGGGCGACCAGTTGCCGACGGCGTTCCTGACCGACGAGGGCGAGCCGCTCTGGACCGAGAGCGAGCGGCGCGACGAGCCGGAGGCGACGCCGTGACGCGCCGCACCGAGCAGCTCGGCGCCGCGATCCAGCGCGCCGTGCAGGAAGTCATCGCGCGAGAGATCGCCGACCCGCGGATCAGCGGGCTGATCACCGTGACGGGCGTGCGCATCTCGGGCGACGAGACGCTGGCGACGGTGAAGATCTCCGTGCTTCCCCAGAGCCAGCAGGACCTGACGATGCACGGGCTCGTGCACGCGACCGAGCACATCCGCCGGCTTGTGGGCGATCGCATCGTCGTCCGGCGCATGCCGAAGCTGGCGTTCGAGCTGGACGTGACATTGAAGAAGGAAGCCGAGGCGCTCGCGGCGATCGCCCGCGCCGCCGAGGAGCGAGCCGCAGCGAACAACCCGCCGCCGGACGATCAGGCGTCCGCGGATTCGTCGGAGCAGGAACCGTGAGCACCGGCCTCGCCGTGAAGGCGTTCGATTCTCTCGTCAAGCGCGTGCGCGACAAGCTCGGCGCCCCCGAGCCGCTGCCGCTCGAGCTCAAGGACCAGTTCCTCTGGTCGTTCATGCTCTGGGAAGCGTCGCTCGCCGACGCCGAGCGGGCAATGAAGAAGCTCACCGGCGCGTTCATCGACCTCAACGAGCTGCGCGTGAGTCTCCCCGAGGAGATCGTCGCGGCGATCGGCCCGCGCTACCCGAAGGCCGACGAGCGCGCGACGCGCCTCAAGGTCTCGCTGCACAGTCTGTTCCTGCGCGAGCACGCGATCAACTTCGACCATCTCAAGGACATGCCCAAGCGCTCGGCGCGCCAGTATCTCGACGGGCTCGACCAGATCCCGCCGTTCGTCGCCGGGCGCGTGATGCTGCTGGGGCTCGGCGGGCACGCGGCGCCGCTCGACCAGCGCATGCTCGACATGCTGATCGGCGAGGGCATCTTCGACGAAGGCACGGAGCTCGACGCCGCGGCCTCGGCGCTCGAGCGCCACGTCAAGGCCACCGACGCCGTCGAGACGCACATGCTCCTGCTGGGCCACTGTGAGACAGGCGGCGCGAAGAAGGGCGGGCGAGGTCGGGCGAAGTCCGGCTCGCGCAAGTCCGCCGCCAAGGCCAAGAAGGACTGAAGCGGTGCGCCACGCCCCCCGACGCGCGACCCTCGGCTCTCGGCGATCGGACGTGCGCCGGGGCGCGGTCGCGCTCGTGGCAGGCGCCGCGATCGGCGTGTCGTGGCTGACGATCCTTCCCGGTTGCACCACGACAGCGCCGTCGTTTGTCGCGACCAGCGCGGAGGCGCGAGACGGTGAGCTCGTCCGCGTCGCGCAGCGCGAGGCGAAGCGGCCCGTCCAGGCCGCGGAGATTGCGCCCCCACCGCCCGGCGTCGACGCCGCAGCGTTCGAGCCGGTGGACGCCGACGACCCGGTCGCGCGTCTTTCGCTCGCGGAAGCCATCCGTCGATTCGGCAGTGCGCCGTCGCCCGATCGCGGCCCGAGCGACGCGGCGCCGGTGGATGCGCTGCGTCTCTACGCCTCCGGCCGCGCGGCGCTGCTCTCGAACGACGTCGTCGCCGCCGAGCGCGACCTGCGCGCGGCGGCGGAGCTCGACACGTGGTCGCCGGAGATCCGTGCCACGCTGGCCGAGGCGCTGCTCGCGCGCGGCAATCGGATCGGCGCCACCGCTGAATTCCGCGACGTGCTGGTGCGCGAACCCGAGAACATCCGCGCGCTCGAACATCTGGGCCGCGAGGCGGCGGAGGTCGGCGACGACGAGCGAGCGGTGGAATTGCTGTCCCGCGCCTGGCGGCTGCCGCTCATGACGCGCGACGCGGCGCTGCCGTACGTCATCGGGGCTTCGCTCGGCGCGGCGCTGCATCGGCAGGGCTGGCTCGCCGCGGGCAACGAGGCGCTGGAGCTGGCCGCGACGATCCCCGAGCCCTTCCCGACGGCCTCGCGGTACTCGCGCGACATCGGCATTCTCTATCGCTCGCGTCCAGACCATTGGCGCGACATCGGCGACGCCTGGCTGCGCCTTGGCGACGCCGGCGACGCGCTCCGCGCCTATCGCGAGGCCGCGGCATATCCGTCGCTCGACGACGGCGAGGCGATCCTGCTCCGGCGCGTGCTGGCGGCAATGAAGGTCGGCAGCCCCGCCGCCGCGGCGCTCGCGGTCGTCGAAGATGCGCGGCGCGTGGGCCGGATCGAGGACCGGCACGTCGGGCTCGTCCGGCACATCGTGTCCCATGGCGGCCATCGCGACGCGATGCTGCGCGCCATCGACGCGACCGTCGCGGGATTCGAGCCCGAATCGGTGCGTCGCAACGGCAGCGAGATCGCGCGAGCCCGCGCCGCGGCGATGGACGATGCGCAGGCGGTGTCCACGCTTCGCGCGCGGATCGTCCAGTCTCCCGCCGACGCGGCGGCGCTCGACGCGCTGTACGCCCGACTCGCGCCGCTCGGTCCGGGCGGCGCCATCCGCGAGACCATCACGCTCATCCAGGCCTCGCCGATGCACGAGCCGCGATTCACGCGTTCGCTGCTCCGCGCGTGGCCGTCGTCGCAGGCGCTCAACGACGCCTGGCGGCAGACGCCCGCGGCGGAGGCGCAGACGCCCGCCGGCCGACTCCTGCGAGCACGGCTCGTGGCGCTGCGCGAGCCCGCGGCGTCGGAGCAGTCCCTGGTCGCGCTGCTCGCCGATCACCCGGGCTACACGCCGGCGCTGGTGGCGCAGATCGAGACCCTCGTGCAGCTCGGTCGCGTGGCCGAGGCCGACGAGGCGCTGCAGTCGCTCGACGCCGAAACGTCCGCCGACGCCCGGTACGCGAAGGTGCTCGCCCTCCAGGCCATGCAGCGGTATCGCGAGGCGCGCGACGTGCTCGCGCCGCTGCTCCCGCCCGTTACTCCCGGAGAACGCGCGGATCCGCTCCACGTGCTTCGCGCCGCCGAGCTGAGCATGGCGATCTCGGACTTCCCCGCCGCCGCAACGTGGTATGCGCTGCTCGCCGTGATCGATCCTTCGCGCGACGAGGCGTACGCCGGACTGATCACGCTGTATGCGCCCGGCGGTCCGCTCGCCAACGAGGGCAAGCTCACCCAGACGCTGCGCGAGCTGCGCGAGAACGCGCCGTCCAGCCGGACGCTCCGACGACTCGCGGCCCGCGAGATGGCCGCGGTGGGCCAGGTCGATCGGGCCACGCGCGAGCTGCTCGATCTGGTCACGCAGGACCCATCGGACCGCGAGGCGCTGGCGCTGCTGGTCGCCGTGTGGCTCTCCGCCGGACGAGCCGACCTTGCCGAGCCGTGGCTGCGCGAACAGTTGGAGCTGCGCCCGGGCGACGGCGCGCTCATCGGCGAGTTGGCGCGCACGCTGGCGCAGTCGGACCGCGCCGGCGAGGCGGAGTCGCTGCTCCGTCGTCGGCTCGACGAACATCCCGACGATCTGGAGGCGTCCCGCCGGCTCGAGGCGATCCTGCGCGGGCCGCTGTCGCGACCCGACGAGGCCGATGCGCTCGCCGCCATTCGTCTCGCGCGTTCGCCGCGCGTGCCGGACACCGCGATCGAACTCGCCGAGGTGCAGGTGCGTCGCGGCGCCATCTTCGACGCCGCATCGATCGTCGAGGAAGCGCTCGGCGCCGGCGTCACGCTCCGCCCTGATCAGGCCGAGCGGCTGGCGAACGCGGCGCTGCTCGCGGCGGACAAGGCGGTCAACGACGATGCGCTCATCGCCCCGGCGCTGGCCCTCATCGATGTCCTGCGTCAGCACGCGTCGACGCTGCCGGAGCCGGCGCACCGGGCCCGCATCGTGCTGCTGGCCCGAACCGACGACGGCGCCGGCGCCGCAGAGGCCGCACGCGAGGCCACCCGACAGACCCCCGCCGGCGCGACGACGTACCACCTGCTCGCCATCCAGGCGCTCGCCGAGCGGCAGCACTACGCCGAGGCGCTGGCGGTCGCCGAGCAGGCGGGCACGACGGCCCGGCCGCTCGATCCGCGCATCGGGAGCGCGTGGCTCGGCCTGACGTTCGAGCAATCCGACGGCGAGTCGGGCGAGCGCGCCGTGCGCGTCATCGTCGAGGACGGGCGCATCGACGACGTGCTCAACGTCCTCCTGCAACGGCGCATCGACAATGTGGACGAAACGCCCGCGGACTTCGCCCACCTCATCGGCAACTTCTTCAGCCAGGCCGGTCACGAGGACGACGCCGACCGGCTCTACCGCCTCTCGCTCGAGTACGACCCGCGCCACGCGATGTCGAACAACAACCTCGGCTACCGCATGCTCGAGCGCGGCGAGGACATCGACGCCGCCGAACGCATGATCGAGACCGCCTACGAACAGCGTCCCGACGACGTCGCGATCGTCGATTCGCTCGGCTGGGCCCGTTACCTGCGCGGCGTGTACGACGATGCGCCCGGCGAAGACGGTCGAATCATCCCCGGCGCCGTCACGCTGCTCCAGCGCGCCGCCGATCTGACGGCTGCGGCGTTCGATGAGGTCACCTACATCGTCATCCACGACCATCTCGGCGATGCGCAGTGGGCCGCCGGGAAGCGCGACGAGGCCGCGGAGGCGTGGCGGCGTGCGTCGGGCATCGCCGATAAGACGATCGCCGATCTCAATCTTGATTCCCTCCCCGACGACCAGCTCGACGGCGGCATGCGCGAGGTGCTGACCCGCGCCGAGTCGCTGCGCGCCAAGCTCGAGGCGGCTGCCGCGGGCGAAGACCCGCCGATCGCCGTCCCGGTGCACGCGCCGCCTGCCGCGCCGAACGACGCCAATCCATTCTGACGCACGTATCGCCCCGGAGACTCCGTCCGCCATGGCAGGTCACAGCCACTGGGCCAATATCAAGCACAAGAAGGCCGCGGTCGACGCGAAGCGCGGCAAGGCGTGGTCCAAGCTCGTCAAGGCGATCATGGTCGCGTCGAAGCACGGCGGGCCTGATCCCAACGGCAACGTGTCGCTGCGCTTCGCCATCATCGAGGCCAAGGCCGCGAACGTCCCCAAGGACACCATCGAGCGCGCCATCAAGAAGGGCGCGGGCGAGCTCGGCAGCGACAATTTCGAGGCGATCCGCTACGAGGGCTACGGCCCGTCGGGCGTCGCGGTGATCGTGGACGCGCTGACCGACAACCGCGCCCGCACCGCGCCGGATCTGCGCGCCATCTTCAGCAAGTACGGCGGCAATCTCGGCTCGACCGGGTGCGTTGGATTCCTCTTCGAGCACAAGGGGCTGATCGCCATCGAAGAGGGCAAGGTGGACGAGGACCGACTCATGGAAGTCGCCATCGAGGCCGGCGCGACCGACGTCGATCACGAGGAGGGCGGGTGGATCGTCACGACCGCCCCCACCGACTTTGCCGCGGTGAAGGACGCGCTCGACGGCGCGGGCATCGAGACCGCCTCCGCCGAGCTGACGCTCGATCCGATGAACACGGTCGCGATCTCCGCCGACGATGCGACAAAGGTCGCCAAGCTCATCGACGCTCTCGAGGACAACGACGACGTCCAGAAGGTCTACACCAACCTATCGCAGGCGTAAGCTACGCCTTCGCATCTGGAAGAGACTCGTCGGCCTCAATCGCGCCATAGGAACGCTCAATCAGCGCCGCCAATGATTCTGGCGCGGAAATGAAGCGCACTCGCTCGCGCAGTTCTTTCCGACCCCAGACAGATGCGACCTCACGCAGCACATGGTTAAAGAATGCAGAACTGACGCCCTTGACGCCAGACAAATCGATCTGCACGTGTGGATGGCACTCAAGGCGATCAAGCGCGGAATGGGCAATACGATCGGCGGCGTCTACAACCGACGCAGCATTCGCGACCAAACTAATGGCAGAAATGGGTAACGCTTTAGTCCCTCGTTTGAAGACCATCAGTGGTTCACTTACTCAGAGCCTGAGCCGAAAAAAGACGGCTGTACCGGGAAACGAGAACGCCTCAGATTCTATCGATGGTCTTCTTCCGGGTCGAACCAACGCGAGCGCATCCGCGCTGGCGATCGATAACTCGCCGCCGAGGTTGCACACGATATCGGAAAGATTCCTAATTCCCAAGCCCTGATTTCGACCGAGCGTCTTTGCGGAGTGATATCCCTCTAATACCTTGCCAATCGCATCGATTGAACCCGTTAATCCTGGATACCTAACCCCCAGAGTGCTGGGAATGCCGAGGCCACAGTCCACCATCGCCACACGGACCTCCGAGGCATTTCGCAGGAACTTCGCGCTGAGAACTCCGCCGATGGGGGAGCGAGAGTGATCTTCAACGTTTTGCGCGACCTCACTTATGCAAGTCCTTAGGTACGCTTCTGCATCTTCATCGATATGACTATGTCGTCGAATGAGTCGGACCAATGGACTGGCTTGGTCAAGGGTAGCTCGTTCGAAGGCGCAAATAGGAACTGTTTCCGTTGCCGGATGATCTGGGTTTGGTTGCGGCCCACTCTCAAAATGCCGTGCGAGTCCCGAGTACTCACAGTACGCTCGCAGTCGTGCGGGACTTGTAGGGAGTATGACGCTGTGTGATGTGCGCTGCTGCTCCGCCCTCAAGCTCAATGCGTACAAGACTGCCGCTGCCCATGGCCCCAGATAATCCGCACGGCTGCAATCGAGTCGCCATGGCGATGCCGCCCCTGCCCTAAACAGTGGGCTGGTTACACGCAAAAGTTGGCGAATAGATTGATGCTGGTCGTCAACGCAGAAGTCAACTTTACAGTTAAGCATTAACGCTCCGCCTTGTTTGTGCGGAACATGTTACTTCAAAAGCAAGACCCGCGGCGAGACGAGGATCACCGGCTCCTCGCGCATCTGCATCAGCGCGCCCATCGCGTCGCGCAGGCCGGGCCAAGCGCGCGGGCCGACGACCTCGCGCACGCCCGCGGCCAGCGTGTCGAGCCCGGCCTGGCCGCTCGGGGCGGACGCGCCCATGCCGAAGCGCTCCATCGCGTCGCTGATGAGCTCGGGCAGCGTCTTGGGCGCCGGGTAGTCCATGATGTCGTACGCGCCCTCGCGCAGTCCGACGGCCTGCGCCAGGCCGCGGATCGCGTCGTCCACACCGCCGATATCGTCCGCCATGTGCAGGTCCACGGCGCGACGACCCTCGAACAGTCGGCCCTCCGCGGTCTGCGACAGATCGATCTTCGGCCGGCCCTTCTGCACGCGGTTGGCGAAGAGGTCATAGGTCTCGGTCATCCGCGCGCGGATGAGCGCGCGCTGCTCCTCGTTCCAGGGCGCGACGCTGCTCATGATCGCCGCCTGCGGGCCGCGGGCGCGCGGCACGACGTTGATCTTCAGCTTCTCGTACACGCCGCCCATGGCGATCTTGCCGCCCACGACGCCGATGCTGCCGACGATGCTCGACGGATTGACATAGATCTTGTCGCCCGCGACGGCGATGTAATAGCCGCCGGAGGCCGCCATGCCGCCGACGCTGACCCAAACCGGGCGCGTCTCCGCGACGCGCCGGATGCCCTGCCAGATGGACTCGCTCGCGATCGCGCTGCCGCCGGGGGAGTCGATGCGGACGACCACGCCCTTCACGAGCGGGCTCGCCTCGATCTCCGCGAGGGCCTTGCGGATGGTCAGACTGCCGACGCTTGCACCGTTCATGAACCCGGCGGACTCCGACTCGCCGTCGATGATCGGGCCGTCGATGTGCACGAGCGCGATGGTGCTGCGCGTCGGGCCGCGAGTCGCGTCGGACGTCAGCAGTTCGAGCAGCGCGAACGGATTGGCCATGTCGATGGCGCCCGGCGTGTCCGCGCGGACGACGCTGGTGTCGGCGCTGAACTCGCCGTAGAGGGTCTCGAGATGACCATCAAGATCGAGCCGGTCGATCTCGCCGTCGATGAGGTCGAGCGCGACGGCGCGCTCGCCGTCCGCCCAGAAGGCCTCGCTCATGGCGCGGTCGAGCTGTTCATCATTCAGGCCGCGTCCTTCGGAGATCTGCCCTCGCATGGCGCCGTAGAGCCCGTCGAGCAGCGCGGAGATGTTCTCCTCCCACTCGGGGCTCGGCGTGCTGCGGGCGAACTGCTCGGAGGCGCCCTTGTAGTCGCCCACCTGCACGAAGTCCGCGCGGGCGCCGGCCCAGGCCAGCGTGTCGGCGAGGAACATCTCCTCCATGTACAGGCCCGGCAGCGACAGGGCGCCGCCCTCCTGCATGATCGCCTCGTCCACGTACGACGCCAGCATGGTCTCCGCCGGGCCGTAGATCTCCGTAAAGAGGTGCACCTTCTTGCCCGCCGCGCGCACGCGCGCGATCGCGGCGCCCAGCTCCTGCACGTCCGTCATCGAAAGCTCGGGTGAGCGGAGTCGGATCATGAGCGCCTCGTGGCGACCGTTCGCCGCGACCGTGTTGATCGCGTGCACCACGTCGCGCAGCGTCGGCTTGGCGTCCGGTCCCTCGAGCCACGCCAGTGGCGAGGGCTGCTCGGGAAGCTCGCCCTCGATCTCGATCCACGCGATGCTCGGCCCGGCGAGGGCGGTCGCGGCGAAGACGGCGCTCGAGGCGCCGGCGGCGAACAGACGATTGCGAAGAGTGCGCATGGCTCGCTCCGGAGAGAGGTCGGATGTCGATCGACACCGGATTGTTCGTGAATCGGCGCCGGCGGATTTCATCGTAGGGACGCCGAGCCCCGCTCAGTCGTAGCCCAGGTCCGCCAGATCGTCCTCGTCCAGCCCGAAGTGGTGGCCGATCTCGTGGAGGACGGTGATCCAGATCTGCTCGTAGACGGCGTCGTCGGCGTCCTTCTGATTCCAGCCCCCCGCGTGGTCCACGATGCCCTCGCGGAAGATCCTGATCTCGTCGGGCAGATGCGCCGGGTCGTTGACCGATCGGTCCGTCAGCGCAATGCCGGTGTGCAGGCCGCAGAGGACCTCGTCTTTCTCCATGCCCAGTTCCTTCCGGATCTGGGGGGATGCGCGATCGTCCACGATCAGGGGCACCTCGTCGAGGAGCGCGTGGAGATGATCGGGCAGGTGATCGAGCACTTCCTCGAGGAGCGCATCGAAGCGGTTGCGATCGGCGGGGTTCACGGCGCGTCCACCATGCCGACCAGTTCGCCGATCGACGCGGCCCCCTGCCGACGCATCCACTTCTCCAGACCGTTCGCGACCTTGATCGGCGATCGCGGATCAGCGAAGAGCGCGGCGCCCATCTGCACGGCGCTGGCGCCGGCGAGGATGAACTCCGCCGCGTCCTGCCACGTCGTCACCCCCCCCACGCCCACGATCGGCGTGCCGCTCTCGCGCGCCACGGCGCGGTGGACCTCGAAGACATGACGCAGCGCAATCGGGTGAATCGCCGGCCCGCTGAGCCCGCCGGTGACGCGCGACAGGCGCGGCTTGCGCGTCTCGACATCGATCGCCATCGCCGGGTACGTGTTGCCGATCGTCAGGATGTCCGCGCCGGCGCGCACGCAGGCGCGCGCCACGCCAACCATGTCGTGGGACTTGGGCGAGAGCTTGACCGAGATCTTCTTCTCCGCCAGCGCCGGGCGCACGGCGCTCACGAGCTGCGTCGCGGCCTCGGGCGTGGCGCCAAACTCCATCCCGCCCTGGACGTTCGGGCACGAGAGATTCAGCTCGACAACCTCCATGCCGTCCACATTGGCCATCATGGCCGCGACCTGCACGTAGTCGTCCACGCTGAAGCCGGAGATCGATCCGATGACCGTCGTCGGCACGGAGGGCACGCGCGGGGCGATCGAGCGGTGAAACTCCTCGCTGCCGATGTTCGCGAGACCGACGGCGTTGAGCATGCCGCCGCGGCACTCGATGATGCGCCAGGTCCTGTTGCCCGGGCGAGGGCGCGCCGTGATCGACTTGGTCACCACGCCGCCGACCCGCGAGAGGTCGAGCACGTCGGCCATTTCGTCCAGATAGCCCGCCGTGCCCGCGGCGAGGATCACGGGGTTGCGCAGCGTCACGCCCGCCAGGTCCACCGCCAATCCGGACACGGCCGTCGATTCGCTCATGTGGTCCAGCGTACGCGTCCCGGAGCCCGCCGAAAAGCCGACCCGCGCCGCCTAGACTCCTCTCCCCCCGATCCACGAGCACCCGAAGGAGCACCGACGTCCGATGGACCTGAACCAGCGCATCGCCCAGTTCGAGAAGATGGCCCATGACGATCCCGACAACGACATGGCGCACTTCTCGCTCGGCGGCGCCTACGCCCAGGCCGGACGTCACGCCGACGCCGCGAAGGAATACCTCCGCTGCGTCGAGATCAACCCGATGATGAGCAAGGCCTTCCAGTTGGCGGGCCAGTCGCTGATCGCAGCGGGCGACGAGAAGCGCGCGGGCGAGGTCCTGACCAAGGGCTACACCGTCGCCGCCAAGCGTGGCGACCTGATGCCCAAGAACGCGATGGCCGACCTCCTCAAGGAACTCGAGCTGCCCGTTCCCGAGGTTGGCGAGGCAAAACAGCCCGAGGCCGCGGCGGACGGATCCTTCATCTGCCGCCGCTCCGGTCGGCCGGGCACGAAGCTGCCGTCGGCGCCGTTCCGCGGCCCGGTGGGCGAGTGGATCCGCGATCACATCTCCGCCGAGACATGGCGCGCGTGGATCGGCCAGGGCACGAAGGTGATCAACGAGCTTCGGCTCGACATGTCCCGCGAGAAGGACCAGGACACCTACGACCAGCACATGCGCGAGTTCCTCGGCATCGACGACGCCGTGATGGCCGAGATCGAGGGCCGCGCCGCCGCCGGCAAGGCCTGATCCCCTTTTCATCCCGCGGACGCGCGAGCGCCGATATTCGGTGCATGCGCCAGATCGTCTCGCTGCTGATCGCGGTGGCGGTGTTCATCGCGACCTTCCTCGTCACCACCCTGGTGTCGGACTACACCATGACGATCCAGGTCGCCGGGCACACACTCATCGGCACGATCCCGGGCCTCGTCCTCGCGGCGGCGTTCGCGGTGATGTCGTACCGCGGCGGGCCGCGCGGCTAGCGCAAGAGCCCACGCCGGCGCAGCGTGTTCAGCACCACATCCTCGACGTCCGTGTCGCTGCGCACGAGCAGGTGGCTCATGCCGCGCGAGGCGCAGAACGACGAAAGGTCCGCGAGGTAGCGCTCGAGATTGGACTTGTACTTCCTGAGCAGCGCCGCGGTGACGGTGACCTCGCGGCTGTCGCCGCTCTCGATGTCGGTCAGCCGCACATCCCCCACCACGCCGACCTCGGCGCCCGAGCCCTCGAGCGCGGGATCGACCTCTCCGGGCGAGAGGACCTGCACACACCAGGTGTCGAAGGACTCGCCGGCGCCGGCCTCGCGCCCGAGCCCCGCGCCGAGCGCGTTGAGCCCCGGCTCGTAGCCCTCGCGCACGAGGAAGTCGCTGAGGACGATCATCACGCCCTTGCCGCGCCGGGTCAGCGCGATCGTGCGCAGCGCGTCGTTGAAGCTCGGCGGACCGCCGCTGTGCGCCTCGGTCGGGCGCACCTCGTCCATGAGGAACCTCGCCGCGCGCTGCACGTTGTGCCGGCCGCGGATCTCGGGGAGCCGGCGCAGCGGCGCTGCGCCGAAGACGGAGATCGACACGCGGTTGCGGTTCACGAGCCCGAGGTACGCGAGGGCCATCGCGAGGCGCTGCGCGAAGAGCGCCTTGCTCGGCGTCCCCGCCTCCATGCTCGGCGAGTCGTCGATCGCCAGATGCAGGGCGAGGTCCTGTTCCTCGAGAAACATCTTGATGAACAGCCGGTCGAGGCGGGCGAAGACGTTCCAGTCGATGAACCGCAGATCGTCGCCGGGCGTGTACTCGCGGTAGTCCGCGAACTCGACGCTGCGCCCCCGCTGCTTGCTGCGCCGCTCGCCGACGAGCTTGCCCGCGAAGACCTTGCGCGAGCGCAGGTCGAGCCGATCCAGGGCCGCCATGAGCGACGGTCCCATGAGGTCGTCGATGTTCCGGGGTCGAGGCCCGCCGGCGCGGATGATCACGATCGGATCGTATCGCGCCGCCGCAGCCCGATCAGTCCGCGTAGCCCCACACCGTGACCGGCAGGCGACGCACACCCCACTTCAGCGCGATCTCGTGGGTCGCGTAGAGGACGTCGAGGCGATGACCCTTGATCTTCCCGCCGCGATCCAGCACCGGGACGACCTCGCCGTCGGCGTAACCGGGGATGGAGATCATCGAGTGCATGGGAAGAAGGCGCGTGTCCGCGGCGACGAGGCGCATCGCGTTCGTCCAGACGGACTTGTTGCTGGCGGTGACGCCGTCCGCCCACTTGCCGCACGACCGCTCGTCGGGGCTGTACGCGGTGACGGTCATCATGATCGTCTTGATGGGCTTGATCGGCCGGCCGTCGTAGAACCGCGTGCCGGCGGGATAGATCTTCTGCTCGGGCTTCTCGGGCTTGGCCTCGACGGGCGCCGCCTCGATCGCCGGCGCTTCAACAGCGGGCGCGGGGCTGACGGTCGCGAGGACCTGCGGCTTCTCGGCGACGGCGGGCGTGCGAGCCGACACGACGTCGACCGCAGCGAGCAGCGGCGCCTGGCGGGACTCCTTCGTCCACACCGCCGACACAACCGTGATGAAGGCAAGAGCGCCGAACGCAGTGGCCTCAAGCGCGATTCTGGCCGCGACTCGGCGCCGACAACGCTTCAGGCCGTTCAGGTCTTCCATTGATCCGGTGCTCCGCGAAACCCGGCTCCGCCCATCCATTGGCGTCTCGCCGAATCTGCTTTCGATGCCGGCCGTTGTTCTGAAGCGACCGGGGCTCGTTTCTTGTTCAGCCCCGATCCGGCCCGCTCATCCTTGAGGCCGGAATCTTAACCCGATCGGCGCCGCCAGCCAGCGGCTCCCCTCGTAACGGCCTCAAAACGCAGGTTCTCGGGCCCCACAGGCCCTCCAGACCCTCCAGACGGACCTGAAACGGCCATGGAGGCCTCCGAACGCTCATTCCCCGCCGGGCTTCCTGGGCAGCTCCAGGGCCTCCACGCTCGCCTGGTCCCGAAACTCGGAGACCTCTTCCGAGTCCACATGCGCCGCCTCGCGGCCGCAGGCATTGGTGGTCGCTAACGCGAGTCCTTCACGGAACGCGCGCTCCCACGCCTGCTCGTCGCGCGAGATGACACTGAGGATGCCGGCGAGCAACGAGTCGCCGCAGCCCACGGTGCTGACGATGCGCCCGGGGTGCACGGACACCCATCCGCGCCACGCGGCCTTCTCGCCGATCAACATCGCGCCGTCCGGGCCGCGCGTCGCGACGACGTTCTCCACCGCGCCGCCGCCGGCGACCGAGAGACTGAGCGCCGCCTCGAACGCCTGATCGACGACGTCCGTCGGTTTGCCCGCGAGCGTCGCCAGTTCGCTCTGATTGAGCTTCGCCAGCCAGAGCGGCTCGCCGCGCAATGCTTCGAGCGCCTTGTTGCTGGTGTCCACGGCCACCTTCGCGCCGGACCGGCGGCAGCGCCGGACGATCTCGGCGAAGTCATTCGGCGAGAGCCCCGGCGGCAACGAGCCGGAGAACGCGATGATGCGCCCCGGGCGCGCCATCATGCCGAGCTTGCTGCTGATGCGCTGCACATCCTCCGGCTGCACCTGGAAGCCCTCTTCGCGCAGGTGCGTCTCGGTGTCGTTGATGGGGTCGACCACGGTGATGTTGTCGCGCGAACGTCCGCGGACGACGAGCAACTGCGTGACGATCTGTCCTGGGCCGGTGCGTTCGAGCGCTTCCTCGAAGAGCGCCAGCTCGCCGCGCCCGACGAACCCCGTCGCGACGCAGCCAACCCCGACCTTCGCCAGCACGCGCGCGACGTTGATCCCCTTGCCCGCCGGATACCACGCCAGCCGGCGCGCGGGCACGTGCTGGCCGATCGCGAAGTTCGGCGCCTCCAGCACCCGGTCCACGGCCGGGTTCAGCGTCACGGTCACGATGCGAATCTCGGGCATTCGCCGATCACACTACCAGCGGCGCCGCCCCGGCGCACGCCGACGCGCCGCCGTACGATGGCCCGCTCGCCCGTGACCCTCGACGCACTGTCTCTCGTGATCATCGTCGCCGTCGGCCTCGTGGCCGGCGTGCTGGGCGGGCTGCTGGGCGTCGGCGGCTCGGTCATCATGATCCCCGGGCTCGCGCTCGCGCTGCACCCGGACGACCCCGAGAGTCAGCACCTCTTCCAGGCCTCCGCGATGGCCGTGAACATCGCCGTCGCCTTTCCCGCGGCGCTGCGCCACCGGCGCGCCGGCGTGGTGCGGGGCGATGTCTTTCGAATCCTCCTGCCCTCCGCCGCGGTCGCGATCGTCGCCGGCGTGCTGCTGTCCAACCTCGTGCCGGGCCAGACGCTCAAGCGCTTCTTCGCCGTGTTTCTGCTCTACGTCGCCGTCACCGAACTGTGGAAGATCGCGCGCCGCCGCCCCGACCACGCACCGGCGCAGGCGCCGCCCGCCGCGTGGAAGATCATCGCCACCGGCGGCGCGATGGGGCTCGTCGCGGGCCTGCTTGGTGTCGGCGGCGGCGTCATCGCGGTGCCCATGATGCTCGCGCTCTGTCGCCTTCCGGTGAAGCACGCCATCGGGCTCAGCAGCGCGGTGATGTGCCTGACCGCGGCCGTCGGCGCCTCGATCAAGATCGGGACCATTCATCAGCACGGCTTCGACTGGAAGCAGGCCGCCATCCTGGCAGTTGCGTTGGCGCCGACCGCCGTGCTTGGCGGCCACCTCGGCGCCGTGCTGACGCACCGGCTGCCGCTGCAGGCCGTCCGGGTGGCCCTGTGCTTGCTCCTGCTCTTTTCCGCGGGCGCGATGGCGGCCTGACCGCCCGCCAACCCCCAAGGAACCGTGCATCGGCAAGGGCGTCGATGGCGAAACCTCCGGGGCCCAACCACGACCAAGGATGGACTGACCATGCACACCTTCATCAACAACGCCAAGACCGCGGTGCTCCTCGGCGCCCTCATGGGCCTGTTCCTGCTCGTCGGCTCCTACTGGGGCCAGCAGGGCATGATCATCGCCCTCGTGTTCGGCGGGCTCATGAACGTCGGTGCCTGGTTCTTCTCCGATCGCATCGCCCTCGCGGCGATGCAGGCGCGCGAGGTGGACGCCCAGTCCGCGCCGGAGCTGTACGGCATGGTGGACGAACTCCGCCGGCGCGCCGGGCTCCCGATGCCGCGCGTCTACGTCTGCCCGCACGATGCGCCGAATGCCTTCGCGACCGGTCGCTCGCCGAGCAAGGCCGCCGTCGCCGTGACGCAGGGCCTGCTGCGCGCGATGGACCGGCAGGAGCTGGAGGGCGTCATCGCGCACGAGCTGGCGCACGTGAAGAACCGCGATACGCTGATCTCCTGCATCGCCGCGACGATCGCGGGCGTGCTGGCGTTCCTGGCGCAATGGGGCCTCTTCCTCGGCGGCGGCAATCGCGAGGGAGGGAATCCGCTGGTGATGTTCGTCGTGGTGATCGTCGCGGCCATCGGCGCCGCGCTCATCAAGGCGATGATCAGCCGCTCGCGCGAGTTCGTCGCGGACGCGGACGGCGCGGCCATCGCCGGCTCGCCGGACGGGCTGATGTCCGCCCTGGCCAAGCTCGACGCGATGTCGAAGCGAATCCCCCTGGTCCAGCCGAACCCCGCCCAGAACAACCTCTTCATCGTGGAGCCGTTCGCCGGCCGGACGCTCACCAGCATGTTCGCGACGCACCCGCCGACCGAGCAGCGCATCGCGGCGCTGCGGTCGCTGCGCTGACGCATCATCCAGCCCGCACAGACGGCGCCGCCGGAACGGATGTTGCGTTCCCGCAACACCCCGCTTCAGGGCCTTTTCCGGACGGTCGATGCCGAGGCGATGTCTCCACGACCAGACCCGGATCCGTTCCCCCGTGGCCCCGACCCCCGTTCGCGCCGGACCCAGGCCGAAGTGCGCCCCGCGCCGGCCGACGCCGGGCTCGCGGCGGACCGCGCCACCGACCGCCTCGGCGTGCTGACGCATGAACTGTCGAACCTCATCGACAGCACCATGCGCTACGTTTCGCTGGCGCGCGCCGAGATCGCCTGCCAGTCCGCCGATGCGCTCCAGACCGGCGCCGGGCGGCAGCTCGACGCCGCGTGCGCCGGGCTCCAACGCATGGGCGAACTCGTCCACGCCGCGATGCAACCGTGCGCCGGATGGCTGGCGCAGGCCTCGGCCCGCGGGCTGTCGCTGCACGATGCGATCAACCACGCGCTGGACGTCCTGCGGCCCTTCGCCGCGGAGCGTCTCGTGCGCCTCGAGCAGCAATGCTCCGATCGCATCGCGGACGTTCCGGCGGGCCCGCTCTACACGGTGGTCAGCAACGGCCTGCGCAACGCGATCGAGGCCTGCGAGCGCACGGGTCGCGTGCGCATCGAGGCGGATCTTCTGCCGACGAGCAACGGCCTGGGCGAGCTGCGCATCGACATCATCGACGACGGCGAGGGACTGAGCGACGAAGCGACGACGCGCGCCTTCGACGCCGGCTTCTCCACCAAGCCCGGCAACGCGGGCCTGGGTCTCGCGCTCTCCGAGGAGATCATCCGCCAGCTCGGCGGCGTGGTCGCGCTCGAGGCCCGCGCCGGCGACGACGGCTCGCGCGGCGCCCGCCTCATCATCCGCTGCCCGCCCCCCGCCCGCGCCCCCTAGTCGCACCATCCGGGAGCACGCCTCCATGCACGACGGTTCCGAACACGAGCAGCCCCGGGCGCGGGTCCTGATCATCGACGACGACCGCATCGTCGCCGATTCGCTCCGCCAGCTCCTCGAACGCGAGGGCTTCGACGTCGAAGCTGCGCCGAGCGGCACGGAGGCACTCGCCGCCCTCGATCGCGCCGAGCGCGCCGGCGAAGGCCCGACCGAACGGGCGCCCCCGTTCCACCTCGCGCTCTGCGACCAGAGCATGCCCGGCATGGACGGGCTCGAGACGCTCCGACGCATCCGCCGACAGCACCCGGCCGTCGGCGTGCTGATGCTGACGGGGTTCGGCGCCATTCCCGCGGCCGTCGAGGCCCTGCGCGCGGGCGCGTGCGACTACATGACCAAGCCCGTCGTGGACGAAGAGCTCCGCGTCGCCATCGAGCGCGCCCTGCGTCAGCAGGCGCTGATGTCGGAGAACGTCGCCCTGCGCAAGCGACTCGACACCACGTCGAGTCTCGAGCACATCGTCGGCTCTGACGCCCGAATGCTCGAGATCTTCGACCTCATCGAGGCCGTCGCGCCATCCAAGACCACCGTCCTGATGACCGGAGAGACCGGCGCCGGCAAGAGCCTCATCGCCCGCGCCATCCACCAGCGCAGCCCGCGCCGTGATGCGCCGTTCGTCGAGATTTCCTGCGGCTCCATTCCCGAGACGCTCCTCGAATCCGAGCTCTTCGGCCATGT
>JBGTSD010000058.1:0-19510 GCA_041940385.1 Phycisphaerales bacterium | reverse complement strand
GTTCTACCAGGATAGTCAAGCGCTATTTGGAGGCGATCAGATCATCGTCATCGCCGCGACCAACCGCGTCGACGTCCTCGACCCCGCGCTCCTGCGCCCCGGACGCTTCGACCGCCAGGTCGTCGTCCCGCTGCCCGACCTCAAGGGCCGTCTTGAGATCCTCCAGGTCCACGCCAAGAAGATCAAGCTCAGTCCCGATGTCGAGCTCGAGCGTCTCGCACGCGGCACGCCGATGTTCTCCGGCGCCGACCTCGCCGCCATCATCAACGAGGCCGCGATCGCCGCGACCATGCAGGAGAAGGACTACGTCGAGCAGGACGACCTCGAGGAAGCGCGCGACAAGGTGAAGTACGGCCGCTCGCGCCGCAGCCACGTCATCGAGGAAGAAGAGCGCATCGCCACCGCCTATCACGAGGCCGGCCACGCCGTTCTCCAGGCCACCATCCCCGGCGCCGATCCGCTCCACAAGGTCACCATCATCCCTCGCGGACAGGCCCTCGGCGCCACCTTCTCCATCCCGGAGAAGGACCGGCACGGCGTTGGGCTCAAGTGGCTGCGCGCCACCATGCGCGTGGTCTGCGGCGGGCGCATCGCCGAACTCCGCAAGACCGGCGACGCCTCCTCCGGCGCCGCGATGGACATCCAGCAGCTCACCGCCATGGCCCGCGCCGCCGTCCTCGAATGGGGCATGAGCGAGCGCCTCGGCTTCGTGCGCTACGCCCCCACCGACACCCGCGACTCCTTCGTCCGCGAGCGCGAATTCTCCGAGGACACCGCGCGCCTCATCGACGAAGAGATCCGCCGCTTCGCCGACGACTCCTACCGCGACGCCGAAAACATCATCAACGAGAACTGGGACGCCGTCTCCCGCATCGCCGAAGCGCTCCTCAAGCACGAGACGCTCTCCGCCGACGAAGTCCGCCAGCTCATGCGCGGCGAGCCGATCTCGCGCCGCTCCGTCTCCGACCTCCTCGCCGCCGAGGCGCGAAAGGGACGCGAAGCGACCAAGCCCCCGCCCCGCCGCTCGACGGATGAAGGAACGGACACCGGGCCAGGCCTGCTCCCCAGCCCCGCCTGAACGGGGTCACGCGGCGCTCATCGTCGCACCCGATGAATCTGGGCAACTCATCGAACCGCGCGCTCACGCACGGCGCACCATGCCATGCGCCCACATCTCGGTTCGATCCGCGCCTCCCACGAACCTTTCTTCTCTCTTCCCGATGGAGCCGGCGAGACGCGCTGGTCGCGTCGCCAGTCGACTCCAACTCACCTCCGGCCCCGATCGGCCCCCACTCGGCCGATCGGGGTTTCAGGCGCCCGAAATCAACCCTTGCACGACGCTCGCATCGACGCCGGTCACGCGCACGGACTTCTCCGCGCTCGATCGCCCCGCGACGATCTCGATGTCCCGCGCCCGCACCCGCAGAGCGTCCGCCAGCAGCGCCACGATCGCCTCGTTCGCCTTCCCGCCCTCCGGCGGCGCGCTCACCCGCACTTTCAGTCGATCCCCGAGCAGGCCGACGATCTCGTCCCGCTTGGCGCCGGGCACCGCCTTCACGCGGATCACGATTGCCCCATCGCTCCCTCGCTCGTAGCACGACATCCCGACCAGACTACGCACAGGACGCCCGAATCGCCCGATCCTCAACCCGGGCCGGGGCGCGCCCGTAGACTTCTCCGGGGCCGCGCCCGTCCGCGGCCCAACATGGAGGAGCCGGAACCGCGATGAACCGACGCCGCGCCTGGATGATCCTCGCTCTGCCCGCGTGCATCGCGTCGCCCGCGCTCGCCGGCGACCCCACCGGCCTCACGCCCGACCGCGTGATGATCCTCTACAACTCGCAGAACGCCGACTCGCTCGCGACGCGCAATCTCTACGTCGCCGCGCACCCCGACGTCACCCTCGAGCTCGACCTCAACGACGCCACCATCCAGCCCGGCGTGAACTTCAACCGCAACAACTACCTCAACAAGATCCGCGCGCCGCTCCTGACCTACCTCGCCGGAACCACCACCGGCGGCGCCCCGCTGTCGCAGCAGGTCATCTGCATCGTGACCACCCGAGGCCTGCCGGCGCGCATCAACGGCTCGTCCGAGTTCGAAATCTCCTCGTCCTGGGCGTCGCTCGAGTCCGAGCTCACCCTGATCCATCAGGACCTCGAAGCCGCGGGCACCTCCAACCTGCCGTTCCGCTACTCCTCGCTCATCGACAACCCCTACCACACGCGCCTGAACGATCCCATCGACACCTACTCGCGCGCCGCGATCACCTCGCCCCGCACCTTCCAGTACTTCACCCCCGGCGTCTGGCGCCTCTCCGGGCTCACCCCCGGCGACTTCTACATGGTCGTGCGCATCGACGCCGCGCCCTCCGAGGGCGCCACCGCGCTCGACAACATCGCCGATCTCCTCGACCGCTCGCAGAGCCCGATCGTCAACGTCTGCGACACGCAGGTCCTCCTCGACGAATTCGGCTGCGCCGATCAATTCGACGACGACAGTCTCGGCTCGCTCTTCCCCGGCGGCGACGACCTCGGCCAGACCCGCCAGGCGCTCGAGTCCGCCGGCTTCGCCGTCACCCACGACCAGACCACCAACTGGGTCGACTTCTCCGAACTCCCCGATGCGCGGCCGCTCGTCGTCTTCACCACCTACGGCGAGAATCACGACATCAGCGGCTGCGGCGACGACCCGCCCGGCGCCGGCACGTATCCCTTCGACTACCCCTATGCCCCCGGCGCGATGCTCATCTCCTACGAGTCCTTCAACGGCAACAGCATCTACGACGGCACGCCCCGCCAGGGCCAGGCGCAGGTGCTCGACTTCCTCGCCGCCGGCGGCACGTTCACCATCGGCCACGTCCGCGAGCCCTTCACCTTCGCGATCCCCGACACGCAGTACCTCTCGCGCAATCTGCTCGTCAACCAGATGACCTTCGCCGAGGCCGCGTACAGCGCCATCCCCGCGCTCTCCTGGCAGACCACGCCCGTCGGCGACCCGCTCGCGCGCGTCACCGTCGTCGCCGGCACGATCGACCTCGACGCCGACGGCGACATCGACGCCGACGATCTCTACGCGTACGAACTCGCGCCCGCGGATGTGAACTGCGACGGCTCCATCAACGACGACGACCGTCGCGCCCTGCAGGAAGCCGTGCGCACCGGCGAGATCGACGACGTCGTCTCCGCGCGTCTGCCCTGACGATCAAAGCCCCGCGATCACGCCCTGCGCCTCATCGAGAATCGCCTTGGCGCGGTCCGCATCGCCCGCCTCCGCGATCAGGCGCATGATCGGCTCCGTGTTGCTCGCGCGCACGTGCAGCCACGCGCCCTCCGAGCCGCCGATCGAGGTCCCCGGCTTGTAGTCCACGCGCACGCCGTCCTGACGGTCCACCGCGTGGGTCGAGTACCGCGCCGCGATCGCCTCCGCCGCGCGCGCCGCCAGCCCCTCGCGCACCGGCGCCTTGCGCTTCTCGATCACATACCCCGGCAGCCGCGCCGCGAGCGACGACACGCTCACCCCGTCCCGCGCCATCAGCGCCAACGTCAGCGCCATCGCGCTCAGGCTGTCGCGGATCATCGCCACCTCCGGCCAGATCACGCCCCCGTTGCCCTCGCCCCCGATCACGCAACCGTCGCGCAGCATCGCCGACACCACGTTCGCCTCCCCCACCGCCGTCCGCGCCACCGTCGCGCCGAACTGCGGCGCCACATCATCAATCATCCGGCTCGTGGAGAGATTCGCCGCGACGCTCGCGCCGTCCGTCTTCGGCAGAAGCGCCATCGCCGCGAACACCAGCGTGTACTCCTCCCCGATGTACCGCCCGTGCTCGTCGATGATCGCCAGCCGATCCGCATCAGGATCCTGCGCAAACCCGACGTCCGCCCGCGCCGCCGCGACCCGGCGGCTCAGCTCCATGAGGTTTTCGCGCGTCGGCTCCGGCGCGTGCGGGAACACGCCCGTTCCATCCCCGTGCAACTGCTCCACCTCGCAGCCGAGCCGTTCGAGCAGCAGCGCGGCGCCCTCGGCGCCCGACGCATTCACCGAATCGAGCACGACCCGGTACTTCTGTCGCCGGATCGTCTCCACCGGCGCCACGCGCTCGACCGCGCGCAGCACGCGATCGACGTGCACGCCCGCGCCGTCCCCGTTCCGTTCGATCGATCCACCCGACTTCTTCTCCGCCGACGCATCCGCACGGAACCGCTCGATGATCGCCGTCGCGTCCTCCGCCGCCGGCGCGCGGCAGCGACCTTTCTTCCCCTCCGAGAGCGTCAGCGCCTTCAGCCCGTTCCACTGCGCCGGGTTGTGACTCGCCGTCAGCACCAGCCCGCCGTGCGCGCCGAGGTGCTCGACCATCACCCCCATCGTCGGCGTCATCGCCACGCCCAGATCGATCACCCGCACGCCGCAATCCTGCAGCGCCGCGATCGCGCCGTCGCGCAACGGCTCCCCGCCCGCGCGCCCGTCGCGCCCGAACGCCACGACCGGGCTCGCCACGCCCGCCCGCTCGCGCAGCCACGACGCGAACGCCCGCGCGAACCGGCCCGCGACCTCCGGCGTCATCGTGTCCCCCACGATGCCGCGGCAACCGCTCACCGACAACATCAACGCCCCGCGCTCCGCGCCGCCGCCGTTCAGAAACCTCGTCCGATGGTGCATGCGCGAAGAATAGCGGCGCGTCTACGCCGCCGCCGCGAATCGAACCGGCGCCTCCGTCGGCCCCGCGATCGCCAGCTCCCAGTCCGGCGCCAGATCGAGATCGATCGTCTCCTCCTCGCGCGCCAGCCGCGGCCCGGTCGCCACGACTCGCACCACGGGACGCTCCGTCCGATCCCAGTTCGCCGCCTCCACCAGCGCGCGCCGACCGTCCGTCAGCCGCACGTGGCTCCCGATCGGGAACAGACCCAGCGCCGAAACCAGCGCCCGGGCCGCCTCGCGATCGAACACGTCCGCCGCGGCGCCGCGCACGATCTCCGTCATCGCCGCGTGGGGGGATTTCGGCGCCAACCGGTACTTCCGTCCCCCCGCCGCGGCGCAGTACGCGTCCGCCACCGCCACGACGCGCGCGTGATCCGAGATCCCCCGCGCCCGCAGCCCGAACGGATACCCCGAGCCATCCTCGCGCTCGTGATGCTGCAGGATCGCCCGCAGCGCCGCCGCCGGAGTTCCCTGCACGACATCCAGCATCGCCACGCTCAGCGCGGGGTGCCGTCGCACGCGATTGATCTGCACCTCGTCCAGCGGTTCGTCGTTGAGCCGCAGACTCGGCGGAAGCACGCTCATCCCGCAGTCGGCGAAGAGACCGGCAAACCCCACGATGCGCACGTCCGTCGCGCTCCAACCCAATCGCGCCGCCGTCGCCATCGACGCCGCGCAGCACGACACCGCGTGCGCCGGCAGATAGTCCGCGTCCGATTCGCGCTCGACCGCCAGCGCGCCGAACCGGCGCGGCGCCGCGCGCAGCAGCTCCAGCATCTCGTCCAGCAGTCTCGACGGCGTCTCGACGTCGATCTCCTGACCAGCCGCCAGATGATCCAGCATGTCGCGGCAGCGATCCACCAGCCCGGCGCGCACACGCTCGATGCGCGGCGCCCCGGCCGGCCACGCCGCATCGCTCCGTCGCGCCGTCCGGTCCAGCGCCGGCTCGCCGCCGATCGCGACCTCCATCGGCAGCGACGCCCACCGCGCGGCCCGTTCGCCCGCGATGCGCTCCGCCTCGCGCAGCGACTTCCGCCGCGCCGTCGTCGCCTCCACCACCGCGCCGCCCGACTCGATCCGCGCCAGCACCGGCGCTTCCGTCGTCGTCTCCTCGGTCGTGGTCGTCGTCTCGGCGCGCTTCGCGCCCGTGGGATACCCGAGCGACAGCTTCGATCCGTGCTCGCGCAAGCGCGAGATCTGCCGCGCCGTCAGCTCGCTCCCGCGCGCCGCCAGCTTGGCGCCGTGGCGCGAATAGAGCCCGCGCGAAAGCCGCTGCCCCGCCCGGAGCGCACGGACATCGATGTATTCAGCCATGCTCGTCGCCTCCGATACCCGGTCATCGGCCCTCCGGATCGCCCGGTTCAGTCCTTTCCGGACCGTCACCGGAACCAACCTGCACGGAACCTTCACAATCCCCTCCTATCATGCCGTTCCATGCACGAGATCACCGTCGAGACCGAGTTCTGCGCCGCTCACGCCCTTCTCATCCAGGGCCGGCGCGAGCCGATCCACGGCCACAACTTCCGCGTCTGGGCCACGCTTTCCTCGCCCGATCTCGACGCCGACGGCCTCGTCTGCGACTTCCACGCCCTCCAGCGCGCCCTGCGCGAGATCCTTGCGCCCTTCGACAACCAGAACCTTCACGACGCGCCGCCCTTCGACGCCGTCAACCCCACGGCGGAGGCCGTCGCCAGGCACATCGCCGAACGTCTGGTGTCCGTTCTCCCCTCGCTCGGCGGCGCCGGAGGCCTTCGCGTGGCCTCCGTCCGCGTTTCCGAAGCCCCCGGATGTGTCGCGGCGTATAACCCGACGGCCTCTTCCGGCCGATAAGCCCATTCCAGGGCGCCGACGCACACGTGCCGCATCCTCATGACCACCCACTCCTCACGAGCCACGAACGCGCACGCGCCCATCGAGGACGCCCTGCGCGCCGCCGCCGATCACGCCGCCGACGGCTCCACCGACACCGGCCCGCGCGCCCTGAACCGCGACCTCTCATGGCTCGAGTTCAACCGGCGCGTCCTGCACCTGGCCACCGACGAGCGCACCCCGCTCCTCGTGCGCCTCAAGTTCCTCGCCATCTTCTCGTCCAACCTCGACGAGTTCTTCATGAAGCGCGTCGGGCTGCTCAAGCGCCTCGTCGAGACCCGCGGCATGCTCCGCGCCTCCGCCGGCCTTACCGCGCCCGAGCAGCTCGAAGCTGTCCGCCGCACCGTCGTCGAACTCCAGACCGAGCAGGCGCAGTGCTACGAGCAGGTGATCCTCCCCGCGCTCGCGCAGGAAGGCATCGAGATCGTGGACTACAGCGCGCTCAATCAGGCCGAGCGCGAACGCGTGGACCGCTGGCACCACGAGAGCGTCTTCCCGATTCTCACGCCCCTTGCCGTGGACCCCGGCCACCGCTTCCCCTTCATCTCCAATCTCTCCGAGTCCCTCGGCGTCATGCTCGCGCACCCCGAGCGCGACGAGCGCCTCTTCGCGCGCGTGAAGATCCCCGAGATCCGCCCGCGCTGGGTCCGCATCGACGAGCCCGGCGCGCCGCTCACCGCGCCCCGCGCCGGACAGACGCTGCGCCTGGTCAATCTCGAGGGCGTCATCCGCAACAACCTCGACGACCTCTTCCCCGGCATGACCATCCAGAGCGTCATGCCCTTCCGCGTGACCCGCAACGCCGAGGTCACCGCCGACGAGGACGCCGACGACCTGCTCGAAACCGTCGAGGCCGCGATGAAGCAGCGCCGCTTCGCCGCGACCGTGCGCCTCGAGGTCGGCCCCAAGGCGCCGCGCCGCCTGCTCGACTTCGTGCTCGAAGAGCTCGAGCTTGGTCAGCACGACGTCTACCAGCGCGCCGGCCTGCTCGAGTACGCGGACCTCTTCGACATCGCATCCCTTGAGATGCCCAAGCTCCGCCACACGCCGTGGAACCCCGTCGCGCCCACCCGGCTGGCCGACGAAGACACCGACATCTTCACCGAGATCCGCAAGGGCGACATCCTCGTCCACCACCCCTACGACTCCTTCGCCGAGAGCGTCGAGCGCTTCATCAAGGCCGCGTCGCGCGACCCCAAGGTCGTCGCCATCAAGCAGACCATCTACCGCACCTCCGCCGACTCGCCCTTCATCACCTCGCTCATCCGCGCCGCCGAGGGCGGCAAGCAGACCGCCTGCCTCGTCGAACTCCGCGCGCGATTCGAGGAGATGGCCAACGTCACCCGCGCCCAGACCCTCGAGAAGGCCGGCGTCCACGTCGCCTACGGCGTCGTCGGCCTCAAGACCCACGCCAAGATCGCCCTCGTCGTTCGGCGCGAGCCCGACGCGCCCGGCGGCCTGCGCTGCTACGGGCACATCGGCACCGGCAACTACAACTCCGCCACCGCGCAGCTCTACACCGACCTGGGCCTGCTCACCTGCGACCCGCGCATCACGTCCGACATCGTCGAACTCTTCAACTATCTCACCGGGCGCTCCCGCAAGCGCGACTACCAGCGGCTCCTCGTCGCCCCCGTCGCCATGCGCCAGCAGTTCCTCGAGCTCATCGACCGCGAGACCGCCTTCGCCCGCGAAGGCAAGCCCGGACGCATCATCGCCAAGATGAACGCGCTCGAGGACGAGATCATGGTCGAGAAGCTCTACGAAGCGTCGAACGCCGGCGTCGACATCGACCTCATGGTCCGCGGCTTCTGCTGCCTCCGGCCCGGCGTCCCCGGCATGAGCGAAAACATCCGCGTCCGCTCCACCATTGGGCGGTTCCTCGAGCACTCCCGCGTGTACTTCTTCGGCGCCGGTCAGCCCGACCCCCTCGACGGCGACTGGTTCATCGGCTCCGCCGACTGGATGCACCGCAACCTCGACTTCCGCGTCGAAGCGATCACGCCCATCCGCGATCGCCACGCTCGGCGCAAGCTGCGCACCATCATCGACACGCTGCTCGCCGACCAGCGCGACGCCTGGCTCCTCAACGCCGACGGCTCCTACACCCAGCTCGCCCCGGCGGAGAATGCCGACCCCGAATCGCCCGCCGTCATCGGCGCGTTCGAGCACTTCATGCGCCAAACCGTCGCCGAGCATCGCGCCGCGCTGATGGAGGGCTGATAACCCCTCGCTCGGCCCGCACAACTGCACCAGACCGGCGCAGATCCCTCCACATCAGGCCCCCGCAACCGGCGTCGCACCCGCGCCAATCCGATGCTGTCGCCATGCGCAGACGCACGGTCATCCGAACCGGACTGTTCTTTGGCTCCGTGTGCCTCTCCATCTGGCAGCTCCCCCAGCTGCTCGAACGCATGGACGGCATCCTCGGCCGCAATGGCGTCGGCCTGCCCACCGCCGTCCGCGCCGCCGAACTGCCCACCGCCGCCGACGTCGAGCGCGCCGATCCCGGACAGATCATCGTCTACTCCCCTGACGGCAAGGCGATGACGCGCAAGGAGCTCGAAGAACTCCGTCGCCGCGCCGCCGCCAACGCGCCCATCAACGCCGTCGCCGAAGAGATCGCCAAGAAGGCCGAGCAAAGCGCGCCCAGCGATCCCAACCACGTCCAGATCGGCGCGCCCAACCCGGACGTCGAAGAGATCCTCCGAATCCTCCGCGAGAAGCAGGCCAAGGACGAGGACTGATCATCCGCGCCGTCGCGGCCGCGGCGGCGCCATCCCGTCGCACAGCCACAGCCCCACCAGCGGCGCGATGAGCGTCGGCGGCAGCATCAGCCGCACGATGAACCGCGCCACCGGCCGCCCCGCCTGCGTGCCCGCCACCATCGCCAGCCACGCCACCAGCAGCGCCGCCGGCGCCACCAGCAGCCCCAGTTCGTGCCTCGCCAGCTCGCCCGACCAGTAGCCGTCGGGCTCGCCGAGCACCGCGATCGACGTGAACGCCGCCGCGATCGTCACCGGCACGAGCGCCGCCAGCGCCAATCGCCAACCGCGCTGATGCATCGCCAGCACGGCGATGAGCATGCCGAAGATGAACCCGGGAATCAGCAGCGCCGGCGCCGCGCCCACGGCCCCGCGCCACGCCCGCGCCGTGCCCCCCGATGCATCCAGCAGCGCGCCCGGGTCCTGCTGACTCCACCACTTGTCATCCACGCCGCTGGAGTAGAACGGGGCGACCTGGGCGCTGCCCGCCCTCTGCTCGGCCTCCCATGCGCGGTAGGTCCGGTCGATCTCACGCTCCAGCGGTGTCGCCGCCGCGCTCACCGTCAGCATCGTGAAGCCCGTCAGCGCCCCGCCCATCGCGAACGATCCGCCGACGACGATCAAGAGCCACAGCGCCGCCAGCAGCGCGCCCACGCGCCGCGCCCACCGGCCCATCGACGGATACTCCTGCAGCGCCGCCGCCGTCGCGCACTCCGGACAACGCACGATGAAGAGCCCGTACGTCGGCTCCTTCACCACCGGCTGACCGTACAGGTTGAACCCGCACGACACGCACGAGCGATCCCCGCTCACCGTGGACACCCACTCACCGTCCGCCGTCCGCGCCACGCTCCGTTCCTTCGTTGCGCTCATCACATCCGCCTTCGCGTTCGAATCCTCGACAACCCGCGGCGCCATCGTCGCCGCACATCCCAGCCAATCGACGTGCGCAGCGCCCCGCCCACCATCCATCCCGCCACAAACCCCGGCGCGCACAGCGCCGCCGTCGCGACCCGCCCCATCCACTCCGTCCAGGGAATTCCCCAGAACCGCCACTCGCCACCCTGCGCCCAGTTCCACACCGACTCGAAGAACGGCGGCAGCGCATCGAGCCCCGACGCCATCACCACCACCGCCGCGAACAGCGGAGCCGCCACCCACACCGGCCGATGTCCCCACACCACGCGCACCACCAATCCCGCGCCGAACCCCGCCGCGAGCACCGTCACCAGCGTCGCGCGTCCCACGCCGTCCAGCGCCTCGATCACGCTCCCCACGCCCGCATCCGTGCGCCACTCACCAAACCGATTGAGAAAGAACGTCTCGGCGAAGAACACCCCCGCTATCGTCACCCACGCAATCGCCCCCAGCAGCGCCGCCGAGCGCACCGCGAGCAGCAGCAGCGACCGCACCACGCCCACCCACCCGCGCACCGCCGCGCGCAGCGGATCGCGCGTCCGCACCAGCCGCGCCGCGCACCCCGGGCACGCCACCAGCATCAGCCCGAGCCCGCCATCCATCGACGCGCGCACTCCCGCCGTCTCCGACCCGCAACTCGGACACACATGCGATCGCGCCACAACAGCGCATTATCCGGATTCCACCCCACCCCGGTTTCGCGACCTGCCTCGATGCCTCGATGCCTTCCCCGTACACTCCACCCATGCCCCTCATCGTCACCGGAACCATCGGCATCGACACCGTCGAAACACCCCACGGCAAGGCCGAGGCCGTGCTCGGCGGGTCCTGCACCTACTTCGCCGCCGCGGCCTCGTTCTTCACCCCCGTGCGACTCGTCGCCGCCGTCGGCGGTGACTTCGACGACTCCCACCGCGCCACGCTCACCCGATTCCCCAACGTCAGCGTCGAGGGCATCGAACTCCGCAAGGAATCCAAGACCTTCGCCTGGGGCGGCCGCTACTCGCAGGACATGAACTTCCGCGAGACCCTCTACACCCACCTCGGCGTCGTCGGCGAGAAACCACCCGTCCCGCCCGAGACCTACCGCGACTCCCGCTTCGTCTTCCTCGCCAACACCCACCCCGCCGTGCAGCGCGACCTGCTCTCCCACTTCCCCGAGCACAAGCTCGCCGTCGCCGACACGATGGACCTCTGGATCGACACCGCGAAATCCGAACTCTTTGAACTCCTGCGCGAGATCGACGGCCTCGTCCTCAACGATCAGGAAGCGATGCAGCTCACCGGCAAGCGCAACCCGATCACCGCCGGCAAGCGCATCCTCGATCACGGCCCGACGTTCGCCATCATCAAGAAGGGCGAGCACGGCTGCGTCCTCGTCCACAAGGAAGGCGTCGCCGCCCTCCCCGCCTACCCCACCGAAAAAGTCGTCGACCCCACCGGCGCCGGCGACTCCTTCGCCGGCGGCATGATGGGCCACATCGCCGCGGCCCATCCCCCCGGCTCCAAACTCGCCGACGTCAGCCACATCGGCGCCATCCAGGAATCCCTCGCCTACGGCACCGTCATCGCCTCCTACACCATCGAAGACTTCTCCCTCAACCGCCTCGCGACCCTCAGCAAAGACGAAGTCGACGGCCGCCTCCGCGAATTCGCCCGCATCGTCCGAGTGGGATAGCCACATTCCGGGTGGCACACTGCGGCGGCTCTGAGCCGCGGTGTGCACGGCGTTGCATGCGACACCTGTCGCACATTGTGCACAACCTGTCGTCAAAGCAGGTGGGTGCCGTGGTATGGCCGCTTCGGCCATGCCACGAGCAAGTCCGTTGGCGCTTTCTGTCGAGAGCTGTCGCATGAAGACATACGACCTTGCGCAGCTTTCTACACTTGCCCTCATGACCCCAGACTCCGTCTCCCTCGCCCCCTCGAAGCCCATCCGCGTCGAAATGCCCTCCACAGAGCTCAAACTCGTCGACCTCATGCAGGGCCAGACCCGCATCGACCGCCCCATCCACGAGCGCGGCCTCGTCTCCCTCCTCGACGTCATGCCCCGCCTGGTCCCCGAGGGCCAGACCGCCGATCAAGCCATCGTCCAGGCCGCACGCGTCTCCTACGGCGCCGGCACCAAACAAGTCTCCGAGGACCGCGGCCTCATCCGCTACCTCCTCCGCCACCGCCACACGACCCCGTTCGAGATGGTCGAGTTCAAGTTCCACTGCGCCATGCCCATCTTCGTGGCCCGCCAGTGGATCCGGCACCGCACCGCCAACGTCAACGAGTACTCCGGCCGCTACTCGGTCATGCCCGACCGCTTCTACAAGCCCACCCTCGACGCCGTCCGCAAGCAGAGCAAGACCAACAAGCAGGGCGGCGAAGAACCCATCGACCCCACGACCGCGCAGGAGTTCCTCGACTACCTCGACCGCGCCGAGGCGCTCTACGGCGACTACTCGAAGCTCATCGACAAGGGCCTCAGCCGCGAACTCGCGCGCATCGGCCTGCCCCAGTCCCTCTACACCGAGTGGTACTGGAAGATCGACCTGCACAATCTTCTACGCTTCCTTTCCCTGCGCATGGACGCCCACGCCCAGCGCGAGATCCGCGACTACGCCGAGGCGATGTTCGACCTCATCCAGCCGATCGTCCCCGTGACGTGCGAAGCATTCCGCGACTACGAGATGGACTCCCTGCGCCTCACCCGCCTCGAGATCGAAGCCATCCGCGCCGGCGAGAAAGACCTCGCCACCGACAACAAGCGCGAACAGGCGGAGTGGCAGGAGAAGCGCAAGCAGCTTGGGATGGATTGATTCGTCGAGCGCCGACTCTGAGGCGGCGCAGCCGGTAGCCCGTGGAGACAGTCCTCGACGAAGAGTTGGATCGCCGCCCCCCTCTCCCGTTCGGCTCTGCGAATGGGAGAGGCCGGGTGAGGGCTACTGGCTTCGCTACTCTCTCCTACAGGTCTCCGTGTTCGGAGAAGCGACCCTGAAAGGCAGATCGTGCTATCAACAGCTGCTGCCCTTCTCGCGATGCTGTGCTTCATCGGCGCGGGCTGCTGGTGCATCGTGGTGCTCTGGCGGCAAGTCCGAATGGGGAAGCGATGGATGCGATCGGCGAGATCGGACATGACTGCGATCAGCATCCTGTTCACCGCCGGTATGGTGCTGATCATCGCTGCTGGAATCGTGCGCCGTCTTGGGCTTTGACCGGCACGCGCCGAATCTCGTCCCACCCCTCCGGGGTTCCATGAACGAATGCGCGGAGACCGGGGGTTCTGCTCGCTCCCGCTCGCGTCACCCCCGGCTACATTCGCAAGCCCCTCCGGGGCATCGTTCAAATCCGATCACTGGCCATTCTCTCCGCGATCTCCGCGATCTCTGCGCCCTCTGCGTTCTCCCTTCTCCGTCCCTTCTTCGCGTCCTTCGTGTTCACTCTCCCTCTCCTCGCACCCTGCTACCCTTCCTCCCCCATGCCTCCGTCCAAAGACCTCATCGTCACCCGCTTCGCCCCCAGCCCCACCGGCCACCTCCACATCGGCGGCGCCCGTTCCGCACTCTTCTGCTGGGCCTTCGCGCGCAAGCACTCCGGCGTTTTCCTCCTCCGCATCGAAGACACCGACCAGGCACGCTCCTCCGAAGCCTCCGCCCGCGGCATCCTCGCCGACCTCGCCTGGCTCGGCATCGACTGGGACGAAGGACCAACACTCACCCCCGAACACCGCATCAAGGGCGGCGCCCCCGTGAGCGGCGACGCGCCCGGCAAGCAGCGCGCGATCGGCGCCGACCCGCGCCGCGTCGGACCGTTCTTCCAGTCCGAGCGCATGCCGCTCTACACCGAAGCATTGGACCGATTGATTACTTCCGGCGCGGCCTATTACGCCTTCGAAACCCCCGCCGAGCTCGACGCCAAGCGCAAGGCCGCCACCGCCGCGGGCAAGCAGTACCGCTACGACCGCGCCTCGCTCGACATCCCCGTCGCCGAGCGCGCCGCGCGCGCCAAGGCCGGCGAGCCCTGCGTCGTGCGCTTCCGCACGCCCGACGAGCCCGTCACCGTCGTCGACGACGTCCTCGGCGAGGTCAAGGTCGGCCCCGACGAGCTCGACGACTTCGTCATCCGCAAGGCCGACGGCTTCCCCACCTACCACTTCGGCGTCGTCGTCGACGACGAACTCATGGGCGTCACCCACGTCCTCCGAGGCCAGGAGCACCTCTACAACACCCCCAAGCACGTCGCGCTCCAGAAGGCCCTCGGCTACTTCACCCCCGCCTACGCGCACATGCCCCTGATCTTCAACGAGCAGGGCGCCAAGATGAGCAAGCGCGAGCGCGACAAGCTCGCCCGCACGACCGTCAAGCAGCAGAACATCGCGGAATCACCGCTCCCCGCCGTGCCCGGCCTGGATCCCGACACATTCCGGGGGTGGCTCAAGGACACCGCGAAGCAGCTCGAGACCAACGCGCTCGAATCACTCGCCGCGCACTTGAAGCTCGCGCTGCCCGAGGTCTCCGTCGACGACTTCCGCCGCGCCGGCTTCCTCCCCGAGGTCATCACCAACTTCATCGCCCTCCTCGGCTGGAGCCCTCCACCCGAAGCCGGCGAGAACATCGAGAAGTTCGACACCGCCTTCCTGGCCAAGTGGTTCGACCTCGCGCGCATCGGCAAGTCCAACGCCCGCTTCGACCGCAAGAAGCTCCTCGCGTTCAACACCGACGCCATCTCCGCCCTCGACGACGGCAAGTTCGCCTGCCGCTGGTGGGCCTGGTGCGAAGACCACGCCCCCGAGATCCTCAAGCTCGGCGATCAGCGATTCACCATGCTCGCCGCGGCCGTCCGCCCGCGCAGCAAGACCTTCCTCGACGCCGCCGACCAGGCCCAGTTCGCGCTCATCAAGGACGACGCCATCGCCTACGACGACAAGGCCGTCGCCAAGAACCTCAAGAACGACAACAGCGCCGGCCTGAACGTCCTGCGCGACCTGCGCGCGAAAATCGCCGCGACAAGCGACGCCGACTACACCACCGCGAACCTCCACGCCCTTGTCGAGCAATACGCCGCGGCCAATTCCCTCAACATGGGCAAAGTCGCCCAACCCCTCCGCGTCGCGCTGACAGGCTCAACCGTCAGCCCCCCCATCGACGCAACCCTCGCCATCCTCGGCCAGCAGACCGTGCTAACGCGCATCGACCGCTGCCTCAAGACGCACGGCTAGCGCGACTCCCACTCCACGGCGAGACGCGCCCGTAAGGAAGCGTGCTCTACGCTCCGTGACTGTGAACTGCGCCCGTCAGGAAGCGGGGCGCCCAGAGCGTGTCTGGCGGATCCCCTCGCGACATTACAATCATCCGACAGAATGTCCGAGCATTCGCGCCAACGCACGATCACCACGACGCTTGGCGTCATCCTGCTCTTACTGGCGATGACGCCCCAGATTCCAGACATCTGGTGGGCGATCGAGAACGGCGCCTCTCATGGATTTAGGTCGGGAAAGTCCAGCAACACGATCGTCCGCAGCGTGCTCTGCGTCGCCATGGACTTGACCGCCTTGGCGCTCTTCCTCGTCTACCAGCCTCGAAAGTTACGCTGGGCGTTTGTCGCGCCCGCCGCGCTGTTCGTCACGTGGATCGCGCTGATACCGATCTCGCTCATCCTGAGCGGGCTTCTGCATGGGATCCTGAGCTGATCGATTTCCGACCGGGCGCCGTGGTATCCCGGCGCGCCGGGATGCCACGCCGAACGCGCCCACACCGTGGCCTCGCCCAAAGCCGCGAGACCACGCCACCCCACCCCCACACGGCCGGGCGCCGCCGGCTCGCCGTGGCGAACCAGCGCTCTCCCCTCCCCACCGCAACGTGGTGACGGCACGTAGCCGTGGGCGCCAGCCCACGGAATGCACGCCAATCGAAAGGCGCCGCGCAGCGGCGCAGGATGAATACTCCGCCAGTTGCCCCGTCGCTGGTCTCGGACTTGTCTGTACTATTCCAAATCGGAACTTGCCATGGCGCTTCCTCGTCCCTTCGCCATCACGATCGGGCTAGCCAGTCTCGTCCTCGTTTGCGCCGGGCTGGCGTGGTGTGCGTCACGATTCAGCATCTCGTATAGAAGCGGACTCGCTCTGCGAGTGCTCACTCCACAGGACGAACTCTGGCTAATTGCACACGTCGGCGATGCTGGACGACTGGACGCAATCCTGGTCGATCACCCCGAATTCGTCGATTCGAAGGACGCCATCGGGCGCGCCCTCATTCACTGGGCGGCGGAAAATCCGTGCGATGACTGTATTCGAGTATTGATTCGACATGGATCAGACCTGAATGTGCGGACCGGGCCCTACAGCGAGAAACAGAACGCTACTCCGGAAACCGCGCTGCACATAGCGCTTCGCCAGTCATCCTGGTCATCGGCGCGATTGCTACTGGAGTCCGGCGCATCCGCCGACATCCCCGATGGAAGGGGCGTCACTGCCCGTGCGCTGATCGCGAATGCTCCCGAGGATGTCCGACGTGGACTCGGACAATTCATGACCCCAGGGCCGTCGATCGTGCCCGATTCCTCGGTCTCAGTTCCATCGGCGGTCCGCATCGTCAGCATGGGTGAATCGCTCGTGCTGTATGTCCTCACGGTGCAAGATCGCGAGGCCGTGCTCATCTTCCAACACCCTCACTCCCGCTTTGCAGACCTCGCACCGAACTCCGGCGACAAACAATCGCGTTGGATTCGCGCGAGCTGGACGATTCACGCGGACCAGCGCCAATCGCTGGCAGACTGCGTGGCGAATGCTGGGGTCTGGCGCTGGAGTTCTTCCGAGAACGACATCGCCGATGGCAGTAACTGGTTCATCACCGCGCGATTCAACAGCGAGCTTCGCGAGATCGCGGTGCGCAACGAGAAACACAGCGAGATGAGCGACCTCGAGACGTGCCTGTCCGCCTGGGTCGAAGCGGCCAAGCTGAATGTGTTGGCGTTCGGGGCGATTGACCGCGACGCCGTGTTCAAAGCTGCCTCAGATGCTCTTCCAGCAGTCCGCGCAAACTGGCCTTGATTGCTGACCACCGCGGCCTCGCCCAAAGCAACAAGCTCACGCCACCCACCCCACACCGCGTCGCAAAGCCTCCGCAGTGTGCCACCCAATCCCCCTCCGCGTTCTCTGCGCCCTCTGCGACCTCTGCGTTCACTCCCCCTCTTCGCGTCCCTTCGCGTTTCCGTCACGGCGGATCTTCGACTTCGCGTTCACTTCCCCGCCGCCCGATCCCGCGCCTCCACCGCCATCTGGTCACACCGCTCGTTCTCCGGGTGCTCGTTGTGGCCCCGGATCCAGTGAAAATCCAGCTCGTGCACCGTGCGCATCTCATCGAGAATCCGCCACAGGTCCTCGTTCTTCACCGGCTTCTTCGCCGCCGTCCTCCACCCCCGCGCCTTCCACTGGTCCAGCCACTCCTTCAATCCATTGAGGACGTACTGGCTGTCCGAGTAAATGCTCACCGCGCTCGCCCGCGTCAGCGCCCGCAGGCCCTCGATCACCGCCTGCAGCTCCATCCGGTTGTTCGTCGTCTGCGCTTCGCCCCCGCTCGCCTCGCGCTCCTTGCCCGTCGCCGGGTGCTTCAGGATGTACGCCCAGCCCCCCGGCCCCGGATTCCCGGAGCACGCGCCGTCCGTGTACAGCTCGACTCGTGCCTTCTCACTCATGCCGCGCAGTCTACGTGACGGACGAGATTGCACACACGCCCTCCCTCTCCCGTCCCGGCGCGCCGGGATGGGAGAGGCGAGGTGAGGGCTACGGGCTTCGCTACTCCCTCCTACATCCCCTCCTCTCGGCTCTGCTCTGCACGAGCGCATCGGCTTCATATGATCCGTCCATGCCCACCGCCATGCCGAGCGCCCCCGCCATCTCCGTGCACCGGATCGAAGTGCTCCCCCTCCCGGGCGCGCCCGATCCCCGCGCCGAAGCTATCTCTCGCGCCGCCGCCTCCATCTCCCTCCGCCCCACCCACGTCCGCTCCGCGCGCCTCTACCTCATCCGCGCCGCCCTCGACGAAGAAACCCTCGCGCGCGTCACCGACGCCCTCCTCATCAACCCCGTCATCGAGCACGCCCACGTCGGCGCCTCTCCCATCGAAGCCAACGCGTCGCTCATCGAGGTGCATCCCCTTCCGGGCGTCATGGACCCCGCCGCGCAGACCGTCCGCGACGCCGTGCGCGAGCTCACCGGACTGACCGACGTCGAGGTCTCCACCGGCGTGCGCTTCGACTTCACCGGCCTCACCGCCCAGCAGGCGCGCACCATCGCCGACCGACTCCTCGCCAACCCCGTCGTCCAGGCCGTCCACACCGAGCCCCACCACCCGCGCGACTTCCTCCACGGCCACACCTACACCCTCAACCTCCGCCACGTCCCCATCCGCGGCCTCGGCGACCCCGCCCTCACCAAACTCAGCCGCGAAGCACACCTCTTCCTCTCCCTCGAAGAGATGCGCGCCATCCAGGCCGAGTACGAACGCCGCGGCCGTGATCCGACCGACATCGAACTCGAAACCCTCGCCCAGACCTGGTCCGAGCACTGCGTCCATAAGACGCTCAAGTCCACCATCCGCCTCACCGGCGATGTGAGTGACGACGTCATCAACTGGCGCAATCGTCCCGGCCACACCATCAACGCCGACGGCTCCATCACGATCAACAACCTCCTGAAGTCCACCGTCGCCGCGGCCACGTTCGAACTCATCGACGAAGGCATCGACTGGACCCTCAGCGTCTTCAAGGACAACGCCGGCGTCGTCGCCTTCGACGAAGACCACGCCGTCTGCATCAAGGTCGAGACGCACAATCACCCCAGCGCCCTCGAGCCCTACGGCGGCGCCGCGACTGGCGTCGGCGGCTGCATCCGCGACGTCATCGGCACCGGCCTCGGCGCCAAACCCATCGCCAATACCGACGTCTTCTGCGTCGCGCCACCGGAAATGGAGAACGTTCCGGCCGGCTGCCTGAACCCCAAGCGCATCCTCACCCAGGTCGTCGCCGGCGTCCGCGACTACGGCAACCGCATGGGCATCCCCACCATCAACGGCGCCGTCTACTTCGATGAGCGATACGTCGGCAACCCGCTCGTCTACTGCGGCTGCGTCGGCGTCATGCCCATCGACCGCATCAAGGGCAGTGCGCAGCCCGGCGACCTCATCGTCGCCCTCGGCGGCCGCACCGGACGCGACGGCATCCACGGCGCCACCTTCTCCAGCGCGGAGCTCACCGACACCCACGCCGACGAG
>JBGTSD010000057.1:0-19695 GCA_041940385.1 Phycisphaerales bacterium | reverse complement strand
AGCCCGAGGGGCCGAGGAGGAAGAAGAGCTGTCCCTTGCCGATCTCGAGGGAGACATCGTTGACGGCGATGGTGGCGCCGAAGCGTTTGGTGACGTTGCGGATGGAGATGGGGGTCGTCATGCGAGGCCGGCCATGCTACTGCGCGTTCCAGAAGCCCCAGAGGACGCCGGTTGAGATGATGATGAAGACGGCGGCGCCGGCCTGGAAGGCGCGGTCGCGGGTGGCGAGTTCGGTGGGGTCGTCGTAGGCGCCGCGTTCGAGGAGGACGATGGCGCGGAGGAGGCAGTAGGTGGCGGGGAGGATGGAGAGCCAGAGGAGGTTGAAGCCCAGGACGTAGTCGGCGTCGTGGGCCTGGAGGTAGCCGGCGTAGCCCATGAGGGTGGCGACGCCGGTGACGACGACCATCATGCGCAGGAGGGCGTCGGTGTACTGCGCCTGGACGGGGCGGTGATCGGCCGCGCCGCCCGAAGTGAAGAGGGCGTCGTCGGCGCCGGAGAGGGTGCGCCGTTCGCCGAGGCGCTTGCCGAAGGCGAGGAACATGGCGAGGAAGAGCGTGACGTTGAGGAGCCACACGGTGGGCGTGACGCCGACGGCGGCGCAGCCGCCCATGACGCGCAGGACGAAGCCCATCGAGAGGGACATGACATCCGCGATGACCAGGTGCTTGATGAACGCGGAGTAGGCGAAGACGTTGAGCGCGTAGACGGCGATGGTCGCGGCGACGAGCACGCGCGGCGAGATGGTGAAGGGCTGCACGCCCTCGCTCGCGGTGATGATGCGGGCGCTCGAGGGCAGCAGGAGGACGAGGAGCGCGGCGCCGACGAGGAGCGCGGCGCTCCAGGCCCAGGCGACGGGGATGCTGACGGCGCCGGAGGCGATGGGGCGGTTCTTCTTGCGCGGGTGGAGGCGGTCGGCCTCGCGGTCGGCGATGTCGTTGACGACGTAGCAGGCGGAGGAGGCGAGCGCGAAGGCGCCGGCGGCGATGAGCGCGGGCCACACGGCGTCCCAGATGGAGCGCCCGGCGGTGGCCATGTCGCGCAGGCCGTAGAAGGGGCCGATGAGCACGAAGACGCTCTTGCTCCACTGGTGCGGGCGCGCGAGGCGCACGAGGGACCAGAGAAGTGGCGTGCGGTCGGCGGCGCTGGCGGCGGCGCGGGTCACGTGGCGCTCTCCCGGCGCGCGATGACCATGTACTGAAGTTTGCGGCCGAAGAGCAGGTTGAGGCCGGGCGGGTAGAGGTGCATCGCGGTCAGTTCGGTCTGCGGCGCCAGGCGGTGCTGCCGGAGCCAGGCGCGCCATTGATCGAGGGTGTTATAGCGGTAGAGGCACTTGACGCCGTAGGGCGCGTTGGCGGCCCAGTCGATGAAGGCGATGCGCTGCTGAGCGAGCGGGCCGCGGACGCAGTGGTCTTTGAGGATGACGAGGTTGCGCGACACTCGTACGCACTCGCCCAAGAGTCGGTGCGGGTCTTCCTCGTGATGGAGGACGTCGGCGGCGATGACGGCGTCGAACTCGTCGTCCGAGAACGGCATGGAGCGTCCGTCGTAGCCCTTGACGGGGATCGCGGCGCCGTCGCGGGGGTAGCGCTCGAGGCCTTCGACCTTGATGTCGGGGCGGGCGTCCATGAGGGCGCGGCCGAGGCGCCCGTTGCCGCAGCCGACGTCGAGGACGCGCGCGTTCTCGGGCAAAGCGGGCGCGATGGCCTCCACGAGGGCTCGGAGGCGCGATTCGTAGACGGGCGCGTGGAGGCGCGCCATGAGGGCGCCGATCAGGGATGGCCTTGTGCCGGCGGTGGTCGCCATCGTGCGTGGGGGTCTCCGGCGCCTGTGACGGGGCGGTCAGTATCCTAACGGCGCAGCCGCAGAGAAGGATCGGCGAAGAGACGGGCAGGACATGACGACGGCGCCACGACGACGGGACCGGATTCGCACGACGATCGTGCTAGTGGTGGCGTTCGCCGCGCTGGTGCTGCCGGGGATCCTCCTGACGGGGAACCTCAAGCGCGAGGCGGAGTCAGGCCCGAAGTACCTGGTGAACGAGGCGGGGGACCAGGAGAAGTTCCATCTGCCGGTGATCCGGGAGTTCGCGGCGCAGCCGTGGGCGGAGATCGACCTGGTCAACTACAAGTCGGCGACGGCGCCGGGGTATCACCTCTTCATGGCGGCGATCGTCAAGACGTTCGGGGAGAACGTCACGCTGTTGCAACTGGTGAACGCGGGGCTGTCGCTGCTGCTGCTCTTGAATGTGGCGCGGGGGGCGGCGCGCTTGATCTCGCCGACGTTCGCGGCGTTCGCGGCGGCGCCGCTGTTGTGCTCGTCGTACTTCCTCGGCAGCTCGATCTGGCTGACGACGGACAACGCGGCGCTGCTCTTCGTGTCGCTGGTGCTGAGCTCCGCGGCGCTCGCGCCGGCGAACCCGGTGCGCTCGCTCCGGCAGGGCGTGTTCGCGGCGATGGCGGTGGCGACGCGCCAACTGCACGTGTGGCTGGCGGCGCCGATCTTCATCGCGGCGGCGCATCGGAGCGGGTTCTTCGAGAAGTGGGTGCCGAAGGTGCCGGTGGCGGAGCATCCGCCGCGGGCCGGCGGGTGGCCGGCGCTCATCGCGGGCGCGATCGGCGCGGCGATGCCGTTCGCGCTCCTCGGCTACTTCGTGTGGATCTGGGGCGGGTTGATCCCGCCGACGTACCGCGGGATGCACGGCGGCGATGTGGAGTCGATCGCGGGGTCGGCGAACTTCGCGCTGCCGGCGTTGGCGCTGTCGTTGCTCGGCGCGCTGGGCGTGTTCTACCTGCCGGTGGCGCGTCAGCAGATTCGTTCGCTGCGCGTGACGGACCCGTGGGTGTTCTGCTGCGTGGTGGTGGGGCTGATGACGGCGCTCCTGCCGCAGACTTCGTTCGATCCGGAGAGTGGGCGCCGGTTCGGTTGGATGTGGGAGATCATCAAGCGGGCGCCGGCGCCGATGGAGCGGAGCGTGGTTCCCGTTGTGTTGGCGCCGCTGGGCGCGCTGGTGGTGCTGCTGCTGTGGCGGAAGGCGAAGGCGGCGGGGCGCGCGCGGCAGGCGAGCATCCTGGTGTTTTGTCTGGCGTGCTGGATGGCCGCGCAGACCGCGAACGCGCAGGCGTGGCAGCGGTACTGCGAGCCGCTCATCCTGATCTTCCTGGCGTGGATGGCGTGCCTGGCGTCGCCGCCATGGCGGCGGCGCGCGACGGACGTGATGGATGATCCGACGCTGATCGGCGCGGGCGAGCCGGCGCCGACGTGGGAGCATCGGGACCGGTTCTGGCCGCGCGTGGAGCGCGCGGGCCCGGCGATGCTGGCGGGGATGCAGCTCCTGCTGAGCATCTACACGCTGTATTGGCCGATCTTCAGCCGACGGGGTTGAGCAAGTCCGGACATGCTGAGGAGTTGCGCTCCCGCCGCGGAATTGTTCGGCGTGAGCCGGTATTCACGCGCGATTCATCGAGAGTGCATACGGGGGTCGCATCATTCCGCACGAGTCGGCCAGGCGCCGGAGCACAGGACGGCGCCGGCCGACTCGCGTTCGACGCGCGGGCGTCGGCGGACGAATCAGGATCCTCGTGGGGCCTCCATAGGAGACCAACGGACATGTCCATCAAGATTGACCATCTCGAGAAGCTCTACGTCTCCCAGCTCAAGGACGCCTACAGCGCCGAGCAGCAGTTGGTCGAGGCCCTGCCGAAGATGATCGAGGCGGCGAGCGCGACGAAGCTTTCCGAGGCCTTCTCCGAGCATCTGCAGGAGACGAAGGACCACGTGAAGCGGCTGGAGAAGATCTTCAAGGGTCTCGACTACGCGCCGGGCGGCCATCGCTGCAAGGCGATGGAGGGCCTCATCAAGGAGGCGAAGGAGATTCTCGAGGAGAGCGACGATCCGCGCGTGCGCGACGCGGCGATGATCTGCGCGGCCCAGAAGGTCGAGCACTACGAGATCGCGACGTACGGCTGCCTGCGTGCGTACGCGAAGCTGATGAAGCAGGACGAAGCCGCGGAGCTGATCGAAGAGACGCTCCAGGAGGAGAAGAACGCTGACGGCCGGCTTTCGGAGCTGGCCGAGCAGTGGGTGAACGCGTTTGCGATGCAGGGCGCCTGACGCGAGGTGAGGAGGAGAGCCTCGTCGGTAAGCCCCTGATTCCACGGGGCGGTCGGGCCTTGCGGTCCCCCTTGACCACCCGGGGGCCCGGGCTCGATCGCCCCGACCTTACTTTTGCGAGAGGTGCAGCGCCGCCGCGCCTCGTGGTCCGTCGTTCACGAAGCGCGGCGGGCCGCGGCGTGCGTGGTTAACCGACGACCAGGGTCGGGACGATGCGCACGGGATTCGACACGTTGAAGAAGTTGGGCGAGGTCTGCATGACGCGCTCGTGGATGGCGTGGAGCGTCTCGGGGCGCGCGTCGGCCTTCACGCGGATCGTGTAGCGGACCTCGTCGTAGCCGGGCTTGATCGCGGGATCGAGCGCGAAGAAGCCGCGCAGGTCGAGCTCGCCCTCGGTCTCGATCTCGAACGATTCGAGCTCGACGCCTTCGACGGCGCAGTTGGCGACGAAGCCGACGAGGATGCAGGCGTTCATCGCGGCCATGAGGACTTCCTGCGGGTTGGGCGCGGTGGATTCGCCGCAGAGCTCCGGCGGCTCGTCGGTGTGGATGGTGAAGTTGCGGGGCATGGTCTTCCCGCCCAGGGACCACTTGGAGACGGAGGTCTCGGCCCTCGTGCCTCCGGTCCAGCGGGTGCGGACGTGGAAGCCGGCGACGCCGTCCTGCGGCCGGGCCTTGACGGTCTCGACGAGGGCGCCGAGGACGCCGAGATCGACGCCGTTGAGATGGGACGTGGCGGTGGCGGTCATGGGGTCTTCCTTTCGTTTCGCGTGCGATCCGGCCCGTCACGAGCGGGGCGCGGATCGATTGACGAAACGTACGGTCGGAAGTGGCGGGTTGGTATTGACTCCCGGTCCGCTCGGTATTGACTTAGAGTCAAGTTGGCGGTGGGGGCCGCGGCCCGAAGGAGGCCAGCATGAGCGTTGCCGAGACGACCAAGGACCGCCTGATCCGCACGGCGAACGATCTGTTCTACCGGGAGGGTTTCCACTCGGTGGGGCTGGACCGCATCCTGGGCGAGGTCGGCGTCACCAAGACGACGTTCTACAACCACTTCGAGAGCAAGGACGACCTGATGCTCCAGGCGCTCCGTCAGCACGATCGCTGGTGGCGCGAGGAGTTCCTCTCGATGCTGCGCCGCCACGGCGGAGACACGGCGCGCGGGCAATTGATGGCGCTGCCGGATGCGCTCAAGGAGCTCTTCGACTGGGATGGATTCAACGGGTGCATCTTCATCAATGTCGCGGTGGAGCGGCGCTCGCCGCATGATCCGGCGCACATCGCGGCGGCGGAGCACAAGCGGGCGATGGAGGAGGTGATCCGCGCGATCGCGGCGTACGCGAACGCGGAGGATCCGAGGGCGATGGCCAAGGAGCTGTCGCTGGTGCTGGAGGGGGCGTACGTGACGCGCCAGGTGACGGGGGATTCGGGGACGGCGGACGTGGCGCGCGGGCTGGTGACGCACCTGGTCGAGCGGCACTGCGGAGCGGCCTAGAGCGGCACGAAACGGGGCGCGGCGCGGAGATCGCGGCGACCTGCGGCGTTTTTCGTGGACACCCCCGGGGTCGTCCTTTATTCTGCGAAGGTCGCCTTGTCCCTGTGCCCTTCGGAGAGATTCGCCATGCCGCAGTCTGCTGACCGTCTTCTCGGACGTTCGATCCCCGTCCGCGCCGCCATGATCGCGTGCGCAGGACTCGCCCTTTCGTCGCTGGCGGTCGCGTCGGGCCCCGCGGCGTCGCTGGAGCATCGCGGCGAGCTCTTCCCGGTGCAGAAATCGATCGAGGGCGGCGTCGAGACGACGCGCGTGCTCGTCGGGGGCGCGTGGATCACGGTGGACGAGTGGCGGGCGGTCGTGGCCAGCGCGCCGGCGCGGATCGTGACGCCGGCGCTCGAGGCGCGGCTCGTTGACGCGGCGGCGGAGGAGATGGTGAGCGTGATCATCACGCTCCGCGAGCAGCCCGGCGCGCCGACGAAGCGCGACGTGCGGGCGCAGAACGCGGCACAGCGGGCGGCGATCGCGGCGGAGATTCAGAAGATTTCGCGCGAGGCGCTGCCCCAGGCGTCGCTGACGCCGGCGGAGGAGCGGGCCTTTGTGCCGCAGCGCCTCGAGGCGGAGAAGGTCGCGCAGCGTCAGGCGCTCTCGGCACAGCTCGATGCGCTGGACGAGGCGGACCGCGTGGCGATCGCGCAGCGGCTCGAGGTCGCGGTGCGTCCGTCGCAGGACGCGCTCGAGCTGCGGATCGGCCAGCTCGGCGGGCAGGTGACGGCGCGGATGTCGGTCGTGAACGTCGTCGCGGCGCAGGTCCCGGCGGGGCGGATCGGCGCATTGGCGCAGAGCGAGCTGGTGTCGGCGATCGATCTCGACGTGCCCGGCGAGCCGGAGCTGGACAATCATCAGCACTCGCTGGGCCTGGTGAACGGTTTCTGGGCGAACGGGATCACCGGCGGCGTGCACGACGTCGGCGTGCTCGACACCGGCGTGCAGCAGAGTCACCCGGCGCTGTCTTCGCACTCGTTCCTGTCGAACATGGGCGTGAACGACACGAGCACGCACGGCACGGGCATCGCGGGGATCATGGCGTCCACCTCGACGCAGTTCCCCGGCATGGCGTTCGGCTGCGATCAGATCGTCATGGCGCAGGCGGGCGGGACCTCGACGTCGATGGCGGGCATGAACTACATCGCGGGCACGGGCGTGCCGGAGAACGTGAACTACTCGTTCGGCAACGGCACGGCGAGCTCGAGCGACTACGCGTCGATCGATCAGTTCTTCGACGGCGCGATCAGCACGTTCGGCTACATGGTGAGCAAGTCCACCGGCAACGGTGGGTTCGGTTCGGGCAATCCGACGATCACGCACCCGGCGCCGGCGTTCAACCTGATGGCGTCGGCGAACATGGACGACTTCGGCACGGTGGCGCGGACGGATGATCGGATCACGTCGTCGTCGTCGCGCGGCCCGACGGCCGCGGGACGCAAGAAGCCGGACATCACCGCGCCGGGCAACAACTCGATGTCGACGCATCCGAGCGGCGGCTTCGCGAACATCGGCGGGACGAGCTCGGCCTCGCCGCACACCGGCGGCGGGTTCGTGCTGCTGTGGGAGATGGGCGCTTCAGACACCAAGGCGGGCAAGGCGATCCTGCTGAACACGACGGACCCGATGGACGATCGGCAGACGTCGTCCACGGCGGACGACGTGCCGGTGCAGGGCTCGTTCTGGAACCGGCGCTACGGCTGGGGTTACCTGAACCTCGGCCAGGCGTACATCCACGGGCTCGACTTCTTCATCGACTCGGTGCCCGACGCGCCGGACTCGGAGGACTTCCGCCTGTACGCGGGCCCGATGTTCGCCAACGAGCGCGCCACGCTCGTGTGGGAGCGGCACGTCGCGTACAACGGCAACGCGAACCCGACGCAGATCGAGTCGCTGAGCGACCTCGACCTCTTCGCGTACCGCGCTTCGAACAACACGCTCCTGACCTCTTCGCAGTCGGCGATCGACAACGTCGAGCAGCTCTCCGTCGCGGCGGACGAGGCGCTGGTCGTGCTGAAGGTCGAGGCGTTCGGGACGTTCGATCCGGACATCGACACCGAGGAGTTCGCGATCGCGACGCAGGAGGGCTTCGCCGCGATGACCGGGCCGGCGTTCGGCGGGATGGTCGTGCAGCCGGCGGGCGTGCAGCCCAACGCGCAATTCGTCCTGACCGTCGAGATCGAGAACACGGGCGATCTGCGGGCGCACGGCGTCATGGCGACGCTCAGCGGGCTGACGATCGTCTCCGGCGGCGCGACGCAGAACGTCGGCGGCCTGAACGCCGGCGCGACGACGCAGGCGCAGTGGACGGTGATGGCGCCAGGCACGGCCGGGCAGGTTCCGGTGAGCGTGGCGCTCTCGAGCGCGTCCTACGGCGAGACGTTCACGGGTTCGATCAATGGCACGGTCGGCGTTGCGAGCTGCCCGGAGGACATCGACGGCGACGGCGCCGTCGGCTTCAGCGACCTCAACCTGCTGCTCGGCAACTTCGGCGGCACGGCGGGCGACCCGCTCATCGGCGACGTCAATGGCGACGGGATCGTGAACTTCTTCGACCTGAACCTGCTGCTCGCGGCGTACGGCTTCGGCTGCCCGTAAGCGGCGCAATCAGTCTCAGCGCTTCGAGGACATCTCGCCGACGAGCGTCGCGAGGGCTTTCACGTCCTTCGCGCCGACGATCGCGCGGATGCGCGCGGGCTCGATCTTCGCGGACGCGAGCGTGGTCTCGGCGCGCTTCCACAGCGACGCGGCCTTCTTCTCGGATTCGCAGAGCGCCAGGTCGGAGACGATCTCCGCGAGACGAGTCAGGACGATGGTGTCCTTGTTCTCGTAGTAACGGTTGACGATGCCCTGCTGGTACTTCGAGAGATGCTGGCCTTTGGCCATGGTCGTGCGCTCCTTGGCGGCATGGTAGGAGAGTGAACGCGAAGAACACGAAGGACGCGAAGGAGGAGTGGAGAAGAGGCATCGGCGTGCCAGCGACCGCAGCTTTGGGCGGTCGCTGCTGGACGCACTCAGGAGGCCGCAACCGCTCAGAGCCGCGGTTGCGGGCACGGGGGAGGTGTGGCGCTCACGCCGTCTGCGCCTTGAACTCTCGTTCGCGTCGCGGCGTCGCCGGTTCGCCGGTGGCGATGCGCCATTCGGGGAGTTCGCCCTGCACGAGCGAGCGCGCGCCGACGACCGTGCCGCGGCGGATGCGAGCGCCGGGGAGGACGAGGGTGTCTGCGGCGACCCAGGTGTCGTCCTCCATCGTGATCGGCGCCGCGCGGTCGCGGTGATCCGGGGCATCGGGGTCGGCGATGGTGGTGGTGAGGATGGCGTACTGGGAGACGACGCAGCGCTGGCCGATGGTGATGCGTTCGGGGCCGATGAGCTGGGCGTGGTCGCCGCAGATGGTGAGTTCGCCGAGTTCGATCATCCACGGTCGCTCGATGACGACGGAAGGCCGGAAGCGCGTGGTCGCGCCGATCTTCGCGCCGAAGGCGCGGAGGATGCGCCGTCGGAGCGCGTACTGGTTCTGGATGGTGCAGCGGAAGGCAAGGCGGCCGAGGGTCTTCCAAAGCGCAGAGCGAAAAGCGAAAAGCGAAAATGAAGAGGGAGCGTCAGGCACGCTCGACCTCCCGCGCCGGATTGCCCGCCAGATTCGCGCCGCTCGGGAAGTCCCGGTGCACCGAAGCGCGCGGGTGGACGGCGACGTGGTCGCCGAGAGTCACGCCGGGGCCGATGTAGGCGTCGAGGCCGACGAGGCAGCGCCGGCCGAGCGTGATCGGCGGGCGCGTGAGAGGGAAGCGCGGGTCGGTGAAGTCGTGCGAGCCGGCGCAGAGGTGGGCGTAGCGGTCGATGATCGAGTCGTCGCCGATGGCGATGGGACCGAGCGCGTAGAGGATGGCGTGCTCGCGGACCTGCACGCGGTCGCCGAGTTTGAGATTCCAGGGCACATCGATGCGCACGGACGAGGCGAACCGGCAGCCGCGGCCGATCGTGGCGCCGAAGAAGCGCAGCAGCGCCGATCGGAACGGCGGGAGCAGTCGCCACAGAAGTCCGCCGAGGAACATCCAGAGCAGGCGCACCGCGCGCTGGCGCGGCGTCCACGCGGAGCGGCGCAGCGGCGGGGGGTGGACGCCGGAGGATGGCGCCGGTTGGGCGGGCTCGGTCTGATTCGGTGCGGCGGTCACGGTGGGTGTTCGGTACGCTCTGGCCCCGGGTCAGTCGATCGGGTTCCTTCCTTTAGACCATATCGGTTCGAGCGAGCGCATGGGCACGACGGAGCGTCTGGAGAAACTGGCGAAGGAGTGGCTGCCGCCGTGGGCGGCGCGCGAGGCGAAGCGCTTCGCGGTGTGGCCCCGGTACTGGCGCCAGCGGGCCGCGTGCCGAGAGGGGTTCAAGCAGTACGGCGACCGCTACCCGCAGAAGGTGCTCTTCGTCGCCGGCATGCCCAAGAGCGGCACGACCTGGCTCGAGAAGATGATCGCGAGCTTCCCGGGGTTCCATGACCTCCTGATCCCGGACGTCGCGGCGTACGAGCTGCGCACCGGCGGCAGCCACGACTACGACATCCCCGAGGACATGTTCGAGCGCTTCAACGACATGCTCGTGCTGACGAAGATGCACGTGCACGGCTCGCGCCACAACTGCGATGTGCTGAAGAAGGCGGGCGTGCGCTACGTGGTGCTGTACCGGGACCTGCGCGACGTGGCGATCTCGTACCACTACTACGTCAAGGGCACGCCCTGGCACCCCGAGCACCCGCGCCACAAGGACGCGGACCTGCAGGAAGGCCTGCGCATCTTCGCGGAGCGGATGCTCGACGGGTATGTCGATTGGGTGCGCTCGTGGGAGAGGAATCGGGACCAGGCGATGAGTCTCGCGTTCCGCTACGAGGACATGCTCCAGGACGCGAAGGGGATCATGACGCAGGTCGCGCGGCACTTTCAGCTCAGCGACGACGAGGACCAGATCGCGCGGATCGTGGAGGCGAACTCGTTCCAGAACCTGAGCAAGGGACGCGCGCAGGGGCAGGAGAGCGGGCAGAGCTTCTTCCGCAAGGGCGTGGCGGGGGACTGGCGGAACCAGTTCAGCGACGAGACGAAGGCGCTATACAAGAAGAAGATCGGGAGGTTTCTGATCGAGGCGGGGTACGAGGGGGATGAGGGGTGGTAGTGCTTTCGCCGCGAAGCGGCGCAGGCACGTAGCCGTGGGCGCAAGCCCACGGAAGGCTTCAGTCGTAACACGGCGCCGCGCAGCGGCGCAGGACCTGAGTGCGTGATGCGCCTGCCTGCGCCACGACGTGGCGCCAAAGGCAACCCCGATTGACCGGGGGCTGCGGTCGCGGCGCGACCTTGCCCCCGGCTACGTGCCTGCGCCGCTTCGCGGCGAAGAGCACGCTTCCTTACGGGCGCGTCTCGCGCGTGAGACTGCGCCCCGCGCGTGGGATCGACTGTGACTTCGCGTGGGATGCCCGTCGCCTGGGCGGATTCTGCGCCGGTTGCCGCCGCTTCGTCTGAATAAGCGACATGGCCCCCGTGGAGGGGGTCGTGGGCGGCGCAGGCGTCATGAACGGACCAGTTGGCCGGATCGGACGGGGCGCCGGGGGTTGCCCTGTGCAGTGGGGGTGGTGGGGGGCCGACGTAAGCGGGTGTTTGTGCGTCGAGAGAGTCTCGTCCCATCCCATGTGCGCGGCCGCTGAGCCGCGGTTTGAGGAGCCCTGCGAATGAACAGTGCGAACGACAACGCCCGTCCGGCCCTCGCGCGAACCCTGACGGGTCCGGCGTCGAAGGTTCTCATCACGTCCTTCGTTTCGAGCCTGGCGCTCGCGACGCTCGGCGGTTGCCAGAGCGGCGGCCAGGTGAACAAGGGCTCCGGCTACTACGGCAACGGCGAGCATCTGCCCGAGCAGAAGGCCGCCCGCGCCACGGTCTCTGTGGATCCCGAGGCCGTCAAGAGCACGTACAACTCCGAGTTCTACGTCAGCGAGGGCGTCAAGGTCGCGCTGCCGCAGAAGTGGGTGAGCGAGGCGCAGGGCAGCACGGCGGAGATCGAGGCGCGTCGCAGCGCCGCGATCGCGTCGCAGCTCCGCGCTGAGGCCGACAAGATGGAGGCGTTCGCCAACGCCGACGCCGAGCGTCAGGCCGCGATGGCCCGCGACTCCGCGGCCCGCGCCGAGGCGGAGAAGTACGAGCAGGTCTTCAACGCCAAGCTCAACGAGATGTACTCGAACGCGCAGGCCAAGCAGCAGCGCTACGAGACCGAGGCCCAGCGCAACAGCTCCGTCCTCTCCGCCTCCGTCAAGGAGTGGCAGAGCGAGGTCGAGCGCATGCGCTCGCAGGCCGAGTCCGACTGGAGCCGCTCGCTGGCCGAGCACGAGCAGATGATCTCGGCCCGCAAGGCCGTCGAGCAGCGCGGCGACGCGAACCTTTCGCAGATGCGCCGGACGCTCGACCTCACGCAGACCCGCGCCGAGAGCAAGGTGACGGCGCTCCGCACGGAGAGCCAGGCGATCGCCCAGCAGACGGCCGCGCAGGTCGCCGAGCTGGCCGGCCAGATCGGCTCGGTCACGAAGCAGACCGAGGCGACGGTGACGGACCTGCGTCAGCAGGCCGCGTCGCTGAAGGAAGAGTCCGCGGCGCACGTCGCCGACGTGCTCGCCGAGGCCGACGCCCTCTCGAAGCAGGACGTCGAGGAGACCTACCGCGTGAAGATGGTCGCCGCGAAGAGCGACTTTGACCGCGCCATGGCCGAGGCCGAGCGTCTTCGCCAGGAGGCGGACAACTTCAAGACCACGAGCATCGCGGACGTCGAGCGTCGTCGCGGCGAGGTTCGCAAGAGCCTCGACCTGAAGCGCGCCGACTACACCGAGGCGCTGCAGTTCATCGACAGCCATATCCAGCAGGGCATGGCGGACATCGACGTGGCGAAGGCCAAGTCCGACCGCTTCGAGCGCGAGGCGCGCGCGAAGTTCGTGAAGGCCGAGACCGAGGCGCGCGTCCGCGCCATCCACGAGACGAGCAAGCACCAGGTCGCGCTCTCCGAGGCCGACTTCACCCGCATCAAGGGCGAGGCCGACGCCGAGGCGACGCGTCTGCAGCACCAGCTCATGACGGAGATCGTCGCGCAGCTCAAGGCCAACCAGACGGCCCTCCCGAGCAACGGCAACCCGCCGAAGCAGGGCGCGACGGAGAATGACCCGACCCCGAAGATGACGGACGCAACGGCGAAGCCCGCGGTCGTCGACTTCGATCGCATCGCGCAGTTCCGCACGGCGCTCGCCGAGGTCGCGAAGCTCCGCAGCAACGCCCAGACGGCGCAGAACGACCTCGTCGCCAAGAGCGACGAGCAGCGCGCCGGCGTCGAGGCGTGGTGGAAGGAGACGGTCGCGGCGCACGATGCGTGGCTGACCGAGGTGGACGCGATCGAGCGCAAGAACGTTGCGCAGCTCAACGAGAAGGTCTCGCAGATCGAGAGCAAGGTCGCCTCGGCGCACGCCGACCGCAACCGCATGCAGGTGGAGGCGGAGGCCTTCCGCAAGGAGACGTTCGCCAAGATCCAGTCGCTCCGCGCCCTGGCGGAGTCCACGAAGAAGAAGTCCGAGGCGAAGTTCACCCAGCTCGTCGCCCAGGCCGAGGCCGCGGAGCGCAACGGCAAGACGCAGGTCGAGGCGCTGACGGTGAAGCGCGACGCGACGCTGCGTCGCGGCAACGCCAAGAGCCAGCAGCTGCTGGTCGAGGCGGACGCGCTCGAGAAGGGCCAGAAGGCCGTCGTGGCGCAGATGAAGGAGCAGATCATCGCCGCGGAGCAGATCCTGACCAGCGAGCTGGCTCGCCTGGATCAGTCGGCGGACACGTTCTTCAGCGTGGCCCGCGCCAACTACGACGAGGGCGTGGCGATGGCCAACACCTTCGAGCGCATCACGATCGCCAACACCGGCGAGCTGGCCGCCACGCACATGGCCCAGCGCAAGACGGCCCAGGCGGACGTGAACTACCTGCGTGACCTCACCACGGCGAACCAGCTCGTGGCCGAGGCCTCCGTCGCCCGCATGATCGCCGACGCCAACGCGGAGATGGGCAACTTCAACTCCGACGACCTGATGCGCCGCGCCCGAATCCTGGCGCAGTCGCAGATGGCCGACGCCGCGGCGTCCGCGGAGTTCGCCATCGCCGCCGCCGACGAGCAGGCCGTCCGCTCGCGCTTCGACTCGCGCATCGTCGCGACCGAGGCCGATCGTAACCGCGCCTACGCCAACCTCTTCCAGCAGTCGCAGTTCGAGAAGGCCCGCATGGAGCAGGCCGTCGCGGCCGCGGCGTCCTTCCGCGAGATGTCCGACGCGGCGCTCGCCCGCCTCAACGCGGCGAACGACAACTTCAACCGCACGGCGACCGCCAACTGGGACAGCCGTCTGGGCGGCAACCCCAACTTCCCGACGCCGTCGAACAACACGGCGCTCTACAACTTCTCCGACTTCCAGTTCAACCCCGAGTACACCCCGGTCACGACGCAGAACTCGCTGACCGAGGTCCCCACCAACACGCCCGACGAGTGAATCGCTCGTTGACGCGATAAGGGACGCTCCCACGCACGCAAGCCGGCCGCCCCACCCTGGGGCGGCCGGTCTTTTGTTTTTGCCGCGACGTCAACGCGCGCCGGCGCCGGGCACGCTCAGGCGCACGCGGTGCAGGGACGATCGGGCGCACAGGTACAGCGTTCGCCCGTCCTCGCCGCCGAATGCGAAGTTCGCCGCCAGCTCCGGCGTGCGGATGGCGCCGAGTCGTCGCCCGTCCGAGGCGAAGACCCACACGCCGCCGGGGCCGGAGACGAAGACGTGCCCCTCTGCATCGACCTTGAGGCCGTCGAGCGCTTCCTCGCCGGGCACGTCGCCGAGGTCGGCGAAAACGGTCGGGTGCGAGAGCGAGCCGTCCGACGCGGCGTCGTAGCGCATCACGACCTTGCGCTGTTCGTCCCAGTTGGCGACGTACAGGTGGCGCTCGTCCGGCGAGAAGGCCAGCCCGTTAGGGCCGGTGAGATCGGTCGCGACGGGGCGCAGGGCGTCGTCGATGAGGCAGAAGACCGCGGTGACGGGCAGCTCGCGATCCGGATCGTCGTGGAAGCCGGGCAGTCCGAAGGGTGGATCGGTGAAGAAGAGCGCGCCGTCGGAGCGGTAGACGAGGTCGTTCGGCGAGTTGAGTCGCTTGCCCTCGAAGCGGTCCGCGAGGACGTTGACGACGCCGTTGTGTTCGATCCGCGTGACGCGCCGATTGCCGTGCTCGCAGATCGTGAGCCGACCTTCCGCGTCGAGCGCAAGGCCGTTGGAGCCGGGCTGGCGGTAGCGGGCGATGTCGAGGCCGCGGTAGCCGGACTTCACGCGGAAGATCGAGAGCGGGCGCAGCGGGTTGTCCGGCGCGTAGCGGTAGATGACGTTGTCGTTGGGGTCGGAGAAGAGCAGATGTCCCTGCGCGATGGGCGCGGCGCCGATGCCGGCGAAGCGCGACGGAACCCAGACCGGTCCTTCGGTGAATGTGAAGCCCGTGGCGAGCTGCTCGATCATCGCGCCGGGCGGGATGATCGAGTCGATCTCGGGATCGAGCCGCAGGACGTCGAGCGGTGTCGTCGCCGTGCGCGTGAGGCGCTCGGGGGCGTAGAAGTCGAGCGACGCGGAGCGCATCCACACGTAGTTCTGCGGCGGGTCCGACAGCGGCCCATTCGCCACGAAGACCGCGATGTCGAAGGTTTCGCCCGGCATGACGTGATCGGACACGACGACGCGCATCGGCGCGTTCCAGCCGTTCGCCAGCGGGCCGCCGGATGAACCCAGCACCACCGGCAGCGCGCCGTTGATCCACACCTCGGCGTAGTCGTCGGCGGTGATCTCGAGCACGGCGACCGAGCCGGTCGTGTCGAAGCCGGCGAGCGAGTCGGGCATCGTGACATGCAGTCGGTACCAGCCGGCGCAGAGGCGGCCGCTCGAGCGGCGCTGATCGAGGGTCGAGGCGTCGATCGGCGTCCAGGCGACGGTGTCGAAGTCGGGGCCGCTCGGGCGCGGGTGGATGTCGTGCGTGACGTTCGGCCTGCCGGTGGGCTTGCGATCGGCGCCCGCCTCGCGGAACGCGGTCTGGACGATGTGCGCGTCGTGGTAGCGCCACTGACCGACGAGCGCGGTTGCGTCGTCGTTCATGAGGTCCACCGAGGCGCTCGGTGTGCGCGGAGGAATCTCGGGCGTGGGCAGGCCGGCGCCGTGCGCGGCGACGAGCGTCGTCAGCGAGGCGATGATCGCGCGAAGCATGGTCGTGCTCCTGAGTCAGTGTGGGCGATGCGGATGGACCGGCGGCCGCGAGCGTCCGGGCTGGTGAAGGACGGCGTCGCGGCCGCGGTCGTCAAGGGAGGAGGAGAGAACCCCGGATTCTGCTGGTCACTTGCCTTTGCGTTCGACCAGGCCCGGCCAGTTCTTGTCGGCGCGGGCGAGGTTGGCGCGCGGATTCTTGTTGAACTTGTCGAAGGCGTCCTGCGTGTGCTGGAGGAGCAGGCGCCCGTCCTCGATCTGGAAGTGCTTCGGATCGATCGGCGAGACCTTGTTGATGGACGCCGCGTAGGCGCAGAAGCCGCCGAATTGCGGCTCGTACTTCGCGGGGTCCAGCTCGAACGTGTCCTTGTTCGCCTTGGAGGCGAAGTGGTAGGTGGCGCCGTTGTAGATCGCCATGTGCTCGGCGGATCCCTTCGCGGGCCTGTTGTCCGTGAAGTAGGCGACGACGTCGTAGCCCTGGACCGCGACGCCGCTGCGATCGACGTTGACGAGGTTCTTCGCGGGCTTGGCGTTCTTCGCGACGAGCGTGGGCCAGTTGGCCTGCGCCTTGCGCATGTTGTCGGACGGCGCTTCCTTCCAGAGGTCCCACGCCTTCTGATTGTGCTGGAGGATCAGGCGACCGTCCACGATCTCGAAGAACTTCGGATCGATGGGCGAGAGCTTGTTGATCGACGCGGCGTAGGCGCAGTAGCCGCCGTAGAGCGGCGCGAAGCGTTCGGGGTCGGCCTCGAACTGCTCCTTGTGCTCCTTCGAGACGAACTGGTACGTCGCGCCGCCCCAGTTGGCGCGGTGCCTGGGGTCGCCCTTCACGGGCTGGTTGTCGGTGAAGAACGCGACGACGTCGTAGCCCTGCACGGCGAGGCCGTCCTTGTCCTTGTTGACGAGGTAGAGCGGGCGCTCGGTCGCGCTCGTGGAGGCCGTTGGGGCGCGGTCGCCGTCGTACTGCGCGAACGCGGGGCTATGGATGGCCGCGCCGGCGAGGAGCGCCGCGGCGGCAAGGCGCGTCAAACGATGCATGAGAATGCCTCCGGCGCGCCCAAGGCGCGCGTAGCGGGTTGGATGCCGAGAAACGATGCGAGTGACGTGCTCAGCGCGTGACGCCGGACATGGCCGCGGCGCCGGCGATGGCGATCTCGTCGTCCTGCTGCGCCGACGCGGCGCCGGAGACGCCGATCGCGCCGACGACGTGACCATCGATCACGATCGGCACGCCGCCCTGCAGCGGCGTCAGGACGTTGACGCCCAGCAGCGCGGCGCGCCCGGAGCGGATCGAGTCCTCGAAGTCGCGCGTCGGCTTGCGGAAGATCGCTGCAGAGCGCGCCTTGTCCTCCGCGACCGTCGCCGCCGCGGGGAAGGTGTGGTCGAGGCGCGAGAGCAACACGAGGTGCCCGCCAGAGTCCACGATGGCGATGGCGCCGGTGCGGTTCTTGCGGAGCGCATCGGATTCCGCGGCGGCCATGACGGCGCGCGCTGCATCGAGCGTCAGGATCGGCGCGTGCGATGCGATCGCGGCGCCGGTGGAGGTCGAAGCGACGGGCGTAGCGGCTGGCTGCGCGGCGATCAGGGCCGCGCCGAGCGCAAGGGCGCCGAGGCCCGTCGCGCTCAGGAGAGCGAGAGGTTTCATGTGCGTTAGCTCCGATGAATGGGTCCGGGCGCTCGCCCCACGGCGTGCCCGGCGGGATCGTTCGGAGCACTCGGATGTCGATCGCGGCCGCGCGGTTACGGGATACGCTTCCGCATGATCAGCCGATGTAGTGTGCTTCTCGCCGGCGCGGCCGTGGCCTTCGCAGCCGGCTGCGCCGAGCCCTATTACCTGCACTCCCGCCTGACCGACCAGGTCTTCCGCGAGCGTGCGGCGCCGGAGTTCACGCCGGGGATGACTCCCGCCGAGGTCGAAGCGCGCCTCGACGAACTGCGCCAGGACGCCGATCTGCGCCTGTGGTACGAGCCGACACCCGCGCACGGGAGCACGCTGCTCGCGCGGTTCTTCCCGCCGGGCGGCGCATGGATCCGCGGCGAGGATGTGCTCCTCGAGTACATCGACCTTGCGTTCGAGTTCGAGGCCGCGGGCGATGGTGAGCGGCTCGAGAATCTCTGGATGTACCGCGACAAGGTGCGCTACTTCCAGGGCGGTGTGGCGTACGGGCCGCGCCGGCCGGCGATGGGGCCCGCACGGCGCTGGCCGGGGACGATCCCGCCGCCGGTGGATCCGTATCAGGATGCGTGGCGGGTGTGGGCGACGCCGGCGGAATGACGTCGTCCCAAAAACGACCGCGGCCCGGGGAACCGGGCCGCAATCTTCAAGAGCGGGTGACGCGACTCGAACGCGCGACCCTCACGTTGGCAACGTGATGCTCTACCACTGAGCTACACCCGCTGCGTCGAGGCCCCTGCGGGCCCCGTGAGGGAGGAAGAGGTTAGATCGGCCCCCGAGGGGTGTCAATGGAGTCGGTTCTCCGCCCTTTCCACCCCGCCCGGGCATCGATTCTCGGAGCCGGACAGCCGGGCCAGGCCCCCCAGCCCGCGACGGGCCGGCCGGAGCGACCGCCGGCCCGCGCCCCCGCCGCCGACGGATTCGAGACTTCCCACATGAGCGAGTTGTCTCACGTGTCGAACGCCGATCCGCGCAATGGCCTCAGCATGGCCGTCGCGCGCATCGCCCTCGACGAGGCCAAGTTCCAGGGCGCGGTGCAGAACGCGCTCATCGAGGACGCGAAGGACGTCGCGGAGTCCTCGTCGCGCGGCGCCGTGAGCGCGTCGCCGGGCCCGGGCGAAACCGGCAACGTCTTCGACGCCACGGTCTGACGAACCCTCACGGAGGAGGCGCATGCATGGACGGCCCATCCGGCATCGAGGGCGCGATGTTCAGCCTGGTGGTCGCGGGCGCCGAAGGGCGCATCGCCGGCGCGATGGCGCGAAGGGCGTCGTCGCTCGAGCGCGAGGCCGCGCCCTTTGGCGCGGACGCGGGCCATGACCTTCGCCGCTCGGCGCTCGAGCTGCACCAGCGCGCGTCGGCGCGCGTAATCGACGCCGCGGGAGGACTGATCGGCATCGGGCTCGACGTCCGCGGCTGATCCACCACGCCGCCCTTCCGGACCTGCCGAAACGGCAGGGCGTCCGCCGCGCGGCGGGCCGAAACCCCCATCCCATCGCCGCATCGCCGCTCGCCGGGCCTTTCGCCGGGCGCGCGGCTTGCCATTCTCATGGTCGAAGGAGATTCGCCCATGCGGATGGACCGCTTCACAACCCTTGCTCAGCAGGCCCTCGCCGACGCGCAGGCCGACGCCGTCGCGCGCCAGCACGGCGAAGTCGGCCCGCTGCACCTGCTCTACGCGCTGCTCAACGCCGACTCTTCCGGCGGCGTCGCGGGCTCGATCCTCTCCAAGATCGGTTTGGATCCCACCCGCGTGCGCGCTGTTGTGGAAGCGGAGCTGAAGCGCCAGCCGCAGGTCAGCGGCGGATCGCCGCAGGGCGGCCGTCGCCTGATGGAAGTCCTCGGCACGGCGGACAAGGAGGCCAAGGCGCTCTCCGATCAGTACGTCTCGACCGAGCACTTCCTGCTCGCGCTCTCCGAGTACGCCTCGGAGGCGAAGGAAGCGCTCTCGACGCTCGGCGTCACGCGAGCCCGCGTCCTCGAGGCTGTCAAGCAGATCCGCGCCGCGTCCGGCGTCGAGCGCGTCAGCGACCCCGGAGCCGAGACGCAGTACGAGGCGCTCAAGAAGTACGGCATCGATCTGACCGAGCAGGCCGCGGCC
>JBGTSD010000056.1:0-19788 GCA_041940385.1 Phycisphaerales bacterium | reverse complement strand
CAGCCGCGCTCGACAGCTACGATTGCTTAAGCCCCGCCATGCTAGGTGCAGTGCGGCATATGGCGACGCTGTCCGAGCATCTTCACTGGCATCTGGCGCAGGCATGGCACCTGGTGCGTGCGCGCGGTATCTTGTCGACACCGCCGATCGTGCCGCGCGATGACGGCGTGATTCTGTATTCGATGATCGGGACGCGCGTGCTGCTACCCTATCTGGTGGCAGCGAAGTCGTTGCACGGACAGCTTGGCCGTGGGCGGATCGTGATCCTGGACGACGGGACGCTGACCGCCGAAGATCGCGCCGTACTCGACGCGCGCCCGTCCCGGGGCGCCGATCGCCACGCCGCTGCGATGGGACGAACTCGCCCGCCTCGACGCGTCGAACCACTACGACCTGTCCAACATTCACCGGCGCCTTGCAGCCCTCAAGCGCGATCCCTGGAGCGGCTATACGAAGCGCCGCGCGCTCGCGATCGAGTGACTACGCCCAGCGCGTCACGTGCCAGTTCTTCTTGCCGCGACGCAGCAGCATCACCGAGCCGTGCAGCAGGCGATGATCGTTCAATCGATCGTCCGGGCCGACCTTCTCGCCGTTGATCGACACCGAACCGTTCGACAGAAACTCGCGCGCCTCGCGCTTGCTCTTCGCCAGGCCCGTCTCGACCAGCAGATCCACCGGCGACACGCCCTCGCCCGACAGCGTCGCGCGCGGGTGCTGGCTGGTGGGCGCGCCCGCGAACACGTCGTTCAGCGTGCGCTCGTCGAGCGACGACACGTCGCCGCTGAACAGCGCCGCCGCGGCCTTCTCCGCCTGCTGCGCCTCGTCGTCGCCGTGGATCAGCGCCGTCGCCGCGCGCGCCAGCGCCCGGTGCGCCGTCCGCGCGCCGGGGTCCTGCGCGTGCGCATCAATGAGCCCATCCACGTCCGCGCGAGGCAGCAGCGTGAAGATCTTCAGGAACCGCGGCACGTCGCGATCGTCGGCGTTCAGCCAGAACTGGTGCATCGCGTACGGGCTCGTCCGGTCCGCCGTCAGCCAGACTGCGCCGCTCTCGGTCTTGCCGAACTTGCCGCCGTCGGCCTTCGTCACCAGCGGCGCCGTGACGCCGAACGCGTCCTCCTGCATCGTCCGCCGGATCAGGTCCGCGCCGGCGACAATGTTGCCCCACTGGTCCGAGCCGCCGACCTGCACCGTCACGCCGAGTTCACGGCGCAGGTGCACGAAGTCGTACGCCTGGATGAGCTGGTACGAGAACTCGGTGTACGAGATGCCCTGCTCGCGGTTGTTCAGCCGCTCGCGCACCGACTCCTTCTGGATCATCACGTTCACGGAGAAGTGCTTGCCGATGTCGCGCAGCGCATCGATGAAGGACAGCGGGCCGATCCAGTCCAGGTTGTTCGTAATGATCGCGCCCTCAGAGCCGTCCAGGTCCAGCAGCCGCTCGAAGATCCGGCGCTGACCCGACAGGTGCAGCGCCACTTGCTCGCGCGTCATCAGCGTCCGCTCGGCCGACTTGCCCGAAGGATCGCCGATCAGCCCCGTCGCCCCGCCCATCACCACCACCGGCTGATGCCCCGCGCGCTGCGCGTGCACCAGCATCATGATCGGCACGAGATTGCCGATCGTCAGCGAGTCGGCCGTGGGGTCGAAGCCCGCGTAGATCCGGCGCGGCGTCGAAAGGTGCGCGCGGACGGCCGCCTCGTCGGTGGCCTGGTGCAGCAGGCCACGCCAGCGGAGTTCCTCGATGTAATCGTGTCGGGCGCCGGGCATGGGGCGACAACCGTAGCAGCCCGCCGAACCGCCCGCCGGGCCCTACTGACCGGGCAGCGGCAGCGTCCAGTCCGGCGCCGTCGCCTGGTCCGCCCAACGCCGCATGTCCTGCATCCCTTCCCAGTCCAGCGCCTCGGCGTGCCCGTCGAGGCACCCCACCACCGCGCGCCCCAGGGTCGCGAAGTGCACGTTCCCCACCGTCGCCGCCTTCCGACGCTCGTCGCTCTTCGATGGCGGCTCGGCCGCCCAGCGCCGCTGGATGAAGTACGGCGAGCGCACCCGGAAGAACCCGTCGAACACGATCTTCTGACCGGTCGCGAGACTCACGAAGTCATGCTCACGCGTCGCCGTCGCGAAGACGATCAACTCCGACGGACGCGACGCCAGCGTCTGCTTGCGCACGACCCAGTTCGGCCCCCACGTCTTCGTCGCCGCGTTGTCGAAGCCGTACTCGTTGGCGTCGCCGCCCATGAACGTCGTGTTCAGCCCGAACCGCGGCCCCTCGGACACCGCGTACACGAACTCCTCCGGAGGCAGGTCGCGCAGCCGACCGAGCGCGTCGGAGTCCGGGATGTACGGCGTGTAGGTGAAGTCCAAGTACGGCGCGAGACGCCAGGGGTAGCGCCCGGTCGCCGCGGCGGTCGAGTAGTTCTCCAGCGTGATCGGCCTGCCGCGCTCGTCCTTCGCCCCGAGCCCGGCCTTGTAGCCGACCATCAGCTTGTCCTCGTTCGCGCTGGCGTACTCGAGGTAGCCGGCCATGAGCTGGCGGGCGGTGTTCTCGTCCATCGCCAACCTCGCGGCGCCCCTCGCGCGACCCAGCCCCGGAAGCAGGATCGCGATCAGCAGCGCGATGATCGAAATGACCACCAGCAGCTCGACAAGGGTGAATCCCAGTCTCGCGGCGGAGCGAAATCGTTGCGGTCTGGCAGGAACCATGGCGGTATGGATGGAAAGATCCTTTGACAGACGTTAGCACCCGCCCTACGCTCTTGCAACTGAGACTCGATCTCAATACGAAACATCGGTCCGCCCGACCCGGCGGGCCTTCGACCTTTCACGAGGAGAGCCATCGATGCCCGACGTCCGACCCCTTGCCGCACTGCTCGCGCTCGCCGGCGCGCCCGCCTTCGCCGGCCCCGCCGACATCGATCTCGGCATCGCCGACGACGATGTCTGGGCGTACGTCTCCGCGGTCGATCCGGCGACCGCCAACGTCATCAACGCCTGGGGCTCGAACGATGTCGATCTGAACCCGCAGGGCTTCCCGGGCATGTTCCCGCAGTCGAACTTCTGGTCGCACATCTTCGTCGGCTGGGACACCGGCGTGATCCCCCCGACCTTCCGCTGGGGCGGCGCCACGCTGACCATCCGCCTCGGCAGCGACACCTGGGTTCCCGAGGCCGGCGATGTGTTCGTCCGCTTCCTGAACCGCGGCTTCGACGAGGCCACGTGGAACGTCTTCGGCAACACGCCCGTGCCCGTGCCCGCGATGGGCCGCATCACCGGCAACGACACCGGCGCGACGCTGACCGGCGATTCGATCACCGTCGAGATCCCGGCGGACCTCGATCGCGCGGTCGTGTTCGAGTGGCTGACGGGCGGGCAGGTCTTCTTCGCCATCACCGCCGACAATGCGCCGCCGCCGCCCCAGCAGGGCATGCCGCCGGACCTGACCGGTTCGCTCCAGATCTACTCCTCGGAGGATCTGTTCCAGCGCGGCCCGCGTCTCGTGCTGCGCCCCGGGCGCCTCGGCGACACCAACGGCGACGGCGCTGTCGACTTCGAGGACCTGAACAACGTCCTCAGCGAGTTCAACATGAGCGGCGACGGCCTCATCGGCGACCTCAATCGCGACGGCGTGGTGAGCTTCGAGGACCTCAACGAGGTCGTGTCGTTCTTCAACACCTGACCCGCGGGGCATCGAACAGATCACGAACCTGAGAATGCCCCGCCACGGGGCATTTTTCATTGGTTTACCTGATCCGAACGGGGATTTCGCCCGGTCGACGGTTGTGCGGGCCCCGGGGGCGGGGTACTTTCGGTGAAACGCCTGTGCTCGGACGCCGCGCCCGCGGGGCGGGGGCGTCCGTGTCGACTTCGACGGGAGACCAGAGATGCCGAATCGCTGCCCGCTGTTCGCGACCGCCGCCGCGGCCGCCCTCATGGGAATCACCGGGTCCGCCATGGCCCAGTGGGTCACGTTCGACAACGTGACCGCCTCGCGCCTGCAGTTCAACACGATCACGATGAACGATCCGGAGGAGAAGGACATCGCCGTCGGCGACTTCAATCGCGACGGCACGCAGGACGTGGTCGTGGTCCGCAAGCGTCCCTTCTCGGTGCAGGGCCCGCGCCAGGACGTGCTCCTCATGAACGAGGGCGGCGTCCTGATCGATCGCACAGCGCAGTACGCGCCGGGATTCATCAGCAACCACACCGACGCCCGCGACGTGATCGTCCGTGACTTCGATCACGACGGCTGGCTCGACCTGGTCATCGCGAACACGTTCTTCCAGCAGCCCAACTACTTCCGGAACCGCGGCAACGACGGCAACGGCGACTGGCTCGGCTTCGTCGACGAGGGCCCGACGCGCTTCCCGTTCGTGGCGCCCGTCAACCAGCCCACCGGCCCGCAGTTCTGCGCGCTGGACGCCGGCGACGTGAACGGCGACGGCCACCTCGACATCTACTTCTCGAACTACCGCCCCTCCGGCGGCACCAGCGACGCGCTCTTCATCAACGACGGCACCGGTCACTTCACCGACCAGACGGACGCGCGCCTCGGCAACTACAAGAACGTCGCGTTCGGTCCGGCCTGCGAGATCCGCGACATGGATGGCGACGGCGACATGGACATCATCAAGGTGTCCACGCTCTACAACGCGTCCCCGTTCAATGACTGGGGCACGTACATCCTGTTCAACAACGGCGCCGGCGTGTTCAACACCCGCCCGTTCCAGAACGTCTGGGACAACTCGCCCTACATGTTCGCCACCGGCGACGTCGACAACGACGGCGACCTCGACCTCTACGCCGTCGACGACAACACCGACGGCATGGTGCGCGTCACCAACCAGGTCCAGGACGGCCCCCTCGGCATCGTCGAGAACAACGTGACGCCCTCGCCCCGCACCGGCGGCTTCGGCGGCAACGTCAAGATGGCCGACATCGACAACGACGGCGACCTCGACGTCGGCGTGTCCCCGATCGACGTGGACATCGCCAACTGCGGCGGCAGCGGACGCTTCGCGCTCCTCCGCAACCCCGGCTCCGGCCTCGTCTCCGATCCCTGGACCAACAGCCAGAACCAGAACTTCCACATGGAGGCGCACGACTTCGCGTTCCTCCACCTCAACAACGACGGCTGCCTCGACCTCTTCATCGCCACCTGCACGACCTACGGCCTGTTCATGCAGACCAACTGCGTCATCATCGGCGATATCGATGGCGACGGCGAAGTCGGCTTCGGCGACCTGAATCTGCTCCTCGGCAATTACGGCCAGACCGGCGGCGGCCTCGCCGGCGACATCGACAACGATGGCGACGTCGACTTCCTCGACCTCAACCTCCTCCTCGACAACTACGGCGTCGGCACGTAAGCCGCACGACCACCAACGGCGGATTTCATCAAGCCCGGCCCTGCGCCGGGCTTTTCTCTTGCATCTCGACGCGCGACGTGATGGAATAGACGCGTGTGGGCAGAGGTTGGTCTCCCGACGGATCACGCCGCGCGGCGTGCCACAGGCAGAAGGAGTAGATCGCATGCGGACCTCTCGTGTCATCGGCGCGCTCGCGGGCGCGATCGCGGCCACATCGGCCATGGCCTCGTTCCATCTCATGCTCATCGACGAGATCTTCAGCAGCCCGGACGGGCGCGTGCAGTACATCGAGCTGCGCGCCACCGCGAACAACCAGATCCAGCTCCAGAACACGCGCATCGTCGCGTTCGATCCCACCGGCGCCGTCGAGACCATCGTCATCGACATCGCGTCCAGTCTCCCCGCGCTCAACAGCGGCGAGAGCTGGCTCGTCGCGTCGCCGTGCTTCCAGAACGCGTCGGGCTTCGCCCCGGACTACGTCATCCCCGCGACCACGCCGCTCGACGTCAAGATCGCGGCGCCGGACGGACGCGTCGTCTTCCGCAACGACGCCGGCACCTCGGTCCCCGACGCGGTGGCGTTCGGGAATTACACCGGCTCCAACACGCCCTTCGGCACGCCGGCCGAGCCGCTGCCCCAGGACGGGGTCATGGCCCTCCAGCGCGTCAGCACCACCAACCCCGACAACAACCTCGCCAACTTCGACCCCGGCACGAACTCCCCGAAGCGCAACGACGGCACGACCGCCACGCTCGACCTGCGACCCTGCCCCGGCGACACCAACTTCGACCGCATGATCAACTTCGCCGACATCAACAACGTCCTCGGCGAGTTCAACCAGACAGGCCCCTGCCTGCGCGGCGACTTCGACGGCAACGGAACCGTCAACTTCGCCGACCTCAACGTCGCCCTCGGCAACTTCAACCAGAGCTGCTGAACGGCGCCGCCGAATCCAACGAACAAGGCCCGGTCTGCCGCAAGACCGGGCCTTGTTCATTGCAACGTCGAGTCAAGCTCAGACCCGGTCGCGCCGCCGACGCGTCGCGCCGAGCATCGCCAGCGTCAACGCCGCGCCTCCCGGGGCAGGCACGTGCGTGATCGTCGCGTGATAGTCGCCCACGCTCGACGCGACCAGCTCCTCGAGCGATTCGTCCCACTCGAGCGGATAGTGCCCGACGTTGAACATCGACGTGTCGTTCAGGCCGTCGATCGCGTCGTCCATCGAGAGCGAGAACGCGCCGATGCGGAGCAGGTAGTCGCCGGGATCCAGGCGCACGCGGATGAACGAATCGAACTCGAAGATGCTCCCGTCGCGGTGCCCGCCCGGATTGTGGCGCGCGCCGTGACCGGCCTCGTCGTGATGGGGGAACTCCGAGTCGCCGTTGGCCTCGATGAAGTCGTCGGCGCCCAGGTCCCCGTCGTCGTGGAACAGGTACATCTCCGTGTCGAAGAACCGGTGGAATCCATCACCGTTCAGATCGTGCGCGTGCCCGTGGCCCTCGTGATCAAAGATCACTTCCCACGACAGAAGGTCGATCGTGTGCAGCCCCGCCGTCGTCACCGTGAAGCGGATGGTGTCCACGGTGGAGCCGTCGTCCGTCGTAACGCCCGGCGCCCCGAGGTCCACCCGCTGGATCTGGCCATCCACGACCAGAGGCGACATCGGCCCCACCACGCCCGCCGAAGCGACACCGCCCGCGGCGAGCAACAACACATGCACGATCTTCATGAATGACTCCTCCAGAACCTCTGTGCGCGAACGATCCTCCCAGAATCCAACGCGGATGTCACGCGCTTTCTTCCGCGATGCGCACGAAAAAGCCCGGCATCCAACGAACGCCGGGCGCGATTGCGTCATGGACTCGCCGATCGGTTATCGGCGCCGGCCGATGCCGACCAGGCCGGCCATCGCCAACAGCGCCGCGCTGCCGGGCGTGGGCAGGTATGTCGCCGTCACGCGGTAGTCGCCGTGGTCCGAGGGCAGCAGCGCCTGCGCGCCGTCGTCCCACGTCGCCGGATAGGTGCTGCTGAACGTGTTCACACCGGCGATCACGCTCGAGGTGGACAGAAAGTAGGAGCCGACCGCGAGGACGTAATCGCCCGGATCGAGAAAGACGCGCAGGTACGAGTCGTAGCCGTAGAGCGAGCCGTCCGCGAAGGCGCGGTTGCGGACGAACTCGTCGTCGCTGCCGCGCACGTGGTCGTCGCTGCTCAGCACGCCGTCGTGACGGAACAGACGGATGTGCGTATCGAGGAACGCGATCTCGCCGTCGCCGTTCACATCGGTCGCCGTGCCCGTCGGCCCGCCGGCGGGAACGCCGAAGTCGAACGCGACCTCCCACGACAGCACGTTGAACTCGTAATGGCCGGCGTCCAGCGCCGTGAACTGGATGCGGTCGATCGTCGAACCCGTGATCGGCCCGCCGCCGAGGGTCACCCGATCGATCGTGCCGTTCACCTCGACCGGGGAGACGCCCACGCCGAGCACGTTCGGCGCGCCCGCGCTCGCCGCCATCGCGATGCCGATCCCTGCACACGCCGCGAGCGCAATGCTGCCCTGCATGACGGTCACTCCTCTATTCGCGGTGTCCCTGACTCCGATAACCCCTCGAACCTGTGCATCGGTTCCGGGGATACCACAACCTTGACACAGTCATAGCCCGGCGGCAACCCCGCGATGCAGTGAATTGTCGTTCACGCGCAGGTTCTGCGCTCTATGCGGGCGTTCACACCGCGAAATACTTCGCCTGCGGATGATGCACGATGATCGCGCTCGTGCTCTGCTCCGGGTCGATCTGCCAATTGTCCGTCAGCTCGCACCCGATCCGCTGCGGCCGGAGCAGCCGGAACAGCTTCTCCTGGTCCGACATCTCCGGACAGGCCGGGTAGCCGAACGAGTACCGCGAGCCGCGGTACCGCTGCACGAAGAGGTCCCGCACCTTCGGCGAATCATCCCCGCCGATGCCCAGCTCCTGGCGCATCCGCTTGTGCCACAGCTCCGCGAGCGCCTCGGCCGTCTCCACACCCAGGCCATGCAGGTACAGGTACTCCGCGTACTCGTTGCCCTCGAAGAGCGCCCTCGCCCGCTTGCCGACCTCGTCGCCCACGGTGACGCAGTGCATGCCCAGCACGTCGCGCTTCCCCGAAGACCGCGGCAGGAAGAAGTCCGAGATGCACAGCCGCTGCCGGCCGCGCTGGCGCGGGAACGTGAACCGCTCGACCTCGCGCTCGTGATCCTTCGGATCGAAGACGACCAGGTCCTCGCCCTCGCTGTTGCAGGGGAACCAGCCGTAGACCACGCGCGGGCGCAGCCAGCCCTCGTCGCGACATTGGTTCTTGAGCCGCTCGAACAGCGGCTCGACCTGCTCCTCGATCTGTCGCTCGTACTCCGCGTCCGACTTCGCGCCCTTCTTGAACTGCCACTGCCCGCGGAAGAGCGCCACAGTGTTGATGAAGGGATACACCTCGTCCAGGTCGATCGACTCGACGACCCGATCGCCCCAGAACGGCGCCGCGGGAATCGAATCCAGCGAGCGCACCCCCGCCGGCGCCGCCTCGACCGCCACGCCGCCGCCGGAATCGCTCTCCGCGTTCGCGGCCCGCGATCGCGCGACGACCTCCTCGGCCTTGGCGCGCTTCCCGAGCCGCTCCTCGATCTCCGCCTCGAGCGCCGACGACTTGCCGCCCATCAGGCAGTCCATGACGCGCAGCCCCTCGAACGCGTCGCGCCCGAAGTAGACCGATCCCGTCGTGTACGTGCCGCGCAGCTCCGTCTCGCAGTAATGCCGATTGAGCGCCGCGCCGCCGAGCAGCACCGGCACGCCGAGCCCCTGCTGCGCCATCTCCGCGAGGTTGTCGCGCATCACCGCGACCGACTTTACGAGCAGTCCCGACATCCCCACCGCGTCCGCCTGGTGCTCGCGCCACGCGCCGATGATGCTCGCCACCGGCTGCTTGATGCCCAGGTTGTGCACCGTGTAGCCGTTGTTCGTCAGGATGATGTCCACGAGGTTCTTCCCGATGTCGTGCACGTCCCCCTGCACCGTCGCCAGCACCACCGTGCCCTTGGTCTTCCCGCCGACCTTCGGCATGTGCGGCTCGAGCTTCGACACCGCCGCCTTCATCACCTCCGCGCTCTGCAGCACGAATGGAAGCTGCATCTGCCCCGAACCGAACAGCTCGCCCACCACCTTCATGCCCGCGAGCAGATGATCGTTCACGATCTCGAGCGCGCTGTACTGCGTCAGCGCCGCGTCCAGCGACTCGCCGAGATTCCGCATCTCCCCGTCGATGATGTGGCGCTGCAGGCGCTCCTCGATCGGCAGGTCCTCGAGCGACGCCTTCTTCGGCGCGCCGCCCTCCTCCGCGCCATCCGGGAACAGCTCGATGAACCGCAGCAGCGGATCGAATCCCTCGCGTCGATGGTCGTAGATCAGCTCCAGCGCCGCGCTCCACTGCTCCTCGGGAATGCGGCTCTTCGGCAGGATCTTCGACGAGTGCGCGATCGCGCCCGTCAGCCCCGCGTCGCGACACTCGCTTAGAAACACGCTGTTGAGCACCGCCCGGGCCGCCGGCTTCAGGCCGAACGACACGTTGCTCAGCCCGATCAGCGTGCCGCACTCCGGCAGCGCCGCGCTGATCCGCCGGATCCCCTCCACCGTCTCGAGCGCCAGGCGACGATCCGCCTCGACGCCCGTCGTGATCGGCAGCACCAGCGGATCAAAGAGAATGTCGCCCGGGTGCATCCCGTGCCGCTCGATCGCAATCTTCGCGATCCGCTGAGCGATCGACACCTTGCGCTCCGCCGTCTTGGCCATCGCCTCGACGGGGTCCTCGTCGATCGTCCCCGCCACCACCGCGGCGCCATACGTCCGCGCCAGCTCGCAGATCCGCCCGAGCTTCTCCTCGCCCTCCTCGAGATTCATCGAGTTGATCACGCACTTGCCGCCCGCGTGCTTCAACCCCGCCTCGAGCACGTCGATCTGCGTCGAGTCGATCATCAACGGCGCCTGCACCTGGCGCACGTACCGCTTCACGACCTCCGCCATGTCCCGCGCGCCGTCGCGCCCGACATAGTCCACGCACACGTCCAGCACGTGGCTGCCGTCGCGCACCTGCTCCCGCGCCATCGAAACCAGGCCGTCCCAGTCCTCTTCATTCAGCAGCCGCTTGAACTGGCGCGACCCGTTCGTGTTCGTCCGCTCGCCCACCAGGAGCGCGCTGAGGTCCTGCCGGAACGGCGCGGCGGAGTACAGCGACGAGCAGCCACGCTTCGGCTCCTCCTTCGCCATCGTCACCGGCGCGCGCCCACCGACCGCCTCCGCGAGCATGCCGATGTGCTCCGGCGTCGTGCCGCAGCACCCGCCGACGATGTTCACGCCGTCCTGCTCGACATAGCGCAGGATCGACTCCGCGAACGGCCGCGGCGCCAACGGATACTCCGCGCGCCCGTCCACCAGCACCGGCAGGCCCGCGTTGGGCATCACGCTCACCGCCCGCGCCCAGCGCCGGCCGAGGAAGTGAATGTGCTCCGCCATCTCCACCGGGCCGGTCGCGCAGTTCAGGCCCAGCGATACCAGCGGGTAATTCCGCAGCGCCTCCGCCGCGGCCTCGATCTCCGTGCCGAGCAGCATCGTCCCCGTCGTTTCGATCGTGACGCTCGCCATGATCGGCACGTCGTCGGTGGACCTGCCCGCCTCGCGCAGCGCCGTGAGGCACGCGTTGATGGCGCACTTGGTCTGCAGGATGTCCTGGCACGTCTCGATGATGAAGACGTCGGCGCCGCCCTCGAGCAGCCCGCGCGCCTGCTCCGCGTACGACGCCAGCATCTCGTCCCACGTGATCTGACCCAACGACACCAGCTTCGTCCCCGGGCCCATCGAGCCGGCGACGAAGCGCGCCCGATCGGTGAACTTCGCGCATGCCTTCCGCGCCGCGCTCGCCGCGATCCGATTGATCTCGCGCGTGCGATCCGCCAGGTCGTTGTCCGCGAGCACGTGCATCGATCCGCCGAAGGTGTTGGTCTCGACGACGTCGGCGCCGACCGCGAGGAACGACTCGTGGATCGACTGGATCAATTCAGGGCGCGTCAGCAGCAGCGCCTCGGGGCAATTCTCGCGCCCGAGATAATCGCGATGCAGATCGCAGTCGCACTTGTGGATCGACGTGCCCATCGCGCCGTCGAAGACCAGCACGCGCTCCGTCACGGCCTGTGCGAACCTGCTCGGCATCCTCGGCGGCTCCCTTGCTTCCGCGTCCAGCAACCTGCGGCGGGCCCATCCCGCCCCGCAACAATATATCCGTTTATCCGGATGAAAGGATGAAAACACCACCGGGCGAAACTCCGGGGCCCATTTCCCCTATAAGAGGCGACCCGGGCGTCACAGAGCCAGCCCAGATTACCCCGGAGCACCCTCCCCATGACCAAAGCACCCGCCCCCTCGGGCGACGCCATCCGGCTGGAAGGCGTTACCAAGCGCTTCGGCCAGAAGCTGGCCGTGGACCACCTCGACCTCGCCATCCCGGCGGGCTCGGTCTGCGGCGTGCACGGCCCCACCGGCGCCGGCAAGACCACCACCATCCGCATGATCATGTCCATCATCCTCCCGGATGAAGGACGCATCTCCGTCCTCGGACGCAAGTCCGCCATCGAGTCCAAGGACCGCATCGGCTATCTCCCCGAAGAGCGCGGCGTCTATCGCACCATGTCCGTCGGCGACTTCCTCGGCTACATGGCCAAACTCAAGGGCGCCGACACGTCCAACCTCTCCAAGCGCATCGACGAATGGCTCGAGCGCCTCGCGCTCCCCGGCGTGCGCAAGAAGAAGTGCCAGGAACTCTCGAAGGGCATGCAGCAGAAGGTGCAGTTCGCGGCGACCGTGATCCACGAGCCGGACCTCATCATCCTCGACGAGCCCTTCTCCGGCCTCGATCCGGTCAACGCGCGCCTCCTGCGTGAACTCATCCTCGAGCAGAGCGCCAGGGGCCGCACGATCCTCTTCTCGACGCACGTGCTCTTCTCCGCCGAGCAGCTCTGCGATCGCGTGTTCATGATCAACCAGGGCAAGAAGATTCTCGACGGCCCCATCGAGGACATCCGCGATCAGCACGACCCGCGCATCGTCTCCGTCGAGCCGATGACCCCCGGCGCCGGCGAGCGCGAGCTCGCGGCGATCCCCGGCGTCGACCGCGTCGGCGCGGACCCGCGCAAACGCGGCGCCTTCGCGCTGCATCTGCGGGAAGACGCCGACGCCGCGACCGTCATGCGCGCCGCGTCGTCCGTCCCCGGCCTCATGATGCGCCGCGTCGAGGTGCAGTCCGTAACGCTCGAGGACATCTTCATCGAGAAGGTCAACCCCGGGGACAGCGAGGACATGGTGCGGCAGAGTCTCGCGGCCGCGGAGCCCATGGAGATCGGCGCCGATGCGTAGCCCCCTGCTCAAGATCGTCGACGTCGCCAAGCGTGAATACCGCGCCACGGCGATGAACCGCGCCTTCTTCTTCGGCGTGGTGCTGTTCCCGATCATCATCTGGGTGGTCATCGGCGTAGTTGTGCCGCTCTTCGACAGCCCGGACAAGCGGCTCGAAGGCACGATCGGCGTGCTCGATCAGGCCGGCGAGGACCGTCCCGTGGCCACGGCGCTCGAGCAGTACTTCGACGCCGATCGCCTGCAAACGGAGTACGACCAGAAGAAAGCCGCTCTCGAAGCGAAGGTCGCCTCCGACGAAACGCCCATCGCCGTCCGCATGACCACCGAGCGCGCCCTGAAGAAGCTCCCCGAGGGCCCGCACCAGGTCACCGTGCAGCGCCTCGCCGACGACGTCGACCTCGACGAGCAGAAGCAGAGGGTCCGCGCCGGCGAGCTGCTCGCGCTGATCGCCGTGCCCGACGGCGTGCTCGAGCAGGGCGGCGCCTACGACATGTTCCGCGGGCGGACGCTCGACGTCGAACTCTCGGGAGATCTGACACGGATTATCGATCGCGCCATCGTCGACACGCGCCTGGCGCAGGCCGGCCTCGACGCCGAGGAAGTCCGGCGCCTCTCAGCGCCCCCGACCACCAACTCCGCGATTGTCACCGAGAAGGGCGAGACCAAGGGCGGCGAGGCGGCGCAGTTCCTGCTGCCGATGGCCTTCATGATGCTGCTCTGGATCGCCGCGTTCACGAGCGGCAACTACCTGCTGACCACGACGATCGAGGAGAAGTCCACGCGCGTCATGGAGCTGCTGCTCTCGGCCGTCTCGCCCATGCAGCTCATGACCGGCAAGATCATCGGCCAGGCCCTCGTGGGCCTGACCATCCTCGCGATCTACGGCGCGCTCGGCATCGCCGCGGCCAACCAGTTCAACGTCCTCGCGCTCGTCCCGACCGACAAGCTGCCGTGGTTGGTCATCTACTTCGTCATGGCCTACTTCCTGATCGGCGCGTTCATGGCCGCCATCGGCTCGGCGGTCAACGAACTGCGCGAGGCGCAGTCGCTCATGGGCGTGGTCATGATCATCCTCATGATTCCGCTCTTCCTCTGGATGATGATCATCCGCCAGCCCAACTCCACCTTCGCCGTGGTCGCGTCCATGATCCCGCCCATGACGCCCTTCGTCATGATCCTGCGCATGGCGCAGACCTCCGAGCCCGTGCCCGTCTGGCAGATCGTGCTCGCGACGACCATCGGCTTCGCCGCGGTCGTCGTCGCCATCTGGGCCGCCGCCAAGATCTTCCGCGTCGGCGTCCTCATGTACGGCAAGCCGCCGACGCTCGGCACGCTCATCAAGTGGATCCGCTACGCGTGATTGACGCCCCTGAGCGGGCGCGGCACGATGTTGTGAAGATTTGTTTACGGTCGCTCCGATCGATCCTCCGGGGGGATGTCCCTCGTGCCCTTTCCTGGAGGTCGCCATGGTCGAACTGACATCGTTGTGGTTGCCCATCCTGCTTAGCGCCGTCGCGGTGTTCATCGCGTCGTCGATCGTCTGGATGGTCCTCCCCCACCATCGCAAGGACTATCGCGCGCTCCCCGACGAGGACGGCATGCGCGAGACTATCCGGCGCATGAACGCGCCCGCCGGGATGTACTGCATCCCCCACTGCGAACACGGGCCCAACATGAAGGACCCGGCGTTCCAGGCCAAGGTCAAGGAAGGCCCTTGGGCCACCATGATTGTCATGGACAAGTGGCCGAACATGGGCAAGAGCCTCGGCCTCTGGTTCGTCTACCTCATCGTCGTCTCGCTGTTCACCGCGTACATCGCCGCCAACGCGCTCCCCGCCGGCGCCGAGTACCTGCGCGTCTTCCAGGTCACCGGCGCCGCGGCGTTCATGACCTACGGCCTCGCTTCGTTCTGCCAATCCATCTGGAAGGGCTACCCGTGGCCATTCGTCATCAAGGAAGCCATCGACGGCCTCGCCTACGCCCTCATCACCGCCGGCATCTTCGGCTGGATGTGGCCCAGCATCGAAGGCGCACTGCCGGCGATGCCAAGCTGAGCACGCTCGTCGCTCTGAATTTCACCTCCGAGTAAACAACCTGCGCGCATTTCAACCCCTCTCCCCTTGGGGGAGAGGGCAGGGAGAGGGGTCTTGTTGTGCGCCCAGGCGCTCGATAGCGTGAGGCGCCATGACCGCAGGCGACCGCATCGAGCGCGCACGCCAACTCCGCCGGAACTCGACGTTCCCGGAGCGCCTCCTCTGGAGCCGACTGCGCAGACAGCAGCTCGGCGCAAAGTTCCGGCGCCAGCAGCCCATCGGCCCCTACATCGCAGACTTCTTCTGCCCGTCGCACTTCCTGATCATCGAGGTCATCGGCCGCAGCCATGACGGAACCGGCGACAAGGACCGCGCGCGAACGCGCTGGCTGGAGTCCGAGGGCTACGCCGTGCTGAAGATCCAGAACGACGAGATCATCGAGGACGTTGATCACGCAGTTGGACGAGTGCTGGACGCGCTCAAGGCGTACCCGATGTCCGGCGCCCCCTCTCCCTGCCCTCTCCCCCGAGGGGAGAGGGGTGAAGACCAACGCCCCTCGGCGTGACCGCGCAGCGTAATTTCTTCTCGCGCGCCTAGTCCCCGCCCGGCTTCCTCCTCCGCTCCTTCTTCTCCGACCGCTTCGACTTCTCATCCAGCCGACGCCGCTTGCTCGCCTTCGTCGGCTTGGTCTTGATCCGAGGCCGCGGCGGAACCAGCGCCCTCCTCACCAGGTCGCGCAGCCGCTCCAGCGCCGCCTCCCGGTTCTGCGCCTGCGAGCGCGTCTCGTCCGCGTGGATCAGGAGGTCCAGGTCCTCCGTCACCTGCACGCCATCCAGCGGCGCCAGGCGCAGCAGCCGCCGACGCGCCGCATCGGTCAGAGGGATCGCCCCCGCGTGCACCCGCAGGATCGCCTTCGTCGAACGCTTGTTGACGTTCTGCCCCCCCGGCCCGCTCGATCGCGCAAACGTCCAGTCGATCGCCCCGGGATCAATGGAGACCCCCGGCGCCAGATGAATGGCGTTCGACAGCGGCTCGGATGCGTCGTCCTTCGGAGTCATGCCTGCTCCGGACAGAGTACGCTTGACGCCATGAAGCAGTGGGCCAGAAGCATCGTGCTCGGACAGCTCGTCGCGCTCGCCGCGGCGGCTCAGGACGGCGTCGTTCCGCCTCCGGACGCGCCCGCGGCCGCCCCCGATCGGCGCCCGGAGGCATGGTCGCTCCAGATCGAGCCGACCTTCTGGCTCGCCGCGCTCGGTGGCGACGTCAACATCGGCGGCGCCGGCGACGTCTCCGTCGAGACGCTCGACGTCGACGACGCCAATCCGGCCGCCGCCGGCGAGATCCACTTCCGCCACGAACGGCTCACGTTCACCGTGTTCGGCGCCGGCGTGGGCATCGACGAGAGCTCCACCGCGCGGAGCGCCTTTAGCGCCGGCAATCTCGCCATCGCGCAGGGCGCACCGATCGACACCGAGCTCGACTACGTCAACGCGCACGCGACCGTCGGCTATCGCGTCTGGAATTGGCCGCCCGCCGCGCAGACCGATCGCTGGAAGGGCCCCGCGTACGCCGACTCCGATGTGACCATCGGCCTCGATCTCGTCGCCGGCGCGCGCCTGCACTGGATGGACGTCGAGATCCGCTCCGGCGGCGGGAGCGCCGGCGGCGATGGTGTCTTCGTGCAGCCGATCATCGGCGCGCGCCTCGAGCTCGAACTCACCCGCGCCTTCTCCATCGACCTCGGCCTCGACGCCGGCTGGTGGCCGGGCGATTCCTCCGGCTCTACCTCCGTCAGCGTCATCGTCGGCTTCCAGTGGCGCCCGTGGGAGAACGTCGGATTCCAGATCGGCTTCCGCCAGATGTTCTTCGACCTGCGCGACGAGGACGAACTGGAATACGACGGCTCGATCGGCGGCCTCATGGCGGCCGTTGTGCTGCGCTTCTGACGATTCAGGAACAACCACACGTGCGCATCATCGCCGGTGAATTCAAGTCCCGACGCCTCCTCTCCCCGCCCGAGGACGCGCCCACGCGCCCCATCCCCGATCGCGTGAAGGAGTCGCTCTTCGGCCTCCTGCGCGGACACACCGAGGGCGCGAGCGTCTTCGACGTCTTCGCCGGGACCGGATCGATCGGCCTCGAAGCGCTCTCGCGCGGCGCCGCGCACGTCACCTTTGTCGAACGCGACCGCGAGGTCGCCGGCTCGCTCCGCGAGAACATCCGCCTGCTCGGCGTCGAAGAGCAGACGCGCGTCGTCGTGGGCGACGCCCTCGGCCCCGCCGCGCTCGCCGCGTGCCCGCGCCCCGCGCATCTCATCTTCTTCGACCCGCCCTACGACCTGCTGCGAACCTCCGTCGGCCGTCGGCGCGCGTTCGACCAGTTCTCCCGATTCGTCGCGCTCCTCGACGACCAGGGCTACGCCATGCTGCGCACGGAATGGCCCTTCCGCACCCAGGACGGCGGCGAAATCGACCTCGCCATCGCCGGCGCCAACGGGCCGGAGACCCACGTCTACCGGCACACCGCCGTCCACCTCTACATGAAGGGCGCGATCAAAGATTCGGCTGAGGCGTGATGCGCAGGTACGGCTTGAGCGTCTTGAACCCCTTCGGGAACGCGACCTTCGCCTCCGCGTCGCTCACCGCCGGCACGATGATGCAGTCCTGGCCCGGCTTCCAGTTCACCGGCGTCGCCACCTTGTAGTTGGCCGTGAGCTGCAGCGAGTCGATGACCCGCAGGATCTCGTCGAAGTTCCGCCCCGTGCTCGCCGGATAGGTGATGATCAGCTTCACCTTCTTGTCCGGCCCGATGATGAACACCGAGCGCACCGTCACCGTCTCGCTCGCGTTCGGATGGATCATGTCGTACAGCGACGACACCTTCCGGTCCGCGTCCGCCAGCAGCGGGAAGTTCAGCGCCGTCCCCTGCGTCTCCTCGATGTCCTTCTCCCACGCCTTGTGATCCGCCAGCGGGTCCACCGACAGGCCGATCACCTTGCAGTTGCGCTTCTCGAACTCCTTCTTGAGCTTCGAGACCTGGCCCAGCTCGGTCGTGCACACCGGCGTGAAGTTCTTCGGGTGCGAGAAGAGAACGCCCCACGAATCGCCCAGCCACTTGTGGAAGTGGATCGGGCCGTCGGTGGATTCCTGCGTGAAGTCGGGAGCGACATCGCCGATGCGGATCGTCATGGGATCAATCTCCTCTGTTCAATGCCACGAGCGGACGCCCTCAGGATAGCACCGCGCTACCGCGGCCAGAGGTCCCCGTCGATCAGCTCCACCGAGTTCCCCGACGGGTCGCGCACGTAGACCGACCGCGCCCCGGACTTCCACGCCACCTCCTGCTCGATCGCCACGCCCGCGCCCTGCAGCCGCGTGCGCCACGCGTCCAGCGTCCCCCCCTCGATCGCGAACCCCACGTGCCCCGGCCCGCGCACCCCGTGCGACGGAACCTCGCGCCCCGGCTTCGACGACTCGTCCGGCTGGAAGAGCAGCAGCACCGACGTCGGACTCAGCCGGAACCCCATCCCGAGTTCGCTCATGTCCGACACCGCGCGCAACCCGAGCACGTCGGCGTAGAAGCGGTGCGCCTCGCGCAGATCGGTGCAGTAGAGAATCGTCTCGAGCACGTGCGTGATGCCCGCCATGCGTGCCTCCGCGCCCGGCGTCTGGAGACAACGCCCGCGGTCTCGGGGGGCGTCGCCAGCCCCAGCAAGGCCCGGCATCCGGCGATCAAAGATGAAGAGTCAACCGACCAGCCGTGAACCGCAATGTAAAGGTCGATTCCGGGATCGTCAACAGTGTGCCGGATCCGCCACGCCGTTCTCAACGAATCCCCCGAAACACACGCCGCTCCTACCATCCCTCGACGTCACATCCGACGCAGCGCGGCATCGAACGCCTTGATCATGCGAACATTCACCGTCCTCCTCGCCGCACCCTGCCTCCTGGCCCTCGCCGCCTGCGCCCAGAGCGGCGCGCCGGGAGACGCCGAACCACCCACCAACGCCGCCGCACACGACATGTCGAAGCCCGAACGCATCGAACTCACCGAAGAGCAGTGGCGCGAACGACTCACGCCCGAGCAATACCGCATCCTCCGCGAGAAAGGCACCGAGCGCGCCTTCACCGGCCAGTACTGGAACACCAAGGACGAAGGCGTCTACCGCTGCGCCGGCTGCGGCGAACCGCTCTTCCTCTCCGACACCAAATTCGACTCCGGCTGCGGATGGCCGTCCTTCTTCCAGCCCGCCGGCGAGACGAAGATCGACGAACACGTCGACACCACCCACGGCATGGTCCGCACCGAGGTCACCTGCGCGAAATGCGGCGGACACCTCGGCCACGTCTTCGACGACGGACCCAATCCCACCGGCCTCCGCTACTGCATCAACTCCGCCTCCATCGAACTCGAGAAGAAGAAGCTCGACGAAGGCCGCAAGCCGTGACCACCGGGTACGCGCCCGGTCGAACCTTCCGCGTCCCCGGCGACACGCTGACGCTCAAGCTCGGCGCCGCGCAAACCGGCGGAGCGCTCTCGCTTTTCGAGAGCCGCACCAATCCCGGCGACGGCCCGCCGACGCACGTTCACCGGCGCGAGGACGAGACCTTCATCGTGCTCGAGGGCCGCTTCGAATTCGTCGCCAACGGCGCCGCGCGTCAGGCGAAGCCCGGTGACACCATCCACGTTCCCCGCGGCGTGCCGCACTCCTTCCGCAATCTCGGCCCCGGGCCCGGGCGGATGTACATCCTGCTCACCCCCGGCGGCGCCGAGTCGCTGAGGCCCTTCAGCACACGCGCGAGATAGGCCTCCGCATCCAGCGCGCCGAACTGGTCGCTCTCATAGATGTGCTGGTGCACGGCGGACATCGCCGTGATGCGACGTGTCAGATCGTCCTTCATCGCTGAAGGCGCCTGTTGCAGCCGGATCAGCGACGTCACCTGCTGCAGATTGTTCTTC
>JBGTSD010000055.1:0-19985 GCA_041940385.1 Phycisphaerales bacterium | reverse complement strand
TGGATCTGGCGGTACTTGACCGCGCGCGAGGTGTTCCAGGACTTGAAGACGGCTTCGATCGCGGCGCGGAGCTGGTCGGCGGGGTCCTGGGGGAACGGCGCGCCGACGTGGCGCTCGTAGACGGCCTTGTAGGCGACGACGAGCTCGCGCATGCCCTCGACCGGGACGTGCGCGTCGATGTTGGCGCCATAGCGGGCCTTGATCTCGCGGAAGGCGCCCTCGAACTCGTGGTGATCGACGCCCATGACGACGTCGCCGAACATGTTGATGAGGCGCCGGTAGGCGTCGAGCGCGAAGCGCTCGTTGCCGGTCGCGTTCGCGAGCGCAGCGCACGTGGCGTCGGTGAGGCCGAGGTTCAGGACGGTGTCCATCATGCCGGGCATGGACACCGCGGCGCCGGAGCGCACGGAGACGAGCAGCGGATTGCGCGGGCTGCCGAACTTCTTGCCCGCCTCGCGCTCGAGGCGCCGGACGTGCTTGATGACTTCGTCCATCAGGCCGCGCGGCAGGCGACCGCCGGCGTCGTGGTACGCGGCGCAGGCGTCGGCGGTGATGGTGAAGCCGGGCGGGACCGGCAGGCCGATGCTGGTCATGTCGGCAAGGTTGGCGCCCTTGCCGCCGAGCAGGTCGCGCATCTCGCGGGAGCCCTCGGTGCGCTCGGCGCCGAAGGAGTAGACCATCTTGGAGGAACGCGATGACGACGACGCGCTCCGAGACTTCTTCTTCGCCGCCTTCTTCCTCGTCGTCTTCTTCTTCCCGGCCTTGCGCTTGGGAGTCTTCTTCGAGGCGGCCTTGCGGCGGGAGGGCTTCTTCTTCGCGGCGGCGGTTCGCTTCCTCGACGAGGCCATGGATGCTCCCTGCTGGCAGGTTGATGCGAATTGGCTCGGGGCGGGAAGCATACCGGCGCGGGTGCGCGGCGTCAGGGCGTGTGCGCTACGATGCACGCCCGTGAACGCGATTCCGACGACGCCGACGGTCGTTCTGCCCCTGCCGTGGCGATGCACGCCCGCGGCGGTCATGCGCCGTTGGCCGGTGGATCGGCCGCTGCTGGCGCTGGCGACCGGCGAGGCGCAGCGCTCGCCGCGATGTGCGCGTTGGTCGATCCTGACAACCCCGAGCGGCCCGAGCGTGCGCATGGCGCACGATGCGCCGGGGCTGGACGCGTTCGGCGCGGCGCTGGAAGCGTCGCGCACGGAGGAGGCGATCGATCTGCCGTTTGCGCGCGGCTGGGTCGGCTGGCTCGGGTACGAGCTGGGCGCGGTGATCGAACCGACGGCCGGTCCGGCGCCGGCGGGCGCCACACTGGCGCGATTCGATCGCTGCGACGCGGCGTTGCTCTACGACCATGATCGCTCGGCGTGGTGCGCTGCGGGCGATGCACACGCCGCGCGGGCGCTGGTGGACCGCGTGGAGCGAGAGACGCGCAATCTCGATTGGTCCTGCGGCCCGCTGCGCAGCGCGATGGGCGAAGGCGAGTATCGCCGAATCGTCGAGCGCGCGGTCGAGTTGATCCACGCCGGCGATGTGTTTCAGGTGAACCTGGCGCACGCGATGGAGGCGACCTTCAGCGGTTCGGCGCGCGGGCTGTTCGTCGATCTGCTGGAGGAGACCGGGCCGGACCACGGCGCACTGCTCGAGCAGCCGGGCGCATTGCGTGGCGAGCCGGGCGCCATCGTGTCCATCAGTCCCGAGCTGTTCCTGCGGGCGAATCTCGCTTCGGGCTCGGATCGGCGGGTCGTGTCGCGCCCGATCAAGGGGACGCGCCGGTCGAGCGCCGGAGCGCGCAGCGAATTGCTCGCGAGCGCGAAGGATCAGTCCGAATTGGTGATGATCGTGGATTTGATGCGCAACGACCTCGGGCGGGTGTGCGAGTTCGGATCGGTGCGCGTGGAGTCGGCGCGTGATCTGGAGCCGCACGCGGGCGGAACGCTGCTGCACGCGACCGCGACGGTCTCCGGCACGCTGCGCCCGGGGACGACGGCGCTCGATCTGATCCGCGCCACGTTCCCTCCGGGATCGATCACCGGGGCGCCGAAAGTTCGCGCGATGCAGGTCATTCGGGAATTGGAGGCCGCGGCGCGGGGCGCGTACTGCGGCGCCATCGGCTGCTTTGCCGACCACGGCCCGGCGACGCTGAGCGTCGCGATCCGCACGGCGTCGATCTTTGAGGGCACGCGCCTCGTGTATCCGGTTGGCGCGGGCATCGTGGCGCAGTCCGAGCCCGACGCCGAATGGCGCGAGACGCTCGCGAAGGCGGAAGCATTCGAGTCGACGCTGCTGCGCCGTAGCAAGCCCGCGGCGGTGGGGGCGGCATGAGCGCGATGGACCCCGGGCGCGGCGCGGACGGCTACCGGCGCACGGCGATCGGCGGCTGCGAGGTGCGCGCGGACATCATCGAGGCGCACGTCTTCCGTCGATCCGAAGCAGGGCCCGAGTTCCTGCAGCTCTTGCGCAGCCGCGCGCCGCTCGACGGCACGTGGCAGCCGGTGCTGGGACACTGCGAGGCCGGTGAGTCCGCCGCGGCGTGCGCGAAGCGCGAAGTCGAGGAAGAGGTCGGCCTGCACACGGGCGATGAGGCGTTGCTCGGCCTCTGGGCGCTGGAGCAGGTGCACCCCTATTTCGTGGCGCGGATCAACTGCATCGTGCTGAGCCCGCGCTTCTTGATGGAAGTCCGCGCCGACTGGCGCCCGCGCTTGAACGCGGAGCACCGCGAACATCGCTGGGTGCGGCCGGCGGACGTGGACCGGCACTTCGTGTGGCCCGGACAGAAGGCGGCGATCCGCGAAGCGCTCGCCGAGATCATCGAGGCGCCCGCGTCGCTGCGCGAGCAACTGCGCCTCGATCCCGCGGCGCCTTGAACGCCCGGTCCGGACTCGCTAGGTTCGGCGTCCTTCCGGCCGTCCAGAGGAGCGAGTTCATGCCCAGCACTACACGATTCCAGAAGGCGATCGGCGCGCGAGCACTCGGGCTGATCGCCGGGCTCGCGGTCGCGGCGTCCGCGTTTGCCGATGTCGTTCCGCTCTATCGCGTGGAGCTGACCACCGGCGAAACGCTCCAGAACGTCGCCATCGTCAGCGAAACCGACGAGTTCGTGACCATCGCCCATCCGGTGCTGGGCAACGTCACGCTCGCGCGGTCCGGCATCGCGACGATGACGGAGACCAGCTCTGCCGACGCCCCGCCGGCCCCGGCCGTGGCGCCCCCCGCGCCGCCTGAGCCCGATCCGGAGCCCGCAGCGGCGGCGCCGGTCGAGGAAGAGGAAGAATCTCCCTGGAGCGGGTACGCGGATCTCGGTCTGACGGGCACCGAAGGCAACACGGAGACGATCAATCTCCGGACGGCCGCGGGCGTGAGGCGCGAGACCGAGGAGACGATCTTTCGGGTGGACGGCAAGTACCGGCTGAGCACGGATCGCGGCGACAAGAGCGCGAACCAGGCGATCGGTTCGGCGGGCTATGAATGGCTGCTGCCGAATTCGCCGTGGGGCTTCTTCGTCGAGGGCATCGTCGAATACGACGAGTTCAAGGACTACGACCTGCGGCTCGACCTGCTCGGCGGCGTGACATACGAGTTCATCAAGACCGACTCGACACTGCTCAAGGGGCGGGCCGGCGCCGGCGTGTACCGCGAGTTCGGCGCGCCCGACGAGGAATGGACGCCGCAGGGCGTGCTCGGTCTGCGATTCGAGCACGCGTTCAACGAGCGGACGAAGTTCGTGGCCTACACGGACTGGTATCCGTCGTTCGAGGACCTGCACGATTTCCGCCTGATCTCGGGCGCGGGGGTCGAGGTGGCGCTCAACGACGACAAGAGTCTGCTGTTCAAGGCGGGCGTCGAGGACCGGTTCGACAATCGGCCCGGCGATGCGGAGCCCCACGACATCGACTTCTACGTGACGCTTGGCTTTACCTGGTAAGCGCCGGAATCTTCCGAAGCGAACAGGGCCGGGAGGCCGATGGACGGGCTCATGCGGGCCTGCATCCATGCCGGGCGGCGCCGCGCGTTCAGTGCGGCGATCGCGATCCTTCTGGCGATCCTGACCCACGAGGTTCGGGCGGACCATGAGTCGTTCGCCGCCGTGGACCCCGAGCCGACGATCCGCTCGATCGTAACGCTCGACACCGGCGATCGGCTGGTGGGCGTGGAGATCCTCGCGTCCACGGAGGAATCGCTGCGCGTGCGTCACCCCATGCTGGGGGACCTGACGCTGCCGCGCGAGCACGTGAAGTCCGTCACGACGATCATCGATGCCTCGGCGGACATCGCGGCGGAGACGGCGGCGGGCGAAGTGCCCGCGGCGGCGCCGCTCCAATCGTCCGGCGCGGCGCCTGCGCCGGACGCCGAGCCCGAGTCAGTCCCCTGGACCGGCTCGCTCGAACTGGGCGCCACGGGCAGCGAGGGGCTGACGCGCGCACTGAACGGGCGCGTTCTCGGCACGCTGTCGCGTGAATCATCGGACATGATCACCAAGCTGGGATTCCGGTATCGCTACCGGACGACGTCCGGCGATGTGACCGCGAACGACCTGACCGCCAACGCCCGCAACGACTGGCTGCTGCCGAACGTGCCGTGGGGCTTCTTCGTCGATGCGAACAGCGAGTACAACGAGTTCCGCGACTACGACCTGCGCCTGTCCGGGCTGGGCGGGCTGCGATACGAGTTCATCAAGGACGACGACACGCTGATCCTCGGGCGCGCCGGGCTCGGCGCCGCGCGGGAGTTCGGCGGGTTCGACGACGACCTCGATCCCGAGGCGGTGCTCGGGCTGCGCGTCACGCACAAGTTCAACTCGCGTCTCTCGCTGAACACCTACGGCGAGTACTTCCCGAACCTGTCGGACACGGACCAGTTCCGGGTGATCGCCGGCGCCGCGTTCGAGATCGCGCTCAACCACGACAACACGCTGAAGCTCAAGGCCGGCATCGAGGACACCTACGACTCCGACCCCGGGCGCGCCGAACCGCACGATGTGGACTACTACCTGACGATCGTGCTCAGCTTCTAGACGGCCTCGCGCGAGGCGCTCGAGCGCGGCTCTCCGGCGATGGCGATCGGCTTCGCATCGGCGCCCTTGGCGGCGCGCATGTGGCGGCGTTCGAGGCGCGGCGCGAGTCGGCAGAGCAACTCGTGCGTGATCGACGCCGCGCGACGCGCGAGCGTCGGCAGGTAGTTCGGCGCCGAAGCGTCCGCGCCGTAGACCTCGACGACCGCGCCGGCGCCGATCGACTCCGGAAGATCGGTCAGATCGATCGTCACCTGGTCCATGCTGACCGCGCCGACGACGGGCGCGGCGATCCAGCGTCCATCGGCGCCCTGCACGCGCACGGCGCCCTTGCCGGTCAGTCCGAGCGGATAGCCGTCGGCGTAGCCGACCGGTACGAGGCCCAGGCGCGATGGTCGCTCCGCGCGCCAGAGCCCGCCGTAGCCGGCCGTGGCGCCATCGGGGATGCGCGAGATATGGATCACGCGGCTCAGCCAGCGGACCGCCGGGCGCAGCTCGCGCGCGTGCGGGGCGAGCGCGAAGCCACCGGGGTCGCGCATCTCTTCGCTCGCGTAGCCCAGCAGCGCGAGGCCGACGCGGATCATGTCGCGCTGGAGTGATTCGCCGCGGAACGCGCCCATGGTGTTGGCCTGGTGCGCGATGCATCCTTCAGGCATCAAATCGCGCACGCGCTCGATCCAGGCGCCGAATCGCACGGACTGCTCGCGGGTCGCATCGGCGTCGCGGTCGGCGCTCGCGAAGTGGGACATGACGCCGGCGAGCGTGAGGTGCGGGCTCGACGCGACGAAGCGGACGATGCGCTCGGCGTCGTCGGCGTTCGCGCCGCCACGGCTCATGCCGGTGTCGAGTTCGACGTGCAGCGCCAATCGCACGCCCTGATCGCGCGCCCAGGTCTCGAGCGAACGCGCCTGCGCCTCGCTGTGGGCGGTGAAGTGCACGACGCCGGCCTTGGCGCCCTCGGCGACGATGGGATCGCCCGCGAGGTCCTCGAGCCACATGGGCCCGAGCGTGAGGATCGAGGTGCGGATGCCGGCCAGCAGAAGCGGCCGGGCGTCGGCGGTGGAGTACACCGCGAGCATTTCGACGGCGCAGGATTCGAGGGTCCGGGCGAGTTCGAGGGCGCCGAGGGCGTAGCCGTCGGCCTTCAGGACTGCGCACAGCGAGGCCCCACCTCGCCGGAGGCCGAGGTACCCGCAGGCCCGGCGCAGCGTCGCCACGTTGGCCTCGACGGCGGTGTGGTCGATCTCGATCCAGCTGCTGGGTCTCACGGGGGCTCCCGGTCCGAGTCCGTCCGGACCTGCCTGAGTCGTCGGTGTGATGCCGGACCGTACGCCCGCGCCCTGCGGACGGAGCGGTCCTACCCCTTGTATCGTCGCCGGACGGCACCTACCATCACCCGTGTCGGCGTCGCATGCGCGGCGGCCGATTGGGCCGCAGCATGCGTGAACCCTGTCGGGGCACGCGGCCCGCCCCGCGATAGACCACGGGCGCCCATCAGACCGTCGCGCCCCCAATGGATGGTTCATGTGCGTCGTCTCCGGCGGGGGACACGGCCCACATCAGTCATCCTCGGGGAGGCGCGCCGGGCCCGGGCAGCCACACTGCACGGCTCGATATGACGACCACCGACCAAGCGACCAGCCCTACCGACGATCCCACCATCTCCACCGACGCGACCGAGCCCCACACGGAACCGGCCGCGGAACCCGCGCCGCCGCCCACCGAGGGCGCGACCGACGCCGAGGGCGAACCGCGCAAGAAGCGTCGTCGCCGCCGTCGTCGCCGTCGCGGTGGTGGAGGCGGTGAGGGCGGCCAGTCGCAGGATGGCGCCCACGAAGGCGCCGACAGCCAGGCCGACGACTCGGATGAGGACATTGACGAGGACGCGCCCGAGGTTGTGACGCCCACTCGCCCGGCCCCACCGGCGCTCGACGCCAAGACGGCCGCGGACATCTTCTCGACGCAGGACTTCGCCTCGCTCGGGCTGCGCAACAGCGTGCTCAAGGGCGTGACCGCGGCGGGCTTCGCCGCGCCGACCACGATCCAGGCGGACCTGATCCCCGCGGTGCTCTCCGGTCGCGACGTGCTCGGCCAGGCCAAGACCGGCTCGGGCAAGACGGCGGCGTTCGGCCTGCCGCTCTTCCACCTCGCGACGCGCGAGCTGGCGTTCCAGTCGATCATCATGGTGCCGACGCGAGAGCTGGCCGTGCAGGTCGCCGCGGAAATGTCGGAGCTGGGCAAGTTCACGCCGATCCGCGTGTCGGCGGTGTTCGGCGGCGAGTCGATCCGCGGCCAGGCGCGCGACCTCGAGCGCGGGCCGGAGATCATCGTCGCGACGCCCGGTCGCCTGATGGACATGATCGAGCGCGGGCTCATCCACCTCAACAACGTGAAGTTCGTCGTGCTGGACGAGGTCGATCGGATGCTCGACATCGGCTTCCGCGACGACATCCGCCGGATCCTCAGCCGCATCAAGAGCGAGCACAAGACGATCTTCGTCTCGGCGACGATCAGCGAAGAGATCGAGCGTCTGGCGCGATCGTTCATGCGCGATCCGGTCAAGATCGTCGCGACGAGCGGCTCGCTCACCGTCTCGCTGGTCGAGCAGCACTACCTGCCCGTCCAGCCGTGGGACAAGCGTCGCCTGCTGCTCCACCTGCTCACGCACGAGGAGCCGGCGCTGACCATCGTCTTCTGCCGAACCAAGCGCAGCGTCGACGATGTCGCCGAGTTCCTCCACCGCAACAAGATCGACGTGCAGGCCATCCACGGCGACATGCGCCAGGGCAAGCGCAACCAGGTCATGAAGCACCTGCGCGGCGGGACGCTCTCGGTGCTCGTCGCGTCGGACCTCGCGGCCCGCGGCATCGACGTCGAGAACATCACCCACGTCATCAACTACGACATCCCCGAAGACCCCGAGGTCTACATCCATCGCATCGGACGCACGGCGCGCGCCGGGCGCGGCGGCATCGCGTGGTCCTTCGTCACCGCCGAGCAGGGCCCGCTCCTGACCGCCGTCGAGAAGCTCGCCAACATCGAGATCCCGAAGATGGAGTACCCCGACTTCCAGCCGTCCCCGCCGCGCGAAGGCGGCGATCGGCGCGGCGGTCATCGCGGCGGCGGTGGCGGTGGTGGCGGCGGCGGCGGTGGGGGACGCGCCCCGTCGAGCGAGCCGAGCAAGCCCGCGCCGGCGCCCGTCAACAAGGCGGCTCCTGCCCCGACGCCCAAGCCCGAGAAGGCCGACCCCAATCGGTTCCCCGGCGGCATGATCCCGACCAAGCAGCCGCCCAAGCGGCTCGGCGGGCGCGTGCGCACGTCGCGCTCGGCGCGATTCGGTCAGCCGGACGAATAAGCCCGGCGCGCCGTCAATCCTGAATCACGCCCACGAGGCCGCGCGAGATGCGCGGCCTCGTTTCATTGCGGGTTGCCGCTCGGCTTCTTGTTCTTGTCGCCGCCCAGCACCTTGTCGAGCACGCCGCCGATGCCTTCCTCGATGATGCGCTTGGGCGCTTCGGTGGCGATGTCCTTCAGGAACATGTCCACCGCCGGCTCGGGCTTGGCCTTGCCGATCGGGCCCTTCAGGCGGAACGGCGTCATCGTCATCACGTCGAGCCCCGGCACCTTCTGGAACAGCCCCGCGACCTCCGTCACCAGCGCGGCGAGCGGGACGTAGATGATCAGGTCCATCGTCCTGGCTTCGAGATCCACCGTGCCCGAGGTCTCGATCTGGAACTCGCCGATCGGGAAGCGCGTGCGGTCGTAGCGTGCAATGCCGTCGCGCACGGCCACCACCAGCGGCGGGAAGTTGTGGAAGATGCGTCCCTCGGCGTCGTTCTTGGTGGCCTTGAGGATCGTGCCGAAGAGGTCGTTGGTCTGGTAGCGGACGGGGCCGAGCTCCATGCGGATGTCGGCGTTCAGGCCGCGCATGCTGACCTTGTCGGGCTGGCCGTCGCCATCGGTGTCCACGGTCTTTTCGAGCGGGGCGCGAAGGTTCAACACGGTGACGGTGGCGGGAGCGTCCTCGGTGCGCTTCTCGAACTTCGCGAGAACGGGGATGAGGGGCTCGATGGCCTTGGCGCTGAACTCGCGCGTGATCTCGGTGATGCGCGCCGTGGCGGGCTCCGCGCTGACGAAGGCGCCGTCCTTGACCTCGCCGCGCAGATTGGCGTCGGCGCGCGGCGCGTCGGCCGCGGCGCGGAGGACGCCGCCGGTGCGCGAGAAGTCGTCGGCGTGCACCTCGGCGCTCACCGTCGAGCCGAGCAGGTCCTGGAGCGTCGTGTCGGTGTCGGCGAGGAGGTCCACGAGCGCCGTGGGGAACGTGCCGTCGAGGCGCAGATCGAGAACGGCGTTGTCGGTGGTCAGGCGTCCCTGACCGTCGGCGATGCTCGCGACCTCGCCGTTCGCGGAGACCGAGCCGGAGCCGCCGGGGCCGTCCACGCGAGCGACGGAGGCGTCGAACGCGACGGCGCCGGGCGCATCGGCGCGACGGGCCTTGACGTTGATCGTCTGAAGCGCGATGCGTTCGCCCTTGGGCGTCGTGAGTTCGGCGCTCGGCGAGGTGACATGCGCATCGAGGTCGAAGACTCCGGGGAGGAGCGGGCCCTCGCCCCGCGCAATGGCGAGACGCTGGACCTTGGCGTTCAGCCGCACGGGGCTCGTGATCCTCGCCCCCGAGTCGGCGCCCAGCACGTACGCGTCCGCCCAGCGCGGCTCCATCGTCCACTCCGCATCGAGCGGGCGGATGAGCACGATGGACTGCTCGTCCACGCGCAGCGCGGCGGAGGTCGTGAGCTTCTCGCTGTTGATGACCGCCTCGGCGAGCAGCGTGCCCGCGCCGGCGACGCCGCCCTTCTCCGGCGGCCACGCCCCGGAGGGTTTGAGCGTCGCTTCGATGTTCGCGGTCGGACCCATCGACCATTCGAGCAGGCCCGGCTTGTTCAGCAGCGCATCGGCGCGGGCGGTGTCGAGGCCCTCGACTTTGACGACGCCCTCCGTCGGCTGATTCGCCTCGAGCGCCACATCGCCCGTCAGCGTGCCGACGAGCCGATCGGGCGTGTCGGGCTCGAACACGCCGGCGCGGACGCGGGCGCGCCGGGCCTCGTTGCTCGCCAGCGCATACGTCGCCTCCGCCGTCAGCCCGCGCAGTCCGACGTCGACCGGCTGCTCGTCGAGCATCGTGGCGCGCTGCACGATGATGTCGCCGTCGGCCCGCACCGTGGCGCTGACCTCGGGCGAGCGCGCCATGTTCGGCTGGCCCCATCCGTCGGCGGGAATGGTGACCGGCGCGATCTCGAGCGCGATCGGGACATCTCGAGCAAGACTCGGGCGCGGGTCGAGGTCCGGCGCAAACTGCGCGACGGCCTGTTCGACCAGCGCCGGTGTCGCCGTCAGCGTGGCCTTGGCGCTGCGCAGGTCGATCGCGTCCGGGCGCACCGAGGCGCTCGCCGCGGCGTTCAGACGGGCGCCCTGTACGTTGATCTCCGCGTTGACGCCGCCGGCCGAGGCCTCCGTCGTGGTGGCGGTCAGGGTAAGCGTGTCGCCGGCCGCGGCCTGCGCGAGCGAAACATGCTCGCCGAGGCCCGCGACGCGCGCCAGCGCCACGGGAAGATCGCGCACGCGCACCGTGCCGATCGGCAGCGCGTTCGCCGCGTCGATGTCGCCGCTCGGCGTGAACAGATTGACGAGCCGAACATCGCCGACCGCGCTCATGCCGCCGCTCGCTTCCTCCGCGAGCAGCCCGACGCGCGGCGCCTGGTCCGCGGCGAGCGTCACACCCGCCTCCGCCTTCGCGAGCGCCACGGTCTCCTGCTCACCGCCGACGCCAACGCGCACGTTGCCCGTCGCCAGCCGCACGCTCGCGGCGGCGCGATCGAGTCGCACATCGCCCTCATCGAGCGGCACATCGACGCCGGTGACCGACAGCGTCACGGGATCGCCGACGCTGGCGACCACGCCGTCGCCCGCGTTCCTGGAAAGAACGCGAGCCAGCGCGGGGCTGACCTCGCGCAGCGTGACCATGAGTCCCTCGCCTCGCGACACGACGCGAGCGGGCGTGATCTCGAACTCGCCGTGCGCATCGAGCTTCGCGGCGTCCGCGGACAGCACGACGAGCGTCGGCGCCGTTCCACCCTCGACCGACGGCGCCGTTTCGGCGCGCAGCGCCACGTCCAGCGTGGGGCCGAGGTCTTCGCGCAGCACAAGCCCGGTGTCCTGCACGAAGGGCTCGAGGAGCGCGGTGGCGAGGCCCTTGATGGACGCCACACCGCGGATGTCCGCCGGCATCCCGCGCGGGGATCCGTCCGCGTTCGCCAGTTCGGACGCGACCATGTCCACGCTGAGCGCGCCGGCGTCGAGCCCATCGAGCGTCATCGCGGCGCCGGCCTGGAGCACGGCCCGCTGCGCGAGATCGTCGGATTCGAGCCGCGCCGTGAGACCACCGACGGAGAACTGCCGGGGCGATGCCTCGCCCGGAATCGTCGCCGAGCCGCGCAGGTCCTCGCCGGTGAGCGAGATTTTGAGCGCTGCGGTGCGCAGATCGACGGCGCCATCCGAGGGCATCGGCATGTCGAAGGTTTCGATCGTCGCCTGGACGCGCGCCGGCGCGGCGAGCGTTGCGGTCGCGCTGTCGCCCTGCGCCGTCGCCGCGATCTTCGGCGTGATCACGAACGACGCCGTGCCCGGCTTGGTCAGGCGAAGGCGCGGATCATCACCGGACAGCGTCGCCAGCAGGTCCAGATCGGCGCTCAGGCCCGGCGCGGCGACAACCAGCGCCGCCTCCGCCTTGCCCGCGTCGCCGCTGATCTTCGCGTTGATTGTCGCCGGATCGCTCGGCGTCGCCTGCAGCGCGTCGAGGTCGATCCACTCGCCAAGGCCCGGGAGCGCGGCGAGGAATCCGGCGGTCGCCTGCGCATCCAGCGTCCCGTTCGCCACCGCGCGCTCGACGGTGACCAGACCGTCCGCCGTCGTGAGGTTCTCGATCTTCAGATCAATCGCCGCGTTCGCGGGGCGGCCATCGACCAGCGCATCTACGTCGGCGACGAGCGTTGCGGGCCCGCCCACGCGGAAGCCACCGTCGGCGGTGAGCGTCGCGCTCGCGCGCGCCGCCGCGGCGCCGGGGCGCTCGTCCACGTAGTTCACCTCGAGCTTGTCGATGACGAGGCGCGCCGCGAGCCCGCGGTCGATGCGGCTCGGCCCGCCGCTCGGTCCGGTCGGCCCCGCCGCCCCGTCCGCCGGCGCCGGCGTGCGCGGCTCCACGGCCTGCGCGAGGGTCGACTTCTCCTCGCCCGCCTCCTGCACGATGTTCAGTACACCCGAGACACGAAGCTCGCCCAGGTCGCGCTCGCCGAACAGGATCGGCAGCACGCCCGTTGTCGCCTCGATCGACACGTCCGCGACAACCTCGCCCTCGGGATCGCGCAGGACCAGATTCGTGATCCGTTGCGGCCCGCGCCACGAGAGCGCGATCTCGTCGACGTCGACGCTGCCCTTGATCTGCGTCCGCGCCGCGTCGGCGATCGCGCCCTTCGCGTACCCGGACGCGAAGCGCAATCCGAACAGCGCGACCACGAGACTGAGCACGAGCAGCAGAGCGACGACCACTCCGCCGATCACCATGACGATGCGAAGCGGGCCGCGCTTGCGGCGTGCGCCCGACGAAGTTCCCTGGGCCATGCGATCTCCCGGTGGAAGGTGGATAGAGGTCCCCAATCCTACCGCTCCGGATCGCGCCGGCGGCGCCCTCGTGAAAACCCGGTCATTTCCCTGCTCAATCGACCGCGACGGGGCTTGCCGTGATCTCCAGCATGCGCCGCAGCGACGTCAGCGCATCGGCGCGGGCGTCCTCGTGCACGACGATCTGATTCACGACCTTGCCCGCGGCGAGGTTGTCGAGCGTCCAGAGCAGGTGCGGCTCGTCGATGCGGAACATCGTCGTGCAGAGGCATTGGCAGCCGCTGAGCACCTGCACCTGCACGCCGCGCTCCTTCGCCTCCTTCGCGAGACGGTGCACGAGGTGGAACTCGGTGCCGACGGCCCAGCGCGAGCCCTTCGGCGCCCCACGGATCGTCTTGATGATGAACTCCGTGGACCCGGCGAGGTCCGCCATCTCGACGACGGCGCGTTCGCACTCGGGGTGCACGAGGATCTTCGTCTCCGGATCAGCGTGACGAACCTCGTCGCAATGCTCCGGCCGGAAGAGCCGGTGCACCGAGCAGTGACCCGCCCAAAGGATCGCGGTGCTCGCCAGCAGCCGCTCGGGTGTGATGCCGCCGAGCATTTCTCCGGTGCGCGTCTTGCGCGGGTCGTAGAGCGCCATCTGCGTCGCGGGGTCATAGCCCAGCCCCGCCGCGGTGTTCCGACCAAGGTGCTGATCGGGCAGGAACAGCACCTTGATGTCCTCGTGCGTTCGGCTTCCTTGCGTCGGCTTCTCGCCGCCCCGGAGCGCCCAGGTGAAGACCTCGCGCGCGTTGCTCGACGTGCAGCACGCGCCGCCGTTCTTGCCGACGAACGCCTTGATCGCCGCGGTCGAGTTCACGTACGTGATCGGGATGATGCGCCCCTGCCAGCCCTGTTCGCGTAGCGACTCGTGCAGCGCATCCCACGCCTCGATCGCGTCCTCGTAGTCCGCCATGTCCGCCATGGAGCAGCCGGCGGAGAGATCGGGCAGGATGACCTTCGTTCCCTTGGGCGCGAGCAGGTCGGCCGTTTCGGCCATGAAGTGCACGCCGCAGAAGATGATGAACTCCGCCCCGCGCTCGCCGACGCGTTCCGCCGCGAGCTGCGAGAGCTTGAGCGAATCGCCCGTGAAGTCCGCGTGCCGGATGACCTCGTCGGTCTGGTAGTGGTGGCCGAGGATGATGAGCTTGTCGCCCAGCTCCGCGCGGCGCGCAGAAATCGCGCTCGCAAGCTCGTCGCTCGTCAGGCGGTAATATCTCTCGTCCAGCGATGGCTGCCAGAGCATGCCCGGTGCGGCCTCCTGACGAATCGTAGGAGGGCCCCGGGCGATGGCGGCGCGATCGACTCAGGCCGCCGCGGCCGCCGAATCCGGCACCGCAAACTCCACCGCCACCGCCTGGTGGTAGTGGTCCATCGGCAGGACGCGGACGACGCGGGCGCGGCGCATCAGCGCCGCCGCGGCCACGGCCTCGTTGGCGTGCGCGATCGCGATCTCCACCTCGTCGCCCGTGCTCAGCGTCCGCGAGCGATCCACGCGCAAGAGCGCGCCGCTCGCGGACAGGTCCGCCGTCTCGGCGCCGGCGAAGCGCAGGGCGCGCGGCAGGAACACCTTCGCCGCGTGGGCGCCGGGGAATCGGGGATGGCGGCGACGATCGCTCATGGTCGTGTCGGTCATGGTCGAAACACCTTCCGGCGTCCTCCTGCTCCGGGAGATTCCCTTCCGGCGGGGGCGCTTGGTCCGGCTATCGGTCCTTTTGCCGGCCCGCTTTGCCCCGATGGCACGGATTGCGGCTACCCTCTCGCGCCGTGAAACGAAAGACCCCATTTCCGCCGGGCCTGACCATCGCCGCCGTCGTTTCCGACGTGGACGGCGTCCTGACCGACGGCACCGTCGGCTGGGCCGCCTCCGGGCACAAGTTCCGCACCTTCCACGTCCACGACGGCATGGGCGTGAAGCTCCTGACCGCCGCGGGGCTTCGCGTGGGCTGGCTGTCCTCCTCGCAGGACGACGGCGTGATCCGGGCCCGGGCCCAGTCGCTCGGCGTCAACGCCGTGGACGTCTCCGACGGCGACAAGGGCCAGCGCCTCAAGCGCCTCTGCGAATCCCTCAACGCGCCGCTCTCCGCCGTTGTCTACATCGGCGACGACGTCAACGACCTGCCGGCGATCCACCTCGCCGCGGCGTCCGCGTGCCCCGCCGACGCGCGACCCGAGGTCCGCGCCGTCGTGACGCACGTGCTGCACGCGACGGGCGGGCGCGGCGCCTTCCGCGAGGTCGCGGACATGGTGCTCGATCACCTCGGCGCGCCGCTCACCGTGCCCCCGTCCGTGGAACTCGCCTGAGATGGCCGCGCCCGGCGACTCGCTCTCCCTCGAAGCCCGCGCGAAGGTCAACCTGGCGCTCGCCGTCGGCCCGCCCGAGCCCGAGGGCCCGAAGCGCGGCTGGCACCCGATCGCGTCGTGGATGGCGCCGGTCTCCCTCGCCGACACGCTGACCGTCACGCGCCTGCCCGAGGGCTCGCTCTCGCGCTACGCCGTGCGCTGGGCCGAGGATGCGCCGCGCACGTCGGTGATCGACTGGTCCATCACCAGGGACCTGGCCGTCCGCGCCCACCTCGCGCTCGAGCAGCGCGCCGGGCGCCCGCTGCCGGTGCAGATGCGCCTCGACAAGCGCACGCCGGTGGGGGGAGGGCTCGGCGGCGGCTCGTCCGACGCCGCGGCGATGCTGCGCGCGATCAACGAACTCTTCGATCTCAAATTCGAGATTTCAGATCTGAGAGAACTCGCCCGCCCCCTCGGCTCCGACGTCGCGTACTTCCTCGACGACGACGCACTCCCGCGACCCGCGCTGGTCGAGGGCTTCGGCGATCGCATCGAGCGCACCGCGCCCGTCGCCGGCTCGCTCGTGCTGCTCTTCCCCGACTTCGGCTGCCCCACGCCGCGGGTCTACGCGGCGTTCGATGAGTCCATCCCCGATTCCACCTTCGAAACCCGCGCCGCCGCCGCGCGTGCGCTCGCCGAGGGCGCCGACGTCCGCGCCGAACTCTTCAACGACCTCGCGACGCCCGCCGAGATGGTCGCGCCCGACCTGCGCGAGCTTCGCGCGCAGGTGGAATCGCTGACCTCCGTCCCCGCGCACGTCACCGGCAGCGGCAGCACGCTCTTCCTCGTCGGCGCCGACGCCGACCACGGCGCGTGGCTCCTGCGCACGGTGCAGGACGCGATCCCCGCGGATCGCCTCGCGGCGCTCGATGCAGAACTGTCCTGAAGTCGTGCCACCGACGGCGGTCCTCCGCGGTCGGTGCTACGGGCGCTCGGCGCGGACCTGGTCCTGCGGTAGCGCCTGCATCTCCGGCCCATCCCGCAGCCCGAAGTCGCTCCATCGCTCGCCGGGGATCTCCGCGCCGGGCTCGAGGTCCACGCCGGGGAACTCGCCGAGCACGCCGCGCCCGAGGAGGACGTGCGCCGGGAACTCGAGCCCCGCCGCGAGGAACGCGGCGCGCAGCCCCGACGTGCTGTTGGGCCCGAGGAGGATGTAACGCTCGGCGAACATGCGATCGCGCGCCAGCTCGCGCGCCTGCGACGCCGTGACCTCGTACTCCGCCTCCAGTCGGTTGTCCGGCTCGACGAACATCGGGCGCGCCCGCTGGCCCCGCGGCATCTTGGCGATGCGCTCGATGCGCTCGAACTCCGCCGGCGCGCGGTACGACAGCCGCTGCGCCGTGCTCCAGTACTCGATGACGTCCGCGAGGGCCGCGATCTCCGGCGGCGCATCCTCGGGCGGGATGATCTGCGCGTAGAGGTGACGCCCGCGCCCGGCGACGACCCACGAGCGCAGCTCGACGCGCAGCATGGGCTCCGGCGCGTGCGCCGCCGCGCCCTGCCCCGCTCCCGACGCCCCGGCGCCAGGCGACCACACCGCCGCGGCGCCGACCAGCGCGAGCGCCGCGACCACCCCCGCCGCCAGCGGCCAGAGCCGTCGCCTCAACATGCCCATGCGCTCCACATCAACGAACGGTAGGCGCCACCCCTGAAGCCGCTTCTGAGGAGTCCTCGACGAAGAAGCGGATCGCCCATCCCATACTGATCGAACCACCCTCACGCCGTCGGTCGTACATTGGATCAATGGGGAACGCCGGGACCGACTGGCCCTTCTGGCTCGCCGCGGGGCTGAACAAGACATTGGAGGCGCCGATGAGCTCGCTATCCAGAGTTCGACCAGTGCTCGTAATCCTGTGCACTTGCGGCCCGCTACTCGCCGCACACGCCGCTGCCAACGCGGTGGAGCCTCCGACGCCAGAACTGATCAGCATGTTGCCCGATCAGACGGCCCTGACAGATGATCAGATGTGGGATGTCTTGGGCGAGGGATCCGAGTCCGCGAAGCGTCTCGCGCCGGGAGATTGGGCAACTATCGAGTTAGTCCGGAGGTGCGAAGGGGGCGAGCTCGGTGACGACGAGCGGGTCGCGCTTGCCACGCGTCTTTTGGACATTGAGAGCCGCGCTGCAGAGCAGGGCGCGCCGATGCGCCATCCTTGGTTGGTTCGGCATCTCAACAAGGGTCGAGACTCGGCCGCATACGACCTTTGGCGTCAGATCATGGTCCATCACGCGATCTCGATGCGGCAGCGGTGGTATCAGGGCGTTGCGATCTGGTGGCAGATCAGCTGGGATTACCGGGACGCTGTTGTACCCCTGGGCGAGGTGGTCATAACGCCGCAGAATCCTGGAGCGGAGCGTGTCGAGTGGTCTCGCATCATGCTCGGAGCAATTTCCGGCACGATCCCGAGATGGCAGTTTGCACTCGGCGAGCTGCCAGTGGGCGAATCACGTCTCGCGTTCGAGGTCGCCATCTCGGATCCAACCTATGTTCCCCCCGAGCGGAGGCGCGAGCTTCGGTTTACGGTGCACAAGTTGGTGTCTGTTGCCCTGCACGCAGATGACGCGATTGAACCGGTGAGCAATGCGACGCTCGATGGGTTTGTGGAGCGGATCCCGGTCGTGCTCGTGTATTGCCAAGAAACGCATCGGGCCGCCTTGGTATTCGAGCTCTGGAAGGTCGAGCGGCGATCGGAGGCGGATCCCATCGGCGCGGCGTTCGGTCTTCGATTCCGAATCCTGGAGAAAGATCAGCCGGTCGCAGCTTTCTTGAAGACGGATGATCCGACCGAGTTGACCAGAATTCTCGCGCCGTTATCGACAGGCATCGGTCCCAACCAACGCTTTTCCCAAGCGCACGCCCTCGCGCCTACCACGGATTGGAGCGGGGGACCCTTTGTTCTCGAAGTGACCGACGACCCCGAGACGGCGCTCGACGAGATCGCGGCGACGAAGCGATGGCACGGCAAGAAGCTCCTCTCGCTGCGCACTGAGGAGCTCACCCGCAACGAGTTCGACGAACGATTCCGTGCCGGCGCCCATCAATCACCAATGAAGCCGGATAAGTGGGCTGCTGAATAATCGCGGCGAAGGCGCTCGGAGACACGCTGATGGCCAACGCCGCCACCGACTGGCCCTTCTGGCTCGCCGCGGCGATCCTCGCGATCACGGCGCTCGGCCTCCTCTATTGGTCCCTCCTCCACAACCGCAGCCGCGGGCGGAAGCGGTGCCCGAAGTGCTGGTACGACATGCGCGGCGCCGACGCGGCCCGCAAGCGCGGCCTCGTGTGCCCGGAATGCGGACGCGACGCGAAACGCGAGCGGAGACTCTTCAAGACGAGACGGCGGTGGGGGTGGGCGCTGCTGGCGCTGGCCCTTGCAGCGTCCGCGTACGGCGTGTACCTGACGCCGCAGGTGCGCCGTGACGGATTGCTGAAAAGCATCCCCACCACGGCGCTGATTGTGATGTTGCCGTGGTTGGACCAGCCTCCGACCGATGAGCAGACGCGCTTCTACATCCAAGGACCGGGTCCGTACAAGCCTGCTTCGTTCAGCGAGTCGATGTTCTTCGAGCTCGTTCGCCGTGTGCGCGGGCAGTCGATGGCTGGCGGCCCTACTGGCAAATGGCCGGTCTGGCAGCACCGACTCGTCTGGCGGCGCGCTGCGCAGGCGGAGCGCGTGGCGAACAATCGCGGGCGGATCGGGGATTGCGACGCCATGCTGCTCGACATGTGGCATTGTCGAAGAAAGGACGACGTCGCTGATCGCTTGCTACGCGAGATGCTGGTGATGCGCAGCGTGCGCAGCCGCGTGCGATGGCCGTCGGGCGAGCTGGTCTGGTATCGCGTCGATCGTGTGCCGTCCCCGTTGCGCGCCGAGCAGCGCGTCATCACTGTGCGGCCGCGAGTTGAGGGTTCAGAGACCGCGACATACGGCATAGGTGCGGGGCCACGCTACGCGACATCCGCGGCCCGCTGGGGCGTGCGCGACGACCTCTTGCCGTCAGACGCGCTCCATCGGATCGGCGTTCTGCCCGACGGCCAGCACCGATTGCGATTCGACGTCACCGTGACCGACGACGGTCGAACGGTGTGGTCTGGGCCGGTCTGGCGCGAGGTCGTCGTAGGCGGAGCTGTTGACTCGATTCTCTCACCCGTGGTCAGCAACGCGATCGACGACAGCTTGAAGAAGGCCCCGGTCTCCATCGCGCGCTGCGAGGAGTCCGGTCGTGCGGCGCTGCTGATCGAGCTGTGGAAATCGGAACCCTGGCTGGCGCCGCACCCGACGGTCATGCAGCTTCTGCAAGCCCAACCAGTCTCGGCCGCCGGCCCCATCGTCATCGGGTGCCGCCTTGAGTTGCTCCGAGACGAGGCGCCCGTCGAGTGCTTTGGAGCGGGAGGCGCTCCCAGCGCGGCGGCATTCGAATGGGCGCGCGTCACCGACAACCCACGCGGCAGCAGCGCACCCGCGCCGTTGAGCTGGATGATCGCGCTGCAATCGTCTGTGCCCTGGGATTCCGATGGTGGTCGCTTCGAGCTGCGGATCAGTTCGGATCCGACGACGGCGCTCCGTGACCTCGCGTCGAGATCATTCTGGGACGGCGAGGTCGTGCTGCCGGTCAGCGTCGAGACCTACACCCGCCAGGACTTCGACGCCCGCTTCAAGGTTGGCGAGTACCTGCTGCCCGGCGCCGTCGACCCCTGGGCCGACGAATAGCGACCACACCGCGGCCCAGAGCCGCCGCAGTGTGCCACCCCAGGATTCGCCTCCGCGCACTCGGCGCGCTCTGCGAACTCTGCGTTCAATTCCCGCGGGGGTCAGGCCAGCGTCACGCTCTTGTCCAGGTATACCTCCTGGATCGCGTTCAGCATCGCCACGCCGTCCTTCAGCGGGCGCTGGAACGCCTTGCGGCCCGAAATCAGCCCCAT
>JBGTSD010000054.1:0-20185 GCA_041940385.1 Phycisphaerales bacterium | reverse complement strand
TGACGGGCCACATGGTGGTCAGCACGCTGCACACCAACAGCGCCGCGGCGGCGTTCCCGCGATTGCTCGACATGGGCGTCGAGGACTATCTCATTGCGTCGGCCGTCGTCGGCGTCATGGCGCAGCGCCTGGTCCGGAAGATCTGCACGGACTGCCTCGAGGCGTACGACCCGGACCCGGCCCTGCTCGAGCGTCACGGGCTCAAGCCCGGGACGAAGTTCCATCGCGGCGCCGGCTGCCGCACGTGCCTCCAGACCGGCTATCGCGGTCGAACAGTGGTGGGGGAGCTGCTCGAGGTGAGCGAGCACGTGCATCGCGCGATCCTGGAGCGCAAGGGCGCGGGGGACATTCATCGCATCGCGCGCGAGCAGGGAATGCAGTCGCTGTGGGATCACGCTGTCGAGAAGGTGTGCCTGGGCGAGACGTCGTACGAGCAAATCGTCGAGAACATTCAGGAGTAAGAGCCAGCGCCGATGAGCCGTGCCGCGATCAATCAGAAGTTCCTCTACCGCGCGATGGGCGCGGGCGCGGGGCTGACCGAGGGCGAGATCGAGTCGCTCGACGGTCGCGCGGCGCGCGAGGAGCTCCGCCGGCGCGGGCTGGTGGTGCTGGACATTCGCTCGGCGGAGGGCGGGCCGCGGCTGCTGTCGAGCGACGGCGCCAAGCAGGCGGCGTCGCGCGGGCTGCTGCAGCGGGCGCCGGCCAACGACGGCGCGTGGAAGCGCGTCCGCGCGGAGGCGTTCGCGCAGCTCTCGCTGCTGCTGAGCAGCGGGATGAGTCTGGACGCGGCGCTCGAGACGATCACCGGCGTGGCGAGCAAGGAGCGGCACCTGTCCGCGCTGCGGACGCTCGCCGGCGCGGTGCGCGAGGGGCGCACGCTCGCGGAGGGCCTGCGCCGCCTGCCCGGCTGGTTCGAAGCGCACCATGTCGCAATGATTCAGGCGGGCGAGGACAGCGGCCGTCTGCCCGAGGTGCTCCAGCGCATCAACGAGCAGGAGGAGCGGGCGCAGCGGCTGCGTCAGCAGCTGACGGCGGCGCTGACGTACCCGGTGATCCTGCTCTTCGTCGGCACGCTGATCGTCGCGTTCATCGTGTCGTTCGTCGTGCCGCGCTTCTCGCAGATCTTCGAGGACATGAACATCGCGATGCCGCTGTTTTCGCGGATCGTGATCGACATCTGCTCGTTCCTCGGCAACTGGGGCGCGCTGTTCATCGTCGCCGGCGCCGTGCTCGCGTGGTGGTTCCGCCGACGTTGGCGGAACCCCGACCAGCGGGCGGCGATCGAGCGCTGGATCCTGTCGCGACGGATGATCGGACCGATCTGGTGGAAGCAGCAGGCGGCGGGGTTCTGCGGCGCCACGGCAATGATGCTCCGCGGCGGCATCCCGATCTTGCGGGCGCTCGAGATCGGCCGGACCACGTGGCGGAGCGAGGAGCTGCGCCGCCGGCTGGACCAGGTGATCGATCAGATGCGCGAGGGCGGGCGGCTGAGCGAGTCGGCCCGGCAGGCGCGCCTCATGCCCGATGTCGCCGACCGCCTGCTGGCGGTCGGGGAGGAGGGCGGAAACCTTCCCACCGTGTTCGAACGACTGGCGGAATCGCTGGAGAGCGAGGTCTCCCTGCGCATGCGCCGTGCTTTGACGCTTTTGGAGCCCGCGGCTATCTTGGCCATCGCCTCGATCGTGGCCGTGGTCGTGATCGCGATGCTCCTGGCGATCTTCAGCATCAACGACCTGCAGACCATCTGACGCGGCCTGTCGCACCGATCCGGGCGAGCCGCCAGTAGACCACGAGAGCACCATGAACCGAGCCACGCCGAGGATGCTGAAGAGGTATGCACCGATCGTGAGCGCCGGCGCGCTGGCGCTGCTCGCGGGCGCGTGCGCGTCGAACGAGCCCGCGACGACGGCGCCCGAGCCCGCGCCGGCCCGCCGTCACCTGGGCGTGCTGCCCGACCTCAACGGCAAGAACGCAAAGACCGAGTACGAGATCGCGCTCCCCGCGCGAGGCGAGCGTCCGCGCAACACCAGCGCGCTCCCGCCGCAGGACCTCTCGTACATCGCCCGCCCGGACTATCGCGCCGCGCCCGCCGCGGAGCAGGGCGTGCGCGATCTGGACGTGACGCTGAACTTCAAGGGCGCGCCCGCGCCGGATGTCTTCCGCGAGATCTTCGAGAACGTCCTGGACGTGGACTACGTCCTGGCGCCGCAGATCACCGGCGAGATGTCGTTCGTGCTCGCCGGTCAGATCAGCCGCGAGGAGATGTTCCGGACGCTGGACGCGATCGCGGAGGGCTACGGCTGGGCGCTGCATGTGCAGAATGGCCTGGTGCACGTCGTGGAGGCGCGCGAGGCGCAGAAGCGCGCAAGCCGCGTGATCGGCGGCTGGGACGCGGCGCGCGAGCTGCTCTCGACGGCGACGTACGTGCTGCCGCTGATGAACGTGACGGCGACGGAGCTGCAGACGGGCCTCAAGGACCTGCTGAGCGCACGCGGCGCCATGCTCGCCCCGAAGGGCGCGAACATCCTGATCCTCGTCGAGTCGCCCGAGAACGCCGAACGCATCATGAAGGTGGTCGCGGAGCTGGACCAGCCCTTCTTCGCCAACCGCGTGCTCCGCCTGTACACGCCGGAATACGTCTCGGCGAAGGAGCTGGCGGACGGGCTCAAGCAGTTCGCCGCGGCCGCCGGCGCGCGGACCACCGGCGAGACCCAGCAGTTCATCACCACGGAGCTGCCGCGCTCGCAGCAGGTGCTGGTGACGACGACGGTTCGCCAGTTCATCCCGATGCTGGACGAGTGGGTCGATCGCATCGACGAGCCGCTGAACGACAATCAGACGCGGACCTACATCTACAACTGCCAGCAGCTCACGGCGACGCAGCTCGCCGGCGCGATCGAGGCGGCGCTCAACGACGGGCTGGCGACCGATTCGCCCGATCTCGTGCGCATCACGCCGCTGACGTCGGGCGCCGGCGTGCCGCCGCCGGTCACGGGCGCCCCTCCGGTTCCCGGCCAGACCGAGCCGGGCGGCCGCTCGCTCAACACGCGCACGTCGGCCGGCGATCTCGAGCGGCTCATCATCCGTGCGCGTCCGGAGATTTACCAGGAGGTGCGCGACCTTCTGCGCATCCTCGACGGCCCGCCGAAGCAGGTGTACCTGCAGGTGGTGGTGGCCGAGGTCGTCATCTCCGGCGACGTGCAGTTCGGCATCGAGCTCTTCACGTCGCTCGACGTCGGCAACCAGACGCTGGAGCTGTTCTCCGACGCGAATTTCCTGACGGTGGATCCGGTCGGCAGCGCGGTGATCCTCGGCTCCAACGCCTTCGCGCTCGTGCAGGCGGCGGCGAACGAGGGCGCGGTGCGCGTGCTGAGCGCGCCGTACCTGCTCGTGCTCTCCGGCCAGCAGGCGGTGATCAACGTCGGGCGCGAGGTGCCCATCACCACGCGCACGATCTCCGGCACGACGGACGCGGTGGACCCGAACCGCATCGACAACTCGATCGAGTACCGCCCCACGGGCGTGATCCTCGACGTCTCGCCCCGCATCAACAATCGCGGCGAGGTCGAGCTTCGCCTGAGCCAGGAAGTCTCCGACGTCGAGGACCCGGCGCCGGGCGCCGCGATCCAGTCGCCGTCGTTCCCGCAGCGCCGACTGGACACGAACGTGACGGTGAACAGCGGCGACACGGTGGTGCTCGGCGGCATCCGCATCGAGCGCGACATCGACAACGTCAACAAGATCCCGTTCCTCGGCGACATCCCGCTGCTGGGCATGCTGTTCCGCAGCAAGAACGTGATGCGCGAGCAGACGGAGCTGGTGATCCTGGTCACGCCGACCATCATCATCGAGCCGGACGGCCTCGCCGACTACACCGGTCGCTTCCTGAACGGCCTGGTCAATCTCGACCGGCTCGACAGTCTCCTCGACGAAGAGGAGATCGACACGAATGAAATGCTCATCCGCTAAGCGCCGACGCGCCGCACGGCGGGGCTTCACGCTCTTCGAGGTTCTGGTCGCGTTGCTCATCGCCGCGGCCGGGTTCGGCGCGATCCTTTCGGGCCTCGCCGGCGCCCAGCGCGCCCGCGAGCGCGCCGCCGAGGCGCGACGCGAGCTCGAGGTCGCGCAGGCGCTCGTCGAACAGGCCTTCCTCGGCGTGCTGCCGGAGGACGCCTACGTCGGCCGGCTCGACGGCGCGGCCGATACGTGGAAGGGCGTGCGTGACGGCGTCGAGTGGACGGTGCGGATCGCCGCCAGCGCGACGCGCGGCATGAACACCGGGAATCCGAACGAACGGCTCGGCGGGCGCGCGAGCGTCGACGCCGGTCCGGGCGCGCTGCTGGAGATGCGCACCGTGCAGGTGACGGCCGGGCGCGTCGATCTGACGACGGTGCAATGGTGAGGCGCGTTCCACGTCCATCCCGGCGCGGCTTCACGATGCTCGAGCTGATCACGGCGATCGCGCTCTCGACGCTGGTGATGCTCATGGTGGCGTCCACCGTGGCGACGTCGGTCCGGGCCGCGGGCGATACGACCATCGACATGCAGCAGGGCCGGCGCGAGGATCGGGCGCGGGCGCTGCTCGCCGCGCAGATGGGATGGATCGAGATCGGACCGGATCGCACGGTGCGTCGCTTCGTCGGCGGCACGGACGGGATGGAGCTGAACACGCTGATGTCCGCCCGGGCGCCGCAGCAGCGACTGCCGACGCGCGTGCGCATCGTGATCGCCCCGGAGGCCGAGGACCGCGAGGGCGTGCGTCTCCTGTACTACGAGTGGGCGGATTCGCGCCAGATCGACCCGGACGCGGACGCGCTCGAGCAGCGCGTCCTCGAGTCCCTGGCCGTCCACGCCACGCAGGGCGCCCCGGCGTTCTCGGGGGCGCTGCTCGATGATTGCGCCTCGATCACGATCGAGTACCTCATGATCGTCGGGTCCGGCCAGCGCGTCTGGGACGCGCAATGGCGCGACCCGCGCACCATGCCCCGGGCGATCCGGATCGCGTGGACAAAGAACGAGGAAGGAGGGAGCGGCGAATGGATCGTGCCCGTCGTGGCTACGTTCTGATCGCGGTGATGGCCGGGCTGGCGCTGTGCGTCGCCCTCGCCGGCGCGTTCGCGGCGACGTCGCGTCGCTCGCTCATGCTCGCCCGCGCCGACGTCGAAGCGGTGCAGGCGCGGTACGCGGCGCGGGGCGCGGCGATCCAGGCCGCGAAGGATCTCTCCGTGGGTCTCGGCCTCGGACGCATCGCGCTCGATATGCGCTCGGGCGATCAGGGCGCGCCGCCGCCGAGCGCGGCGTCCACGACGATCGAGGGCCTGCCCGCGTTCCCGCCCGAGATGGCCGGCGCCGCGGGATTCCTCGGCATCCTCAATCGGCGCATGGAGCAGATCCGCGCGAACGAGGCGAACGGTGGGCGGCCGCCGACCGGCGGCGGGACGAGCGAAGAGCCGACGGACGACGCATTGGTTGTGGACGAGGTGACGGGCCCTGAGCCGGGCTTCGTCGCGGCGCCGGTGGTCGTCACCGGGCTCGGCCGCATGGAGTTCGCCGGCGCGGTGGTGGATGTCGTGCTGGAGTCGGAGAACGGCAAGATCAATCTGAACATGGCGACGCGGCGCACGCTGCGCGATCTCTTCGTGCTGGTCGGTCACGATCCCGACGTCGCCGAGATGATGCTCGACGCGATCGAGCTGCATCGGCTGTCGCTGCTGCCCTCGGGCAGCGTCGAGCGCGTCGCGGCGGCGCGCCGGGATCCGGAGCGGGCGCTGCGGGGCGGCGCGATCCGTCGGCTTGAGGACCTGCTGAACGTGCCGGGCATGACGGTCGCGATGTACGAATCGCTTGCGTCGCACCTCACGATCGTCGGCGACGGGCTCGTGGACCCGAACTACGCGTCGTTCGAGGTGTTCCAGGCGCTGGGCATCCGGTCGAACTCGCTGCTGATGCGTCTGGTCGAGGCGCGGCGCGAGCAGGAGCCGATCACGGCGACCCGCATGCGCGAGATCGTCGGCCCGTCGGTGTACGCCGAGGTGGCGGACCGCTTCGCCTACACGCTTCCGCCCCTGTTCACGGTGCGCACCCGCGCGGTGAAGGGCGAGAGCATCGGCCGGTTCATGATGCGCGTCACGCTCGACGAGAACGGCGTTCCCGTGCTCCTAGAATCGCGGGAGGGCTGGATGTGAGGCGATCCGCCGCATCGATTCCGGAGTCCGCATGGGCCTGAATGCACGACGCGCCATCGGGATGCTGCGCCGGGGCGACGACCTGATCCTCGTCGAGGCGACGATGCGCGCCGGCCGGGCGACATGGCGTGCCGAGACGATCGCCGACTTTTTCGCCGGGGAGCAGGCGCCGGCGCTGCCGGAATGGATCGCGCCCGCCGCCGGACGCGCGTCGCGCACGCTGCTCTGGCCGACGGACGACATGCTGCGGCGGGAGATCGACATCGCGGGCCAACCGGTGTCATCGTTCCGCGACGCCGTGGGCGACAATCTTGGATCATTCTTCCCCGCGCTCGGCGAGGCCGGCGTGCTGTGGGACGTGGCGCCGATCACCACGGCGGCGGGCAGCGCTGGGGCATGGATCGGCGCCGTGCCGGCCGATCGCGCGGCGTCGACGCTCGAACGACTTGGTCAAGCCGGGCTCGCGCCGACCCGCATCGCGCCGACAGGGCTCGCCATGCCGATGCTGCTGCGCGACGTCGAGATCGGCGAGCAGCCGTCGTCGGTGCTGGAGGTCAGCCCGACCGGTTGGGCGCTGCACCTGATCGACGGGCTGCGCTGGAACGGCTGCCGCGCAGGGCGCGGGCCTGCATCCGCCGCGGCGATCGAGGAGGCACGCCGTCGCGGCGCGGCGGTGTGCGCTTGGAGCGAAGGCGCGGCGCCGGACATTCCGGGCGCCGTCGTGGTGGACACGGAGAAACTTGCCCTTGGCGGCGCCATCCTCGGCGCGTGGCCCCGGCTGGGGTCGGACGAGGGTCGAGCGCCGGAGTTCAATCTTGTCCGCAGGCGCGAGCGGTCGCGTCTGCTCGAGCATCCGGCCGTGCGATGGTCCGGAGCCGCGGCGGCGGTCGTGATCGGCGTGATGATCCTCGCCGACGCCTACGCGGCCCGCGCCGATGCGGAGAGCGCCGCGGTGGCGGCGCGATTCTCCGTGCTCGAGCCGGAGTCGGGGCGCGTGGATCAGTTGCGCGGCGTGAACGAGCGGCTCACCTCGGCGCACGATCGGCTCTGGGGCCTCGAGGAGGCCTACGCGCCGCGTTGGGCGATCATGGCGGCGCTGTCCGAGGCGTTGCCGACGCCCGCGTGGGTGGAGCGGCTCGAGATTTCCGACGAGGTCGTGCTCGCGATCGTGCTCGCGCCATCCGCGGCGGAGGTCATCGAGGCGCTCGAGGCCTCGTCGGCGTTCGAGCAGGTCAAGCAGGTGGCGCCCGCCGCGACGATCGACACCGGCGAGTCGCGCCTGCAGATCGAGGCGCGCCTCACGTTCACGTCGGGTGCCGCAGTCGCAGCGCCCGAAGCGGAGGCGACGCCGTGAAGCCGCTGCACGTTCCCGCACCGCTGCGCCCGTTCACGAAGCGGCCCTGGCCGGCGATCGGACTCTTGGTCGCGTCGTTCGTCGTGCTGTGGGTCTACGCCTTGCCGCAGTGGACGGACGCGAGCGAGACGCTGGAGCGCGCCGCGCTCCAGCGCGAGCTGGTGGAGCGTCAGGCCGAGCTCGCGGCGGAGGGTCCGGCGCAGGAGGCGCGCAGCGCGGCGCTCGTCGCGTGGTGGCAGGCCGGCGCCGACGAGCGCGTCCGGGCGCGTACGCTCGAGGCGGCGACGGCGGCGCTGCTGGACGAGGTCCGTCAGCGCTGCGAGTCGGCCGGCGCACGCGTCGGACGCCTGGAGCGCAACGCTCGCTCGGACGTGATTGCCGTGGACCCGCCCGCGGAGGTCGTGTCGGTTCGTCTGCAGATCAACGCCGATCGCATGGAGCATCTCGCCGGCGCGATCGGGGCACTGGAGTCATCGACCGCGCCGTGGCTGCGCATCGGCAACATGACGCTGACGCGCCAGCCGTACCGTGACCTCGCCGGCGTGCAGGCGGAGATGACGGTCTACGCATGTCTGGAGGCGACCGGTGGCTGAGCGCCGACCCGAGCTCCGACGATCGACGTTCGCGCTCCGTGAGTATGCGCGCCCGGTGTGGCGCACCGCGGGGTTCTGGCAGCTTGCATTGGCGTCGCTGGCGCTGCTGCCGCTCCTCGCGGCCGCGTGGATCTGGTTGACGCCGATCGCGCCCGTGGCCCCGTCGCCCGCGCCGCGTCCGATCGGGCCGGCGCTGGACCTGCATCGTCTCGCGCGCACGCCGGCCGAGGCGGAGTCGCTCGCGCTGATCGCCGGCCAGAATCTCTTCTCACCCAACCGACAGGACTGGGCCGCGGCGGTCGCGGAGGCGCCGGCGGCGACGCAGGACGACGCGGCGAAGAAGGCCGCGGAGGAAGCGCTCGCGAGTCTGACGTTCGTCGGCTCGTGGCGCGTCGGTCCGGATTGGCGAGCGATGTTCGACTGGACGACGCGCAGGCCCGAGCAGGACCTCCTCGTGCTGATGGTCGACGATGAGTACGAGGGGTGGCGGGTCGTCTCGATCGAGCGCGATCGCATCACCGTCGAGTACGCCGGCGACACCCGCACGCTCGAGCTGCGGCCCCGCGCAGCGCTCAAGCCCGCGAAGGCTGACGAGGCGAAGAAGGGCCGGTCGGACGTCGCCGTTCGCCCGGCCGAAACACGGCGTGAAATGTTCTATGAGCCGCCGATCTCGCTGGACGAGGCGACTCGCCAGCTCCGGCACATGCTCCGGGACGACGAGCAGTCGGTCCGCGATCGGCTTGATGAACTCCTTCGAACGCTGGATGATGAGACCTGAACCACCGCCCCGCGATCGTGACGCGGGCGACTCGCGAGAATCTCCATGCGACGAATCTGCTTTGCACTGACATTGACGGCCTGCACGCTCGCCGGTTGCGGCGAAGACGAAGCGCCCACGACCGCAGCGCCGGCCACCAGCGCTCCATCCGCCGAAGCGCCGCCCCAGGCGATGCCCGAACGGACCGACGCGGTCATCGCGGCCGAGCGGCTGCGCGAATTGGCGAGCACGACGACGGACGTCGCGTTCCTCGACGACTGGATGGATCCGTCGCAGGCGGCCATGGCGCGGGTCGCCGGCCCGGCGCTGATGATGTACGCCCGGCACGCCGAGCTGGTGACGGCGGCGAGGGAGAAGTTCGGCGACGACGGCGCCGCGGCGGCGGCTCAGGCGGCGACGGCCATCACCGTCGAGCTGGGCAACGGCATGGTCGAGATGTTCGAGGCGGATCACTTCGAGGAAGTTCGGCGCGACGGCGGGCGCGCGTATGTCATGAGCAACCTCGCCGACATGCAGCCGATCGGTGATCCGATCGTCTTCAAGGACAACCAGGGCGACTGGCTGCTCCTGCTCTGCGACGGCGACGAGCCGTGGCCCGAGTCGCGCATCGGCATGTATTCCTCGACACTCAGCGAATCGCTCAAGAACGTCGGCGCCCGAGCGGCGAAGCTCGATGAGTTGATCGACCGCGTGCGATCGGGATCCGTCTCGAGCGTCGAGCAATTGCGCGACGAGGTCGCCGGTCTGGAAAAGCCGAGCTAAAGGCGCGCTGCGACGCCGCCGAGCCGTTCGAGCGCCGCGCGGATGTTCCATTGCTGGCGAGCCCGATCGCCGGTCGTGTTGCTCACGACCCGAAGCTCGATGAACGGCGTCTGACGTCGCGCGCACACCAGGGCGATCGCGGCGCCCTCCATCGCCTCGGCCACGGCGCCGGACCGATCGGCGATGGCGCCGGCGAGCGCATCGGTCCCCGAGCACATGGACACGGTCGCGATCGGCGCTGCGACCTCGGCGAGCGGATGGATCGCGTCGCGCAGCGCCCGCGAACCCGGAAGACGCAGCCCGTCGCCGGGCGCGCCGGTTAACGGCCCGAAGCCCATCGACGCCACATCCTCGAAGCCGGAGGGCGTCTCGACGCCTTCGTCGGCGAACACCGATTCGGTCGCGACGATCACCGCGCCCGGCGGGAGCGGCGGCTCGGATAGCCGAGGCAGCGAACCGCAGACGCCGAGATTGACGACGCACGCGTACGAGCGGCCGGTGATCGCATCGGCGGTGGCGCCGGCGGCGTTGGCCTTGCCGATGCCGGTGAGCAGGAGATCCAGCCGATCGTCGAGCCGGCTGACCGTCCACTCGGCGAGCGGTGGGTCGGGCTTGATTCCGAGGGCGCCGAGGATTGCGTCGGCCTCCAGCCGCGCGGCGGCGACCAGGAGCGCTCGCCCGCGGCCCAGGATGACGTCGAGCGCGTGGCCGGCCATGTCGGGGAGCGTACCGCGCGGCGCCGGCTTGGATTGGCGGGCATGGGCCGGGCGGTCTACCGTGACCCCCATGCCCGGCCAGAGGACAGTGCTGACGATCGGCAACTTCGACGGCGTCCACGTCGGGCATGCGTCGCTTCTGGCGCGGGCGCGCGAGGCCGCGACCGACTCGGGCCGCGTCATCGCCCTCGCGTTCTTTCCTCACCCTCTGACGACGCTCGACCCCGGGGCGGCGCCGCCGATCCTCACGACATTCGAGGAGCGCGCGCGGCTCCTGCGGCACGCCGGCGCGGACGAGGTCGTCCAGCTTCAGCCCAGCGCATCGTTCCTCGCGCTCTCGGCGGAGGAATTCGTCGCCACGATCGTCGAGCGGTACGCGCCCGCGGCGATCGTCGAGGGCGCCGACTTCCGATTCGGCGCGGGACGCGCCGGCGATATGGCGGCCCTGGCCGAGCTTGGGCGTCGGTTCGGGTTCCAGACCATGACCGTCCCCGCCCGCACCGCGACGCTCTCGGACTGCACGCTCGTCGATGCGTCGAGCACGCTGATCCGCTGGCTGCTTACGCACGGGCGGATTGCGGACGCGGCCGCGGCGCTCGGCCGGCCTTACGCGATGAACGGCGGGGTGGTGCAGGGCGACCGGCGCGGCCGATTGCTCAACATGCGAACAGCCAATCTCGAGTCGCCCTGTCTGCCGCCCGGCGACGGCGTGTACGCGGGCGTCGCCGACCTCGGCGCCGGCGGGCGCTGGAACGCCGCGATCAGCGTCGGCACGAACCCGACGTTCCATGGGCGACAGGTTCGCGTGGAAGCGCACCTTCTGGATTGGCCCGGCCCGGGCCCGCACGAATCGGAGTACGGCTGGACGATGCGGCTCGAGTTCCATCATTGGCTGCGCGACCAGATCCGTTTCGACGCCGTCGAGCCGCTGGTCCGCCAGATGCACGAGGACGTCGTCCGCGCCGGGAGCATGCTCCGCGCCGGCGCGCTGCAGGGAGCCCACGCATGAGCGACGCCGTTCCCTGGAGCTCGAACATCTCGCTTCGGGAGATCGCGGCGGGCCTCCGAACGCAGAAGCGCGTCGCCGTGCTGACGCACGCGAAGGCCGACGGCGACGCCGTGGGCTCGGTAATGGCGGTGGTGCGCACGCTGCGAACGCTGGGCGTCGAGGCGAAGGGTGTGTTCCCCGCGCCCTGGTTCGCCCGATTCGAGCCGTTCGTCGGCGAGACGCCGGCCGTGCGTCTCCCGGAAGGAGACGCGGCGAGCGCGGCGCTCAAGGCCGACGCGATCGTCGGCGGCGCGGATCGCGTGCTCATCGTGGACACCGGCTCGTGGGCCCAGGTGGGCGATGCGCGGGCGTGGCTCGAGCCGCTGAGCGAACGGGCGATCGTGGTCGATCACCATCCGAGCGGCAACGGTGAGATCGCGTCGAAGCGGTTGATTCGCACCGACGCCGCGGCGGCGTGCGAGATCGTCGCGGAGCTGTGCTGCCTGCTCCTTGGAGTTGATCACGCGAGCGCGCTGCCGAAGGACATCGCCGAGCCGCTGTTCCTCGGGCTGGCGACGGACACGGGCTGGTTCCGATACTCGAATACGCGCCCGGGGACGCTGCGCATGGCGGCGGAGCTGATCGAGGCGGGCGTGGATCACAGCCGCGTGCTGGCGATCTCCGAGCAGAGCGACAAGCCGGCGCGGCTTCGGATCGTCGCGAAGGCGATGGAGTCGCTGGAGCTGCTGTCGAACGATCGAGTGGCGATCATCTCGATCTCGAACGCGGACCTGCAGTCGGCGGGCGCGGATCTGGATGACGCGGGCGGGCTGACGGACCTGCCGCAGACCGTCGCGACGGTGCGCGCCGTGGCGGTGCTGACGGAGGCGGAGCCGGGCCTGACGAAGGTGAGCCTGCGCAGCAAGCCGCCGCTGCCGGGCGTGCCGGGCGCGGAGAAGCTGGTCGATGTGAACGCGGTCGCGAAGAAGTTCGGCGGCGGCGGACACGTGCACGCGGCGGGGGCGAAGATCCGGGCGCCGCTCGCGGACGCGAAGCGTCGGATCGGCGCGGCGCTGGTCGAGGCGCTGGCGTGAGCGATCGGCGCGCCAATCCGAAGGGACGCACGCCGCGCTCCGGCCGGGCGCCGTTCCAGAAGCCGCCGCTGCGCGTGTTCACGACGACGCTGTGGGAGTATCCGAGCCAGCACTACGGCCCCGACGAGCAGGGCGACAAGAACTACGCCGGCGCGACGCCGTCGTGGGTGATCTGGCAGCTCCTGCAGCGCTACACGCGCGAGGGGGACCTGATCATCGATCCCTTCTGCGGCTCGGGCACGACGCTCGACGTGGCGCGAGACCTGGGTCGGCGCGCCCTCGGCTACGACCTGGCGCCGACGCGCCCGGACATCTTTCGCGCCGATGCGCGCAAGCTTCCCATGGAGGATGGCAAGGCGGACTTCGTCTTCATGGACCCGCCGTACTCGACGCACATCGAATATTCGGATGATCCGGCGTGCATCGGGCGGCTGGACGCGGGCGAGGCGCCGACGAAGCGGGACGGCGATCCGGGGGAGGCGTACTACCGCGCGATGGACGCGGCGTTCGACGAGGCGCACCGCGTGCTGCGCGACCGGCGCTACCTCGCGGTCTACGTGAGCGACTCCTTCAAGAAGCGACGGGCGCCGGCGCTGTCGTTCATGCCGATCGGCTTCGAGCTGTTCGGGCTGCTGCGCCGGCGGTTCAAGCCGGTGGACATCATCGCGGTGGTGCGCCAGAACGCCAAGCTGCGCAAGGGCAACTGGCACAAGGCGGCGGAAGAGGGCAACTTCTTCCTGCGCGGCTTCAACTACCTCCTGATCATGAAGAAGGAAGAGGGCGCCGGGGCCTAGAAGCGGACCGATAGGCCGACGCCCGCGAAGAGATCATCCGCGGAGTCGTTGAGCCCGGCGCCGACGCGAACGTCGAGTTGCAGGTCGTCGCTGAGCAGAAACGTGAATCCGCCGTTGACGTAGTGCTCCAGCGCGTCCTGCTCCCATGGGTAGAGGCCGAAGTACTCGACGTACGTACCGACCTGCTCGGTCAGGGAGTGCGCCAGCGCGAGCGAGGCCTCGGCCAGCCCGATGCGATCGCCCGCCTCGGACTCCGGCAGCGCCAGGTTGATGTTGCCGGCGATCGAGGTCGAGTCGGCGAGGTCGTACGACCAGAGAAATTTGAAGCCGGGCACGACGACGTCGTCGGTGGCGTCGGAACCGCCGGTGGGCAGCGAGAGCGCGGCGATGAAGCCGAGGCCGAGTGGCGAGTCGTCGCCGAGGTCGAAGACGTGCTTGAAGCCGATCTCGCTGTCGGTCCCGTCGACGCCGCCTTCGTCGATGCGCACGCCGCCCCAGCCGAGACGCAGCTCGGTGCGCTCGACGACGCCGATGCGCAGCAGCGTCTCGGGGAGGAAGTGCTCGTCGCGATCATCGTCCACGACGGCGGTGTAGCCCAGCTCGATCTGGAGCCGCCCGACGGCGACGGCGGACGTGCTCTCGGTGAAGTCCGGGCGATCGGTGACGAGGGGCTCCGCGGCGGCGACGGAGGCGGTCGCGGCGAGCAGGGCCACGGGCAGGCGGTGCGGCATGACAGGGCTCCCGAGCGGGTCTTGTAGCGATGGTTACATCTTCACCGTCGAGTTGTAGCATTTGCTACAAACGACGTCAAGACGGCGCGAGGAACCGCTCGGCGGCCGATCAGGCCCTGGTGTTGATGAGCTTCAGCGGCCGGTGGCTCGCGCCGACCACGCCCGCCGCGCCGGCGCCCATCCAATCCTGCAGGACGGACGCGTACACGGCCCGGAAGTCGGTCGTGTACTTGAGGTCCCCATCGTCGAGGTCCGTCAGCGACGGGTGACGGTTGAAGACGCCGGGCCGGACCATGGGGCCGGCGAGGAACATCGGGGCCGCGGCGCCGTGATCGGTGCCGTTGCTGGCGTTCTGCCCGACGCGCCTTCCGAACTCGCTGAAGGACATGGTCAGGACGCGCTGGTCGTTGCCCTGCGCCTTGAGGTCGTCGTAGAAGGCCTTGAGCGCGCCGCCGAACTCGGTGAGGAGCTGCGCGTGCCGGCCCTGCGCGCCGCCCTGACCGGCGTGCGTGTCGAACCCGGACATCGAGACGTAGTAGACGCGCGTCTTGAGGCCGGCGCGGATCATCGCGGAGACCATCGCGAGCTGGCGCGCGAGGCTGGTGCGCGGGTAGTTGACCAGCGGCGTTGCGCTGACGGCGCGCCGGATCTGCTCGCTCGAGACCTGCGCATCCATCGCGGTGCGCGTGAGGAACGCCAGACTGGAGTCGTCCGCCGGCGCCAGTTCGCCCTCCATGACGTGCTCGTAGGGCTCGCGCAGCGCCTCGTGCAGGTCCTCGCCCGTCCAGCGGAAGAGGTCGGGAGTCTCGAATGCGATCGGCTTGACCTTGCGGCCCTCCATCGCGAGCGGCGCGGTGCGTCCGATGGCGACCCCGCCGCAGTCCGGTCCGCCGGCGCACTCGTTGTCGAAGTAGCGCCCGAGCCAGCCGGCGCCGGTGGCGCTGGTGTCGGCGGTGTGCCAGATGTCCATCGAGACGAAGTGGGAGCGGTTGGGATTCGGATACCCCACGCCCTGCACGATGTTCAGCAGGCCCTCGTCGTGGAGGTCCTTCAGACCGCTCAGCGCCGGATGCAGGCCCACGCCCGCGCGGGCGCCGAGCTTGAGCGCATCGCGTTCGGCGATGGCGATGCCCGGGCGCGCGGTGTAATACGCGGAGTCGCCCAGCGGGATGACGGTGTTGAGGCCATCGTTGCCGCCGCCGAGCTGCACGACGACGAGGATTCGGTCCTCGGGGAGCCCCGCGCCGCCGGGGTTGGCGCCGAGCTGCGCCGCGAGCGCGGTGGCGGAGCGATCGAGGAACCACGGCATGGTCCACGCGGCGGAGGCGAGCAGCACGCCGCGCGAGAGGAACTGCCGTCGGGTGTAGGCGTCGGCGTTGTGGAGGTCCATGGCGGTGGTTTCTCCGCGATTCAGGCGAGCTGGTATTCGGGCGCGGCGCTGGCGAGGACGAGGAGGGCGGTGACGATGTCGGGGGTGACCACGCCGCCGCGTTCCTCGACGAAGCGTGCGAACTCGGCGGCGCGCGGCGCGCCGGCTTCGCCGAGGGTCAATCGGACGAGGTATTCGGAGACGCGAGCCGCGTCGCGTTCGGCGCCGGGCGCGTGCCGTGCGAGGTCATCGAGCAGCGGCGTCGGGTCGTAGCGCTGCGTGTTCGCAAGGGCGTCGATCCCGACAGGGGTGCGCCCGGTGAGCAGGTAGACAAGGATGTTCTGGCGGACGAAGAGCGTAGAGGTGTTGATCCACGTGCGCCCGCCGTCCCATCCGGCGACGCTGGGCGGGAAGAACAGGGCCTGGCCCATGCGGTCCATGGCGTCGTTGAGGACGCCGAGGTCGCGCACGGGCGTGTTGAGCATGCGCACGGCGCCGACGACAAGCTCGGCCGGGCTCTTGATCTGGCACGACGCGTTCGCCGGGTCGTAGAAGTGCTGGGACAGGAAGAGCCGCCGCAGCGCGGGGCGGACGTTGTAGTCCGCGGCGCGGAGGTCGCTGGCGATGGTGCGGACGGCCTGCTGCACCGGGGCGGGCGCGTCGCGCAGGTCCTGGGGAAGATCGTGGTTGACGAAGAAGCGGTAGAGCTTGGCGGCGATGAAGCGCGGGCAGGCGGGCTGCTCGAGGATCGCCTGCACGAAGCCCTCGCCGTCGAAGGGGCCGCTGCGCCCGAGGATGGTCTTGCCGCCGCCGTCGTGACGATCGGGCAGGAAGACAAACTCAGCGCCTTCGTAGGAGTATCCGGTGAGCGCTCGCGCGCCCTCGCGGATGTCTTCCTCGGAGTACTCGCCCTCGCCGAGGCTGAAGAGCTCCATCAGCTCGCGCGCGAGGTTCTCGTTGGGGCGCTGCTTGTTGGAGTTGCGGTTGTCGAGGTACGCGAGCATCGCGGGGTCGCGCACGATGCCGAAGAGGAGCCGGGAGAAGTCGCCGATCGCGTGCCGGCGGAAGAGCTGGTTCTGCGCCAGCATCTGCGCCGAGTTCTCGACCTTGCGGTGCGAGGAGGCGAAGTGGCCGTGCCAGAAGAGCGTCATCTTCTCTTCGAGGGGGCGCGGCGTCTCGATCATGCGGGCGAGCCACCAGCGCTGCATCCGCGCGATCTGCTGGCGGTCGTCGCGCTCCTGCATCTGCTGACGCAGCCGGAACCGCGCGAGCGTGTCCTCGTCGCCCCGGCGCTGCGCGCGTCGGTATTCCTCGCGCTCCGCCGCGGAGAGCGTCGCGATGATGTCGTTCCGGAACTGATCGCTGTCGTCCTCGTAGGGCGCGCGCTCGACCTCGAGGAGGATGTCCACGGCCTTCTCCGGGCCGACGGACGCGAGCGTGCGGATCTGGTCGGGAGGGCCGCCGAACCCGGCGCGGAGGAGGAGCTGACGCGCCTGCTCGTACCCAAAGTCCGCATCGCGGATGCGCTGCATGGAGCCGGTGGCGTGCTGCGTCGTTCGGGGCATGGCGTGGCGCTCCGGCGGGATAATCAAGGAACCCGCGGCCTGCATGTCGTAGAACGATCGACGCGGCCCGCCATTGCGGGCGGCGACGCGGAAGAAGACCCCGAATGCTATCGGCCCCGCGGGCGTCGGACGTGACGCACGTCCGTAGAATGCGTGTGTACGGCCCGTGGGAGCGGCCGGGAGTCCGATCATGCTCGATCGCATCATCGTCGCCTACGACGGATCCGACCTCGCCAAGGCGGCGCTCGCCCACGCCCTGCAACTGGCGGATCGATCGTCGCTGCGGGTTCTGGCGGTGCATGTCATCGAGCCCGCGCTCGCGGCGCCGCCAATCGGCGACCCGCTGCTGGCGTTCGACCCGACGCTCGCAACGGTCGGCTCTCCCGAGGAGAAGGCCGCGGCGATAGCCGAACGGCGCGAGACCGGCGAGCGGTTGCTCGAGGACGTCGAGCGCGTCGCGGGCAAGTCAGGCGCGGACGTGGAGCGCCGGATGGTCGAGGGCGAACTCATCCCGACGCTCTGCGATCTGGCGGATCAGCGGAGCTTGCTGGTGATCGGCCGGCGCGGACGATTCCGTCCGGCGGGGCTCGGCTCGGCGACACGGGCGCTGGTGTGCAAGGCGCCGTGCCCGGTGATGGTCGTGAGCGGAGCGTACGGCCCGCTCGGGCGCGTGCTCGGGGTGTACGAGAACACCGGCGCCGGGCGGCGCGCCGTGGTGCTGGCGCGCGACCTGTCGATCGCGACCAAGTGGCCGCTGACCGTGCTCGCCGTTCCGGGGCACGGCATGGACGCGACGCAGGCGACGGACGCGGCGCGCCAGGAGTCGTCGAACGCCGACATCGTGACGCTGGTGGAGGGGCAGAACGAGGCGAAGTTCCTCGAGCACGCCGCGGCGGACGCGGGCGACCTGCTGCTCGTTTTGGGCGCGTACAGCGAGTCCTGGCTGCACGAGCTGTTCTTCGGCGACGCGGCGCCGCGGGTGCTCAAGCGCATCGGCGCGCCCGTCGTGCTTGCGCACTGATCGTCACGAATCCACGAAGAGCTCACCACCGGGCGGTGCGAGCGTTTCTCCTGCATCCGTCCGCACGCGAAGGCGCCCATCCGGCGTCAGCCCGATGAGCACGCCGCGGATGATCGTTCCGTCGGCGCCGCGCAGTTCGGCGGGCGAGCCGACGCCGTGAAGACGCGCGGCGACGTCGCGGACCGTCGAATCATCCAGGCCGCGGGTGGTCAGCGCGCGATGCAGATGGCGCAGCAGTGCTTGCAGCGTCACTTCGGGATCAATCGGACAGCCCGCCTCGTCCGCGAGCGTTGTCGCGATCGGGCGCAGCTCCGGCGGGAGCGCGTCGCCCGGGAAGTTCGCGTTCACACCCACGCCGATCAGCGCGACCCGGCCGCTGGGTGGCTGCACGATCTCCGTCAGCACACCGAGGGCCTTGCGGCCATCGACGAGCACGTCGTTCGGCCACTTCAGGCGAACCGGCTTCGGGCAGCCGGCCCGTTCCAGCGTCTCCTCGACCGCCCGGCAGCACGCCAGGCCGATGCGCAGGCCAAGGCCGTCGATGACGGCGCCGGCCTCGGGCCCGAGGGGCCAGATCAGCGTCATCCAGACGCCGCCGACAGGGCTCTCCCAGTGCCGCCCGAAGCGCCCGACTCCGCCGGTCTGGCGGTGGGCGAGGATGGCCGTGGGACCAGCAATATCGGTCCCGGAGGCGAGGCGCCGACGGGCCTCGAGACTGGTGGAGTCGATCTCCTCGAGCCGGATCAGCGGGATGGAGTGGTCGCGGGTGGGCATGGGGGCTGCAATCCGGCGTTCTGGCCCCAATCCGCGGGAATCCGGGGTGGGGAGAGGTCGATGAGGTATAGTTGCTTCCCCCCGTGTACGCCGAGACCCCGATCAGCACGCCCATGGCACGCCGCCCGGCCTCGAGCGGGACGACGCTCCTTGTCGTTCTGCTGGTGGTCGCCGGTCTGTCGGGTGGGTTCGGGGGCGTCGCGGCGATGCTGGAGGCAACGGGGCCGCGAGTCTTCGGGCTCGAGGCGGCCGCGGGTCTCCGGGACTTCTCGCATCGCATGGCCCAGGCCGTGCGGGCTCGCTCGATCGCTCGTCCGACGATGGACCAGACGGCTCACGCCCGGTCGCATCGGCCGTGGGGCGATGAGTCGCTCGTGGCGCCGCGGGTTCGTAGCGACGAGTCGCGCTGCGGCGTGCACGGCCTGACGCACCTGCTGGACCTGCCCCCGCCGACGGCTTGACCGTCGATCGGCAGGTGCGCGCCCTTGCGGCGCGCTGTTCATCTCACCGGCAGGATGGCGACCGACGCGCGGCACGCGCGGGCGCCGCACGCAGCATCTCATCGAAAGCAGAATCATGTCCGAGCAGCACCAGGGCATTCCCGTCGTCGGGCCCCTTCTGACCCTCATCTTCGGCACGCGCAACGAGCGGTTCGTCCGCAAGTACACGCAGCGTGTCGAGTCGATCAACGAGCTCGAGCCGCAGATGCGGGCGCTGACCGACGCGGAGCTGCGGGCGAAGACGGCGGAGTTCCGGGAGCGGATCGAGAACGGCGCGAAGCCGTACGACCTGATGAACGAGGCCTTTGCCGTGGCGCGTGAGGCGATGGACCGGGCGGTCGGCATCCGGAACATCTTCAACCCGCGCTTCGCGGAGCAGTTCGACGCCTCGCGTCTTCCGGCGAACATCCGGGAGGCCTACGAGCGCACGAAGTCGGAGATGGCCTCGCGCGAGCCGGCGCCCCCCGAGGGCGAGTTCATGGGCTGCACGGAGCCGATCCCCGGCTGGATGCAGGGCGACCTGCCCCTCGAGCTGTACGACGCGGTCCGCGAGATGTACCCCGAGAGCCGGCCTCCGTTCCGGTCGCGCCCCTTCGACGTGCAGCTCATCGGCGGCATGGTGCTCTATCAGGGCAAGATCGCGGAGATGAAGACGGGCGAGGGCAAGACGATCGTCGCCCCGCTCGCGGCGTACCTGGCGTCGCTCGAGCGCATGAAGGTGCATGTCGTGACCGTCAACGACTACCTCGTGCAGCGCGACCGCGACTGGACATTCCCATTCTTCCGCTTCCTCGGCCTCACGGTCGGCGCCATCCACCCGATGCACATGCAGCCGGAGGACGCCAAGCGCGTCATGTACCGCTGCGACGTGGTGTACGGCACGACGGCGGAATTCGGCTTTGACTACCTGCGCGACAACATGAAGCGCAGCGTGGATCAGCAGGTCCAGCGGGCTCGTCAG
>JBGTSD010000053.1:0-20451 GCA_041940385.1 Phycisphaerales bacterium | reverse complement strand
TGGCGGAGGGGCGCAACCGGCAGGTGCGCCGGATGCTGGCGCAGGTCGGGTGTCCGGTGAAGCGGCTGGTGCGGGTGTCGATGGGGCCGCTGTCGCTGCGCGGGTTGGCGGTGGGGCAGTGGCGCGAGCTGACGCGTGAAGAGGTGCAGGTGCTGCGCAAGGCGGCGGCGGGCAAGCTGCGCGACGCGGAGCCGAAGCGCCCGAGCCGCGTGATGTCGCGCCCGGGGCCGGGTCGGAAGCCGATGCCGGCGCCGAAGGTTGACGCGCCCAAGGGCGAGGGCGAGCGTCCGAAGCGGTCGGCGCCGAGTTCGGCGCGGCCGGATCGATCCAAGGGGGCGAAGGAGCCGAAGGGACCGACTTCGAAGCGCCGCGGTCAGCGCCCTCGGTAGCGCGCGCCGATACTCTCTGGCCGTGATCGTGCATCTCCAGGGTGAACTCGTCCACGCCGAGGAGGCGCGGGTGTCGCCGTTCGACCGAGGGTTTCTCTTCGGCGACGGGGTGTACGAGGGACTGCGCGCGGCGGAAGGGCTGATCGTCGGGCTCGAGGCGCATGTGGAGCGGATGCGTCAGGGGCTCGGCGAGGCGCGCATCACGGGGTTCGAGGTCGAGTCGCTCGGCGAGATCTCGCTCGAGTTGCTGGAGGCGAACAAGCTCTCGGATGCGTTCGTGTACTGGCAGGTGACGCGCGGCACACCGCGGGTGACGGGGGCGACGGCGCTGGAGCTTCGCGCCCGGGCGCCGAAGTCGGGCACGCTGCGTCCGACGGTGTTCGGGTATGCGACGGCGCTGCCGGCGTTGACGGAGTATGTAGAGCCGCGGACGCGCTCGGCGTTCGTGCGCCAGGATGATCGCTGGCATCGCGGGCATGTGAAGGCGATCTCGCTGATGGGTGGGGTGCTCGCGGCGTACGAAGCGCACGATGCGGGCGCCGAGGAGCCGATCCTGATCCGCGACGGCGTGGTGACGGAGGGCGTGGCGACGAACGTGCTCGCGGTGATCGACGGCGAGGTGCGCACGCCGCCGGTCGGCGGGGGGCGGCTGCTCGAGGGCGTAACGCGCCGATTGCTTCTCGACGCAGCGCCGGGCGTCCGCGTCGCGCCGATTTCGGAGAGCGATCTCCGGCGGGCGTCTGAAATCATGCTCATCGGCTCGGCGACGATGCTGGTCTCGGTCACCACCTTGGATGGGCGGCCGGTCGGCGGAGGGCGTCCGGGTCCGGAGTCGCGACGGTTGCTTGCGGCGCTGGTCGGGGCGATCGAGCGCGACGTTGCGGCGCGTCAACCGAGCCGAACCTAAGGACGACGCGATCGACCGCCTACGATGCGGGCATGAACCCAGCGGCGACAGCCCTGCTCGCGGTGAACGTGGGCAATTCACGAACGTCCTTTGCCATCTTCCGCGACTGGAAGCGCGAGACGTTCACGATTTTGCCCAACGAGCCGTTCGACACTCTGGCGGGCGCCGTGGTGGACATGGCGTCGTCGATGAGCGCGGAGGGCTCGGCGGCGGTGGTGATCGCGAGCGTGAACGATCCGGTGTCGCGCCGGCTGGAGGGTGCGCTTCAGAACGCCGGCGGGGCTGTGTACCGGATCGGACAGGATGTGCCGATCCCGATGCGCCACTCGCTCGATGCGTCCGGCGCGGCGACGGTGGGGCAGGATCGCCTGCTCGCGGCGCTCGCGGCGTTCGACGCTGTGCAGCAGGCGTGCGTGGTGGTGGACGCGGGGACGGCGGTGACGGTGGACTTCGTGGACGGCGAGGGTGTGTTCCAGGGCGGCGCGATCGCGCCGGGCGCGAAGCTGATGCTGCGGGCGCTGCACGAGCACACGGCGGCGCTGCCGGATGTCGCGCTCACCAGGCCGACGTCCGCCGAGGGAGAGTTCGCCGATCCGTTCGGGCGCAACACGGCGCAGGCGATGCTCAACGGCGCGTTCTTCTCGGTGCGCGGGCTGGTGCGGGCGCTCGCGGAGCGCTACGCGGAGGCGTACCAGGCCTATCCGCAGATCATCGCGACGGGCGGGGACGCCGAGTTCCTCTTCGCGGGGGATGAGCTGGTCGAGCACATCGTGCCGGACCTGACGCTGCGGGGCATCGCGGCGGCGTGCCGCGCGGCGATCGAAGCGGCGGACGACGACGACGGCGGCGAATGCGGCTCGGATGCGTGCGGCTGCCGGTCGGTCCGTCACCACAAGCACGAACGGAAGCCTTGAGAAACGCCGGGCCCGATCCCGTGGGTGAGCGAGCGCGCGTCGCCGTCCGGACGACGCAGATCGTCCTCGCGGCGTTGATGGCGGGTCAGATGGTGTTCGTGATGATCATCGCGGCGATGCACGGCGCATCGGCGTTTCGCTGGCCGGGCGCGACCGGCGGCTTCATGGGCTGGACGCTCCAGATGCAGGCGATGACGGGCGTGGCTGCGGTGATGACGGTCGTGCAACTGCCGATGGCGTTCGTCGTGCGCCGGCGCGTCGTGCGTCAGGCGCTGGACCGCGGGACATCGAACGCCGAGGCGATGATGGGCGCGACGATCCTCGCGGCGGCGCTCGTGGAGAGTTTTGGACTGTTCGGCGCGGTGGTTTGCCTGCTGGCGGGCTCGCTCATACCGAATGTGATCTTCCCGCTCGTCTCGGTCGGGGCGATCATTGCGCTGATGCCGCGCTCGCACACGGCGCGCGAGCTTGCGGAGGCCGCGCCGACCGAGGGGCATGGGGGATTTGGCGAGCCGCAGAAATGGCGATGAGCGGCGGTGATTCGTCGGTGGCGCATCGGCTGGAGTCGCCGTCGACGGGGACGGGGGCGATCGCCGCGATTGTGGTGACTGGTGATCTGGACGCGATGTTCGCGCGGCTGGCGATGGCGCCGGTGCGCGTGGGCGAGGCACGGGTGAGACGTATCGCCAGCGTGGACGAGGTGTTCGTCACGCGATGGTCGGAGCGGTGTGCGCATATCACCGCGCACGCCGGGCCGGCCATCGTGCGCGGTGTGCTCAAGGCGCTCGAGGATGCGGGGTCGACTTTGTCGGACGACATCGATCCCGTGACGCTCTATCCCGAGGCGACGAGCGTGGTCGAGGCGCACATGCTGGAGACACTGGCGCGCGCGGCGAGCCCGCTGGCGATCGATGTGCTGATGCGGCAGCCGGAGCGATGGGCGAACTGGCGCGGCGAACCACATTCGGAGGTTGTGAGGTCGCGCAGCGCGGCGCTGGATCGGCTGGTCTCACCGCCGACGGTCGCGGCGATCGGCGCGAGCAACATCGGGAAGAGTTCGCTGCTCAATGCGCTCGCGGGGCGTGAGGCGGCGATCGTGGCGGACGAGCCGGGGACGACGCGCGACCACGTCGGCGCGATGGTTGATCTCAACGGACTCGTGGTGCGCTGGGTGGACTGCCCGGGCGAGCGCGAGGGGGCGGACGAGGTGGAGTCCGAGGCGCGACGATTGGCGGATGCGATGGTGCGCGACGCGGACCTGGTGCTGTCGTGCGCGGATGCCGGCGCGGACTGGGTGCAGGCGCCGACGGGCGCCGCCTGCCTGCGCGTGGCGCTGCGACGGGACCTTGGCGAGCGAGCGGGCGGCGAGCTGGCGGTGTCGGCGAGGACGGGTGAGGGGCTGGACGACCTGCGGCGGCGGGTGCGCAATGCGCTGGTCCCTCCGGAGGCGCTGGCGTACGAGGGGCCGTGGCTGTTTGACGCCCGGCTCGCGCCCAAGCTGGGATTCGCCTAGCATGCCGACCCCCCGGAAGGGCATGCGACGAGACTCAGGAATCACCATGGACCAACGACAGACCAAGATCGTGGAGGGCGCCGGGCTCGAGGAGAGCCGGCTGAATACGGACTTCATCGACTTCCTTCGTCGATGGGGGTCGCACATCCTGCTGGTCGTCGCGGGCGTCTTCGCGGCGTACTCCGCGATCGGCTGGTGGCAGCGCTCGCAGGCCAAGGCGCTCGACGCGGCGTATGCGGAGTTCAGCGCAGCGCAGTTCGCGGGCAGCCCGGACAACCTGCTGCGCGTGGCGCGGGAGCACGCGGATCGCGGCGCGGTGCGCGAGTTGGCGACGATCGCGGCGGCGGACGCGTACCTCAACGCCGGCTGGTCGGGCGTGGCGCCCGGCGGCGACGCGGCCACCGAAGAGGATCGGCTCACCGACGATGAGAAGAAAGAGAACTACACCCGCGCCAAGGAGCTGTACGCCGAGGTTGCGCAGCGCGTCGCCGGCGACGACGACATGACGCTGCACTATCTCAACGCGCGGTTCGGCCTTGCGGCGGCGACGGCGAGTCTCGGGCAGCTCGACGAAGCCAAGAGCGTGCTGAACGAGATCGCTTCCACGGCGCGGGCGAAGGGGTACGACTCGCTCGCGGCGACGGCGGAGCAGAAGGTGCGGATGCTCGACGGCGCGTCGAGCCTGCCGCCGCTGTACACCGCGGACCAGGTGAAGATCGCCGAGCGTCCGGTGGTGGACGAAGCGGACCTGACGTTCGACGCCAATCCGCCCCTTGACCCCTTCAGCGGCGCCGAGGGCCCGAGCGCTCCGGAGCAGGACGCGCCGGCCGACGATGGCGCGGGCGCTTCCGAGCCGCAATGAGCCGGAACCCGGGAGCGCGCCCCGAAGGCGACGAGCCCGACCGGACGACGCCTGACTTTCTGCAGCCCGGCGGGAAGGTGGATCCGGACGCGGTGCGGGCCGCGGCGCCGGACTCGGAGGACGATGCGCCGACACGGGTGGCGTTTCGGGTGGGGCGCGACCTGAAGAAGCGGCTGGATCGGTATCTGACCGATCGCGTGCCGTTCATGAGCCGCACGCAGCTCCAGAAGCTGATCGAGAACGAGGCGGTGACGGTCAACGATCGCGTGGCGAAGGCGTCGACGACGCTGCGCCAGGGCGATCTCGTGGAGGTTTTGCTGCCCCCGCCGCCGTCGAGCGAGGTGAAGGCGGAGCAGATCCCGCTGCACGTGCTCTACGAGGACGAGGACCTGATCGTCCTGAACAAGACGCCGGACATCATCGTGCATCCGGCGCGGAGTCATCTGTCGGGCACGATGATCAACGCGCTGGCGTGGCACTTCCGGTATGGCTCGGCGCTGGGCGGGGATTTGTCGTCGGTGGGCGAAGAGTTTGCGCGACCGGGCGTGGTGCATCGGCTGGATCGGCACACGTCGGGCGTGATCGTGTTCGCGAAGCGCGACGAGCCGCACTGGCGACTGGGGCGGCAGTTCGAGCACCGGCAGGTGGACAAGCGCTACCTGGCGATTGTGCACGGAGAGATGGAGACGCTGGCGGACGTGCTGGAGTTTCCGATCGGGCCTCATCCGAGCCGCGAGAAGGGGTATCGCGAGAAGTACGTGGTGCGCCACGATGAACTCGGCAAGCACGCGGTGACGATCTATCGCGTGCGCGAGGTGTTCCGGGATTACACGCTGGTCGAGCTGGAGCTCAAGACGGGACGCACACACCAGATTCGCGTGCACCTGAGCCACATCGGGCACCCGATCGTCGGGGACGACATGTACGGCGGGAAGCCGGTGGCGATGGCGGAGCTGGCGCCGCCGCATGTCGCGCCGCCGGGTCAGCCGCCGATCATCGCGCGTCAGGCGCTGCACGCGGCGGTGCTGGGGTTCGCGCACCCGACGAAGGGGTCGAAGATGGAGTTCACGGCGCCGCTGCCGGAGGACATGGCGCGGCTGGTCGCGGCGCTGCGGGCGCATCGCGCGGCCGGCGGGCCGATCGATATTTCGGGGGCGACGGTCGATCTGCACGCGGCGATCGGCGGCGGCTGAAGCCCGCGGCGGCGTCCGGTACCATCGTTGCGTCTACGAACCCAAGAGGAGGTTGTGCATGACCGTTCGCGCTCGTCGTCTGTTCTCCATCGCACTGCTGGCCGGCATTGCCGGGGCGCTTGTCGGCTGCGGCTCCAGCGGCTCGCCGCGGCTGTCGGGCAGCGCGATCCTCGCGGTCGCGGACGGCGACATGGTGGGAACGGTGTTCGCGGACGGCTTGCTGTACGGGCGCGACGGGGATCAATCGCTGCAGGAGGCGGACATGCTGACGATCGTCGCGCTGCCGCTGCCCGAGCCGGGCGAGAGCGGCGCGACGGCGCGGTTTGCGCAGCTCGAGGCGCCGAACTCGGTGCTGGGTGCGCCGCGCTCCGTGGCGGTGAGCCGCGACGGACGGTTCGCGCTGGTGCTGGAGACGCGCGCCCGGGCGCCGGAGGGCTCGCGGTCGATGGGCGATCTCGCGCCGTCGGGTCGCGTGTCGCTGGTGGATCTGTCGGACGCGTTGTCGCCGCGGATCGCGGCGGGACTGGATCTCGGTCGCGGGGTGACGACGATCTCGCTGCATCCGGGCGGAGGACTTGCGGCGGCGCTGCGCAACACGGCGGACGGGCCGACGGTGGACTTCATCGAGGTCGGTCCGGAGAACCTGACGCTGATCGGCTCATCGGCGCTGCAGAACATCGAGGCGGGGCCGCAGGTCGGCGCTGGGACGGTGGCGTTCAGCCCGACGGGCGACGCGCTGGCGGTGACGGTGCTGGGTCACGACGTGGTGGCGCTGTACCGCGTGGAGCGGACGAGCGAGAGCCCGGCGCTGTGGCCGTGGGGCGACCCGGTGTCGGTCGGCAACTTCCCGTACGTGGGCTCATGGACGCCGAACGGCAAGTTCTTCGTGACATCGGACCTGATGTGGGGCGATGCGCGGACGCACGACATCGAGAACGCGCCCGCGGGCTCGGTTTCGGTCGTCGGTGTGGACGAGAACGGCGCGCACGGGCGCGTGGGCTCGGCGTTCGTCGGCGTGAGCCCGGAGGGCATGACCATCAGCCCGCAGGGCGATCTCATCGTGACGGGGAACATCGAGCAGTCGTTCCGCTACGAGGATGATCCGCGGTACACGCACGGCGGCACGCTCTCGCTGCTGTCGATGAACCCGGAGACGGGCGAACTGACGCTGGTGGGCGGCGCACCGACCGGCGCGGCGCCGCAGGGCATGGCGTTCGACACCTCGGGCGAGCACCTGCTGGTGACGGATTTCGAGGGCGGCGCGGTGCAGGTGTGGCGCGTGAAGCGCGGCGATCGGCCGGGGCTGGAGTTCACGGGCGTGCGCGTGGGCGCGGGTCGCGGCGTGCACGCGGTGCACGTGCTGCCGTGAGCGATCAGGAGCGGCCGGGGGTCGCGGGTTCGTCTTCGATTTCGCGCGCGATCGCGGCGATGTCGGCGTAGCCCACGCCGATGGTCTCGCCGAGGACGGGCGTGAGGCGGAGGCGAGCGGCGCCGATGCGCGCAAAGCAGGCCTCGGCGTCTCCTCGGGCGCCGATGCGGGTTTCGAGCTCGACGAACGAGCCGAGCGGGCCGAGGTCGTCCACGTTGACGCGCAGGCCTTCGCGCCACCAGGTGCGCCGGCGCTTGGAGACGGTCAGCCATTCGGGCAGTGGCGAGAGGCCGAAGCGCTCGCGCGCGGACTCGTCGCTGTAGCACGTCGCGGCGCAGACGCGGGGTCGCGCGAGGTGCCGGCGCGAGAAGAAGAGCCATTCGGCAGGCCCGTCGTCGTATTCGCGCCGGAGGAGACGGCCGTCGGGGACGCGGAAGTAGGTGTCGCGCTGCTCGACCTCGGTGATGAAGGTGGCGCCCATGCGGCGCAGCATCGCCTCCAGCAGTGCCGGGTCGCGCGATTCGTGCTTGCACTCCACGATCTTCATCGCCGCGCCAAGTGTGGGCGCAGGACGGCGCGCGGCAAGCGAATCCCCCTGTTTTCGCCGCGCGCCGGTTTATCGGGCCGGGTGGTGCTCGCTCGGGAGCGCGGCGAGGAGTTGTTTTTCGTCCCAGACCTCGATGTTCAGTTCGCGGGCCTTGTCGAGCTTGGAGCCGGGGCTGTCGCCGGCGATGACGAGGTCGGTCTTCTTCGAGACCGAGCCGGTGACCTTGGCGCCAAGGGATTCGAGGACTTCCTTGAGGGCGTCGCGCTCGAAGGAGTCGAGCTTGCCGGTGAGGACGATCGTCTTCGCGGCGAAGGGGCCGGAGAGGTCGGCGGGCTTCTCGCGGTAATCGCGCGAGGCGAGATCGACGCCGACCTTCTGGAGGGATTCGAACGTGGCGCGGCCGGCTTTGCTGTGCAGGTACTCGTGGAGGACGTGGGCGCGCACGGGGCCGAAGCCCTCGACCTCGGCGAGCGCGGCTTCGTCGGCTTCGAGCAGCGCATCGATGTCGGGGAAGACCTTGGCGAGGTTCCTGGCGTTGGCGCCGCCGACGTGGCGGATGCCCATGGAGCCGAGCACGCGCGCGAGGCCGCGGGACTTGGCGGACTCGACGCCTGCAATCAGGTTGTCGACCTTCTTCTCGCCCATGCGCTCGAGCGCGAGGAGCGCGTCGCGATGGTCGGCGAGGAGGAAGACGTCGGCGAAGCGGTTGAGGGGGACTTTCGATTCGGCGCGGATCTGGTCGATGGTTTTTTCGCCGAGGCCGTCGATGTCCATCTGGCCACGACCGGCGAACCAGACGAGCTTCTCGCGGATCTGCGCGGGGCACTCGGGGTTGACGCAGCGGCGCGCGGTTTCGCGGCCGGATTCTTCCTCGACCTCGATCGGTCCCTTGCAGATCGGGCAGTGCGTGGGCGGTTGAACCGGCTTGGAGTCCTTGGCGCGCTTGTTGTCCGGCGCGGGTCCGAGGACCTGGGGGATGATCTCCCCGGCCTTCTCGACGACGACGCGGTCGCCGACGCGGATGTCGCGCTCGGCGACGAGGCCGAAGTTGTGCAGGCTGGCGTGACGGACGGTCGTGCCGGCGAGGAGGACGGGCTCCATGACGGCGCGGGGCGTGATCTTGCCGGTCTTGCCGACCTGCAGATCGATCTGCACGAGCGTCGTGGACTTGCGCTCGGCGGGGTATTTGTACGCGATGCACCAGCGCGGGCTCTTGCTTGTGCGCCCGAGGCGTGATTGCAGCTCGAAGGAGTCCACGCGGACGACGACGCCGTCGACGGCGAAGGGCGCCTTGGTGCGCTTCGTGTCGAAGGCGTCGATGTACTTCAGGATCTCGTCGGCGCTGGTGCAGCGCTTCCAGCCGTCGTTGACCGGCAGGCCGAGCGTGGGCAGGCGCTCCATGAGGTCGGCGTGAGACTTCACCCAGTTGTCCGGGGAGACTTCGCCTCGGCCGTGGGCGACGAAGCCGAGGCGGCGCTCGGCGACCTTGCGGGGGTCGAGCTGCTTGAGGGTTCCCGCGCAGGCGTTGCGGGGGTTCATGAAGGGCTCTTCGTCGGCGGCCTCGCGCTCGGCGTTGATGCGCTCGAACTCCTTGTTGGGAAGGAACATCTCGCCGCGGACTTCGAGGACCTTCGGCGGCTTGCCGGTCAGGCGGAGCGGCAGGGCGCGGACGGTCTTCGCGTTCTCGGTGATGTCGTCGCCGGATTCGCCGTCGCCCCGGGTGAGGGCGTGGACGAGTGCGCCGTCCTCGTAGCGGACGGAGACGGCGACGCCATCGATCTTGGGGTCGCAGACGAAGGCGATGTCGCCCCCGAAGAGGGAGCCCTCGCCCGCGGCGAGCTTCTCGGTGCGGGCGACCCAGGCGCGGACCTCGTCGGCGTTGTAGGTGTTCTCGATGCTGAGCATCGGGACGGCGTGGCGGACCGTGCGGAACTTGCCGATGGGCTCGCCGCCGACGCGCCGGGTCGGACTGTTGGGATCGTCGAGCTCGGGGTGCTCGGCCTCGAGCGCGGCCAGCTCGGCGAGTTTCTCGTCGAACTCCCGGTCGGTCATGAACGGCGAGTTCTCGACGTGGTACGCCCGGTTGGCGCGCTCGAGCTCGTCCCGGAGGGATTCGATGCGCTTCTTCGCCGCAGACGTGCCGCCTTTGCTCACCTCGGTATCGTACGGGACATGGCGGCACGGCTCATCGACGGAAAGGCCCTGGCGGCGAAGCGGCGCGAAGCGATCGCGGAGCGCGTCAAGGCCCTGCGCGCAGGGGGGGCGGGCTCGCGCCAGGTGCGGCTGGACGCGGTGATCGCGGCGCAGCCCGACACCGCGGCGTACGTCTACGCGGAGAACCAGGGGCGCACCTGCGCCGAATTGGGCATTGACCACCGGCTGCACCGCCTGCCGCCGGACGCGACCTATGACGACGTGGCGGGTCGGGTGCTCCTGCTGAGCGCGGACGACGACGTGACCGGCATCATGGTCCACCTGCCCCTGCCGACGGGGGTGGACGCGTACCGGGTGCAGACGCTGATCGCGCCGGAGAAGGACGTCGAGGGCGTGAACCCGGCGAACATCGGCAACATCGTCTACGGGCGGTCTTCGCTGGTGCCGTGCACGGCGCTGGCGACGCTGCGGATGATCGAGTCCACGGGTGTGGAACTGAAGGGCCGAACGTGCGTGGTGGTGGGCGCTTCCAACATCGTCGGCAAGCCGATCGCCGTGCTGCTGATGCGCCATGACGCGACCGTGGTGTCGTGCAACAAGTTCACCGACGATCTGCCGGGGCTGACGCGCCGGGCGGATGTGCTGGTCGCGGCGGCGGGTGTGCCGGGGTTGATCAAGGCGGACATGGTGAAGAAGGGCGCGATCGTGGTGGACGTGGGGACGACGCGCGTCACGGGGACCGATGGGAAGGCAAGAACGGTGGGGGATGTGGCGTTCGACGAGGTGAGCGCCGTGGCATCGTGGATCAGCCCGGTTCCGGGCGGCGTGGGGCCGATGACGATCGCCATGCTGCTCGAGAACGCGGTCGCCGCGGCCGAGCACTAGCGGCGGAGGCCACCCGAACGATTCCCACCCCTGCGCTTTGACCCGGGGGTCGGGGGACGCTTGAATGACGTGATTCTCACGATTGGAGATTCGATGCAGCAGTTGGCTCTCGGCATGCCGCACGGCTGGGAATGGATCATCATCCTGGCCATCCTTCTGCTCCTCTTCGGCAAGCGCCTGCCGGAGGTTGGACGCAGCCTGGGCAAGGGCATCACCGAGTTCCGCAAGGGCGTGAAGAGCGTGTACGACGAGATCGACGAGGAGTCGAAGCCGGCGAAGTCGCCGCCGCCGTCGGACTCGCGTTCGCTGCCGCAGCAGCAGCCGGGCGCGACGACTTCGCAGACGACGCCCTCGGAATCCACGACGGCCTGAGGCCGTCCCGAATCAATCCTGCAGCATGAGATCGAGCGCGTCGGCGCTGTCGGCGACGATGGCGGCGATGAGCGCGCCCGGCGTGCCGCGCGCATCGACGGCGCCGGCCTCGGCGTTGTGCAGGAGCGTTTCGGCGTGCAGGCGTGCTTCGACGAGGCCGGCGGTCCGCCAGAGGTCGAGGAAGACGTGGGACGCCCACGGGCGGTTGGTCGCGTTGTCGGGCTGGATGTGCTCGATGTGCCAGGACGCGGCGTGCAACGCTCGCTCCCGAAGGGCGGGCGCCTGGCGGCGGCGGGCGATCCACCACAGCGCGTGCATCGCGCTCAGGTCGGCCTCGGTCCAGACTTCGATGGCGGAGTAGAGCGTGCGCTCGAGGAGCGGGCCGGGCGCCGGGCGGATGAGCGGATCGACGGGGCGGGATGCGTCCGTCGCCGCGAGCCAGAGCGCGTCGTCGGGGTTCTCCGGATCTACGCCGGTCCAGGGAGTCTTCTCTCGCCATGCCGCGAAGGGGCCATCGAGCCCGAGTGCGCTCGCCATGGGGCTGGTCGCGATCTGTTCGCCCCAGCGATCGGCGCGCCATCGGAGCCGGTCCCGCCATGCGGCGAAGTCCGAGTTTTGCGGGCGGGGCGCGTTCGAGCTCACGACTTTTGTTCCGCCTGTGTGAAGAGTCTGGATTCGGCGACGACTCGGTTTATAGTCAGTTCATGCCCCGCGTCGGCCAGCACATCGTGGCCCGCTCCGACCGGATGCACGCGCGCCGCTGCCTGTCCTGCGGCTACGCGGGTCCGGAACTCCAGGGGGACCGCGGGAAACTCGCCTTCCGATGCCCGGCGTGCGCCGAGGACCTCTACTCAAGGCCCGCGATGTCGTACTCCGAGATGGAGGGGTTTGATGATCTCGAGCGCTCGCTGTCCCGGCGGCGGCTGTCGAGGCGGGACCGTCTCAATGCCTGGGTGGACCGGGCGCTGGCGGCGACCCGCGGGCCGACGTTCGAGGCCATGGGGCGCGCCGTGGTGATCGTCTCGACGCTCGGACTTCTGGCGCTGGTGATCGTGCTGGCCGGCGAGTTCGCGGCGGTTCGCTGAGGTTCGGGCCGCGGTTCCGGGGGCTGGGGCGTATGCTGCGATCTCGACCCATCCCCCGAGAACGGAGCGCCGCATGTCCGTAGACGCCGCGTTGAAGACGCTCAAGGAGCGTGAGAGTCAGTCCGTCCGCCGCCTGATGGATTGGCTGCGGATACCGAGCGTGAGCACCGATCCGAAGCATCGCGGCGACTGCCGCAAGGCCGCGGAGTGGTGCGCCGGGCAGCTTCGCGAGGCCGGTCTGAAGCCGGAGCTTCGGGAGACGGGCTCGAAGGACAAGCCGGGTCATCCGATCGTGTTCGCGCATCATCCGGGGCCGGCCGGCTACAAGGGGCCGCACGTGCTCTTCTACGGGCACTACGACGTGCAGCCGCCGGACCCGCTGGACCTGTGGGAGTCGCCGCCGTTCGAGCCGGTGCTGAAGGAGGCGAAGCCCGGTGGTTCCGGCGCGCGCGTGGTGGCGCGCGGCGCGGTGGACGACAAGGGCCAGGTCTGCACGTTCCTCGAGGCGCTCCGCGCGTGGAAGGACGCATCGGGCGGCATTCCGATCGCGCTGACGGTGCTGATCGAGGGCGAGGAGGAATCGGGCAGCGTCAACCTCGAGAACTTCATCCGGAACCATCAGGACGAGCTGAAGCGCGCGGACGTGTGCCTGATCAGCGACACGGGCATGCCGGCGCCGGATTGGCCCGCGATCACTTACGGCATGCGCGGGCTGGCGTACTGCGAGGTGATCCTGCACGGGCCGGATCAGGACCTGCACTCAGGACTGTGGGGCGGGAAGGTGCCGAACCCGGTGAATGAACTGGTGAAGGTGCTGGCGCAGCTCTGGGATGAGAATCGGCGCGTCACGATTCCGGGCTTCTATGACCGCGTGATCGAGCCGACCGAGGAAGAGCGGGCGCAGTGGCGTCGGCTCAATCTCGATCCGGTCGCGGCGCTGCAGAAGATCGGGCTCGGCTCCGACGGCGACGTCGGCGAGAAGGGCTGGACGTTCGTCGAGCGCGAGTGGGCGCGGCCGACGTGCGACATCAACGGCATCTTCGGCGGCTACCAGGGACCCGGCGCGAAGACGGTGATCGGGTCGAAGGCGGGGGCAAAGGTGTCGTTCCGTCTCGTCGCCGATCAGGATCCGATGGCGATCGGGCGCGCGTTCGAGCAGTGGCTTCTCAATCACACGCCGCCCGGCTGCAAGTGGGAGTTCCACCAGCACTCCGGCGGGCCTCCCGGGAATGTGGCGACGGACTCGCCGCATTTGCAGGCGGCGGTGCAGGCGCTGAAGAAGTCGAACCCCGGCGGGCGCGACCCGGTGCTGATCAAATCGGGCGGATCGATCCCGGTGGTTGGGCTCTTCAAGACGCTGCTCGGCCTGGACACGATCCTGATGGGCTTCGGGCTCGAGGACGATCGCATGCACTCACCGAACGAGAAGTTCGAGCTCGCGTGCTTCAACCTCGGCGCGCGGGCGCACACGAATCTGATCGGCGAATTCGCGTCGATGTCGCGATGAGCTAGGCGGCGCGGCGGGTCTTGGGGGCCGGCGTGTCCAGCATCACGGGGCGCTGCACCGTGTCGCCCTCGCCGCGACGGACGGCCGCCATCCAGCGGGCGTATTCGCCGCGGAGGCGGTCGGTGCGCACGCGCAGGTCGTGCTCCTCGATCTCCCGTTCGAGACGGCGCGCGAGGACGTAGAGCGAGGCGATGATCGCGCTCGCGGCGAGCGCGGCGATCAGCACCCAGGCGGTCAGCGGGAGGGGGGGCACGGCACGGGGAAGATCGGACCGAAGGGTGGGCGCCTTGAGCCGCTAGAATCGGACTGTGGGCCACTCCGGCGGACGCCGACAATTCGAACTGATCCGGGCGGTTTTCGCCGCCGTGATCGCGTGTGCGGCGCTGATGGCGCCGGCCCGGGCGCAGGTCGCCGCGCGGTCTGAGGTCGCGATTTCCGCGGACTTCTTCGGCGTCGGGAATGCGTCACGCCCGGGAGAGTGGACCGGGGTGCGTCTGCGGCTGACGGATTCCTCGGACCGGGCCCGCGCCGTGGCGGTGCGGATCACCCATCCGCACATGGATCCCGACGGCGACACCGGGACGATCCAGCGCGAAGTCACGCTCAATCCGGGCGTGGCGCAGTCGGTGTGGCTCTACTTCAGGGCGCCGTGGTCGACGGACCCTGCGTCGCTGTTCACCGTGACCATCGCGGCGCTCGGCGTGGATCTTCCGGAGGACGGGGTCGGCGTGGGCGCCGGTTCGCAGATCGGGGCGGCGCGCATCCAGCCGGCGCAGGTCGTGTCTTCGTCGAGCAGCATGATCGGCGTGCTCGGGCGATCTCCCGCGGGCGGGCTTTCGGCGTATCCGGTGCGGGCGCTCAACCTGGACCATCCGGGCACGGCGCACGAGTTGACGGAGGTCATCACCGATCTCTCTCCGCTCGATCTGCCGGACCGCTGGATGGGGTTGCGACAGTTCGAGTCCATCCTCTGGCTTGCTGGCGAGCCGGGCGAGCTGACGGACCGACAGGCGGACGCGGTGCGCGAGTGGGTGATGCGCGGCGGACACCTGGTGATCTCCATCCCGAGCGTCGGTCAGTCGTGGACGAGCCCGCGCAATAACCCGCTCCATGCGCTGTTGCCGGCGGTGACGATCGAGCGGTCGGAGCAGACGGAGCTGGCGCCGATCGCGTCGATCCTGACGCCGCGCGATCCGGCGTCGCTGCCGGCGCGGGGCACGCTGCACGCGTTGCGGCCGGCGGACGGCGCGGAGGCGTCGGACGCGAGCGTGCTGCTGCGGGGCGAGGACGGCACGCCGATCGTCGTGCGTCGGGCGCTCGGGGCGGGGATGGTCACGCTGATCGGCGTAGACCTCTCCGATCCGGCGATCGCGCTCAGGGTTGATCCGCAGTTCTTCTGGCATCGCATCCTCGGCAAGCGATTCGACGTCTTGACGCGCGACCAGATGCAGTCGATGAGCCAGTCGAAGGCGGGCGAGTTCCGGCTGCGCGAGACGGCGTGGCTGGATTCCGACGTGCCGTCGCAGATCGTCAAGGAAGGGCGCGCGAGCGTCGGCGTGCTGCTCGGGCTCTTCGTGTTCGCGCTCTATCTGCTGCTCGCGGGGCCGATCGGCTTCGCGTTCCTGAAACGCAAGGGTCAGGTGCAGCACGCGTGGCTGTCGTTCCTCGCGGTCGCGGGGCTGTTCACGATGATCGCGTGGGGCGGCGCGACGGCGCTGCGCCCGACGCGATCGGAGATCCAGCACCTGACATTCCTCGATCACGTGTACGGCCAGCCGGTGCAGGCCGCGAGCGTCTGGTTCTCGGCGCTGCTGCCGGGGTATGCGGATCGGACGCTGAGCGTGGGGGACCCGCAGCTCGACACGCAGTGGACGCAGGCGATCTTCCCGTGGGAGGACCCGGCGACGCAGATTCGCCGGCGATTCCCGGATTCGCGGCCGTACGTGATTGACACGCGCACGCCGCAGAGCATCACGGTCCCGGCGCGGTCGACGGTGAAGCAGCTTCGCGCGGAGTGGCTCGGCGGTCCGCGCTGGACGATGCCGACGCCGCTCGACGGCGAACTGGCGCTGCGTCAGACGGAGGCAGGTCTGCGGATCGTGGGGCGGCTGTCGCACCAGCTTCCGGGGCCGCTGCGCAACACGAAAATCATCCTCGTGCATCGTCAGAAGCCGCTCATCGGCTCGCTCGGCGGCGGCGGGCCGCTGCTGTCGGTCGTGTCCGCGTGGAGTCTCGCGGGTCCGTGGGAGGGCGGGGCGGTGCTGGACCTCGAGTCGCTGGCGATCCAGTCGGCGAGCGATGGCGACAAGTTCCTGGGTGACCTCTCGCGCTACGGGCGGGGCGGTCTGTCGACGACGGGGCAGTTGAAGTTCGACGTCGGGCGGCTGGTCGATCGCCTGGAGGCGCTCTCGCTGTACAGCGTCATGGGTCAGCCGGACTACCGGCAGGCGGAGATGACGATCAAGACGCTGCTCCAGCGTCGCGAGACGCACGGCGCCGACATCTCGGCGTGGTTCACGCAGCCCTGCATCATCATCCTGGGGCAACTCGAGGACGAGCCGAGCCCCGTGCCGCTATTCATCGACGGCGACGCCGTGTCGAACTCCGGCAGGACCGTGATCCGCTGGGTGTATCCTCTCGCCTCCAACCCTCCGGACTTCGGCGGGCGGTAGATCGCCTCAACCTTCGTACGAGAACGCCGCGATGGCCATGATCGAGACGATCAACCTGACGAAGCGCTACGGCGACCTGGTCGCGCTCAACGCGCTCAATCTGACGGTGAACGAGGGCGACTGCTTCGGGTTCATCGGGCCCAACGGCGCGGGCAAGACGACGACGATCAAGATCCTCGCGACGCTGCTGAAGCCCTCGTCGGGGCAGGCGATGATCAATGGGCTGACGGTGGGCTACCAGAATCGGCTGATTCGTCCGCTGATCGGCTACGTGCCGGACTTCATGGGCGCGTACGAGGACATGGTGGTCGCGGAATACCTCGAGTTCTTCGCGTCGTGTTACGGCATCGTGGGCGAGCAGCGCAAGCGCGTCGTCGCGGACGTGCTCGAGCTGACCGACCTGGCGTACAAGTCCACGGCGGAGGTGAATTCGCTGTCGCGCGGCATGCAGCAGCGGCTCTCGGTCGCACGGGTGCTGCTGCACGATCCGAAGGTGCTGCTGATGGACGAGCCGGCGTCGGGCCTTGATCCCCGCGCCCGCATCGAGATCCGCGAGCTGCTCAAGGAGCTCAAGCGGATGGGCAAGACCATCATCATCTCCAGCCACATCCTCAAGGAGTTGGCGGAGCTGTGCAACGTGGTCGGCATCATCGAGCGCGGCGAGCTGATCTTCAGCGGCAGCGTGCGCGACGCCATGCAGCGCGTGAAGGTGGGCAAGTCGCTGAGCGTGCGCGTGGCGGACCGGTCGTCCGAGGCGGCGGCGCTGCTGGCGCGGACGCCGGGCGTGGCCAAGGTGGCGGTGGTGGACACGGACCACGGGCCGCAGGTCAACGTGACGCTGGACGACGCGGTCGCGGTGGACCCCAGTGATTTCCCCAGCCGGCTGATCAACGCCGGATTTCGGGTGCAGCACTTCGCGGAGGAGCAGGTGGACCTCGAGACGGTCTTCATGCGGCTCACGAAGGGGCTGGTGCAGTAGAAACGCCACCGACGCCGGAGGCGTCGGTACCATGACGGACCCCACAGGGCGCGGCGGCGCCGCGCCACCGGCAGGAGGACACCCTTCATGCAGACGACCATTCGTCGAACGTTCGTTGTCGGCCTCGGACTTTCTCTCCTCGGCGCGCTCGCCGTGGCGGGGCCGCTCCAGTATCCCAAGACCAAGGCCGTCGATCACACCGACGACTACCACGGCACGGCCGTGGCGGATCCGTACCGGTGGCTCGAGGACGACGCGCGCACGTCGAGCGACGTGGCGAAATGGGTCGAGGCCCAGAACGACGTCACGTTCAAGTACCTCGAGACGCTCGACGAGCGGGAGCAGATCAAGGAGCGGCTGACGGAGCTCTGGAACTACGAGCGGTTCTCGTCGCCGTACAAGGTCGGCGGGCGGTACTTCTTCTACAAGAACGACGGGCTGCAGAACCAGTCGGTGCTCTACGTGATGGAGTCGCTCGACGGCGAGCCGCGCGTGCTGATCGATCCCAACACGCTGTCGGATGACGGCACGGTCGCGCTCAGCGGCCTGTCGATCAGCGAGGACGGCGAGTACGCCGCGTACGGCCTGCAGACCGCCGGCTCGGACTGGAACGAGTGGCGCGTGCGCCGTGTGGACACGGGGGAGGACCTCGACGACCACGTGCAGTGGGTGAAGTTCTCCGGCGCCTCGTGGATGAAGGACGGCAGCGGGTTCTTCTACAGCCGGTTCGACGAGCCCAAGGAGGGCGAGGCGTTCCAGCAGATGAACCTGAATCAGAAGCTGTACTTCCACAAGCTCGGCACGCCCCAGTCGGAGGACGTGCTGGTCTACAAGCGTCCCGATCAGCCCGAGTGGGGCTTCTCGTCGGGCGTGACGGAGGACGGCGAGTACCTGGTCATCAGCGTGTGGAAGGCGGGGCCACAGAACCTGCTGTTCTACAAGCCGCTGAACGGCTACATGGGTCTTCCGATCGAGCTGCTGAATGAGTGGGAGGCGGAGTACTCGTACATCCACAACGACGGGCCGATCTTCTTCGTGCAGACGGACCTCGAGTCGCCCAAGGGGCGCGTGGTGGCGATCGACATCCGGAATCCGGCGAAGGAGAACTGGAAGACGGTCATTCCCGAGGCGGAGGAGACGCTGCAGGGCGTCGGCACGGTCGGCAACATGCTGGTCGCGTCGTACCTGAAGGACGCGACGACGCAGGTGCGGATGTTCGGGCTCGACGGCCGGCACATCCGCGACGTGGAGTTCCCGGGTCTGGGCACCGCCGGCGGTTTCGGCGGGCGGATGACGGACACGGAGACCTTCTACACCTTCACCTCGTTCATCGCGCCGCCCACGATCTATCGCTACGACACGATCACGGGCGAGAGCTCGGTCTTCCGCCGCTCGAACGTCGACTTCAACCCGGACGACTACGAGGCCAAGCAGGTCTTCTACTCGTCGAAGGACGGCACGCGCGTGCCGATGTTCATCATCCACAAGAAGGGCATCAAGCTCGACGGCAGCAACCCGACGCTGCTCTACGGCTACGGCGGGTTCTCGATCTCGCTCACGCCCTCGTTCTCGGTCTCCAACCTCGCGTGGATGGAGATGGGCGGCGTGTACGCCCAGCCCAACCTGCGCGGCGGCGGCGAGTACGGCGAGGAGTGGCACTCCGCCGGAACGAAGCTCAACAAGCAGAACGTCTTCGACGACTTCATCGCGGCGGCCGAGTGGCTGATCGCCAACAACTACACCAATCCGTCCAAGCTCGCGATCGCGGGCGGTTCGAACGGCGGGTTGCTGGTGGGCGCGTGCATGACGCAGCGTCCCGAGCTGTTCGGCGCGGCGCTGCCCGCGGTCGGCGTGATGGACATGCTCCGCTTCCACAAGTTCACGATCGGGCGGGCCTGGGTGCACGACTACGGGTCGTCGGACGATCCGGAGCAGTTCCAGGCGCTGCTGAAGTACTCGCCGTACCACGTGCTGCTGCGGCAGGCGGACCAGGGCATCAAGTACCCCCCGACGCTCGTGACGACGGCGGACACGGACGACCGGGTGGTCCCCGGGCACTCGTTCAAGTTCGCCGCGGCCCTGCAGGAGGCCCACGCCGGCGACGCCCCGGTGCTGATCCGGATCGAGACCCGGGCGGGTCACGGGGCCGGGAAGCCGACTTCCAAGATCATCGAGGAGGTGGCGGACCGGTGGGCGTTCCTCGCCGAGAACCTCGGCATGAAGACGCTCTGGGACCGCTGAGCGGCCGGAATTCGACAGAAACCCGACGCCGGCCGACGCTCTCGGCCGGCGTTTTTTGTTCCCGCCCGGGGAAAGGCCTCCCGGGCCAGTTCTTGACGCTGGCCCGGTTGGAGTTAGCATTGTGTCCGAGGTCGGGGATCGCCCCGGCCCGTTGTCCGCACGTCCGATTCGAGGAGACTCGCCATGAGCTCTTCCGATCCGGACGACGACGCCAGATGAGGTCCGCACGCCCGCGGCCTTGTCGCGGCGCGTGCGTCCGAGACCTCGTTCCGGCCCGGCGTTGACGCTTGATCAGCGCCAGTCATCGGGCCACCTATCAACCAGTCATCTCTCGGGCCGATCTATCCGTCCCCAACGGCACGGCCGGCGCCGAGATCGAAACCAACGCTCGATCCATCGCCTCGCCCCGGCGCGGCGGACGAACCGAACAGCACCGCACTCACCAAGGCACGACACCCATGTCCATGTTCTCCTCCGATCTCCGATTCGTCCGCAACTTCGGCATCTGCGCCCACATCGACGCGGGCAAGACCACCGTCTCCGAGCGCATCCTGTTCTACACGGGCAAGACCTACAAGCTCGGCGAGGTGCACGAGGGCACGGCGACGATGGACTTCCTGCAGGAAGAGCAGGAGCGCGGCATCACGATCCAGTCGGCCGCGACGACCTGCCCCTGGACCTTCCAGGGCGTCGACTACACGGTCAACCTCATCGACACGCCCGGCCACGTCGACTTCTCCCACGAGGTGCGCCGCTCCCTGATGTCGTGCGAGGGGGCGCTGCTTTTGATCGACGCCTCCCAGGGGGTCGAGGCCCAGACCGTCGCCAACCTCTACCTGGCCCTCGAGTACGACCTCGAGAT
>JBGTSD010000052.1:0-21267 GCA_041940385.1 Phycisphaerales bacterium | reverse complement strand
CGGGCGGGGGTCACGACCGGCGCCATCTACTCCCGCTATGGCGGCAAGGCGGAGCTCCTACTGGAGGCCGTCGACCACCACGTGCCCGACTCCATCGACAGCGTCCTGAATGGCAGCGGCAACCTGGGCTCCCCCACCGAGGTCCTATCGATGCTGGGCGACCACCTACTCGACCCGCTGGACGGCGGACACGGGCTGTTCCTGGAGGCCATAGTGGCCGCCCGCCGTGACCCGGTCCTGGCCGAACGTCTCAGGCTGCGAGTCGAGGACGAGGACCGCCGTCTCGGCAAGCTCGTCGACGAAGCCACCAGCGACGGGCTCTTCGACGCCGACCTGGACGAGCAGGCGATCGTGCGGTTGGCACACGCCATCGGCCTCGGAATGCTCCTGACCCGCTCCATGGGCCTGGGCCTCCCCTCGCCGGAGCACTGGCACACGGTCATCGACCGGGTCCTCGGAGGCCTGGCCGAACCCGACGGACCAGCAGGACACCAGACGCCCGGAGGCGACGCATGACAATCCTGGACGCAAGCCAGCAAGACGCAGGCCGGCAGACAAGCCGGCACGACGCCGACAACCACGGTGCTGGTCAGCACGGTGTCGTCGAGGCCGGAGGTGAGGTAGTCGAGAGAGCCGTCGAGGAGCTTGAGTCCGGCGAAGGACGCGGTGTTCGAGATGCGGGTGATCGACTCGATGGCGGAGTCGATCTGCAGCTGGTTGGCGCGTTTCTCCTCGATCGAGATGGCGCCGGAGTTGGCGGCTTCGACGACGAGGGCCTTGATGGAGTTCAGCAGGTCGCTGACTTCGGCGAGGGAGGCCTCGGCGGTCGCGATGACGCTGCTGGCTCGCTCGGCGTTCTTGATGCCCTGGTCCAGGCCTGCGAGCTCGGCGCGCAATCGCTCCGAGACGATCAGGCCGGCGGGATCATCGGCGCCTCGGTTGAGGCGCAGGCCGGTCGAGAGACGCTCCAGGCGCAGATCAAGATTGCCCTGGACTTTCGCCAGGTTGTGCTGCGCGATGAGGCTCGAGATGTTCGTGTTGATGCGGGCCATGGCAATCCTCCGTGATTGCGTCGGGCAGTGCTATTGGCCGAAGGTTGCGTTCGAATGGGCCGGCCCGTGCTCCCGGGCGCGGCGTGGATGTGGTCAGGCGGATCGAGCGGCGGGACGAATGGGCGCCGTGTTCGGTCGTGGGGGCGTCGAGGCGAGTGTTCCGGCGCCGAGGGCGCGACGGTTGCGCGCCGGCCCGGCGGAGATGGACTGGGCGAGTTGGTCGAGGTCGCCGTTTTCGAGTTTCGCGGCGCGCTCGTTCTCGGCCTTGATGGCCTCGTAGACCTCCTTGCGGTGCACGGCGATCCGGGTGGGCGCCGTGATGCCGAGGCGGACTTTGTCGCCCCGGATGTCCACCACGGTGATCTCGATGTCGTCGCCGATCATGATCGTCTCGTCGCGCTGACGTGAGAGGACCAGCATCGGTTCGGCTCCTTCCTGTGGGACGGGCGATGCGCCGCGGCGGCGCACCGACGCCCCGAGCTCGCGTCATCCGTGACGCGAGGGTTCTACGTCGAGGGAACGGCGCGTCTCGGCGCCGACGGGGAAGAGGCGAGGGTGTTCGTCAGGCGGACGCGGCCTGGACGCGCCGGCCCACGGTCATCACGTGGTGGCGGGTCGTCCAGCGCTTGTCCGCGAGCACCAGCTGCTCGCCTGTCTTGTTGACGACGTTGATGACGAGCGGACCCTGCAGGTTCGCCGTCAGACTGTCGTTGACCTTGTTCACGATCACGAAGACCTGCGCGTCTTCCAGACGGGCGAGGTCCAGGTCCTGCATCTGCTCGGGCCGGATTGGGGCCGAGTAGTCGGGGAAGAACAGGCTCGGATCCGTGACGACGAACGCCAAGCTCGGCTCGTCCACGCACTGAAGCCAGAAGAAGGCGGCGTCGTCGTTGGGCTGCAGCAGGCAGTACCTCGTGAACGAGGAAAAGCCGAGCAGGCCCTTGGGGAACGTGATCACGCGGTCGTCCGCGATCGTCATCGTTCCGAATCGAGTCGTCCGGAGTTCCATTGCAGCGCTCCGCTCTGCCGGCCAAGGGGTCAGTTGAGGCCCGCGCGTCCCGCGCGGATTCGACATCCGTGTCGTTCCCGCCGCGGCCGGGGGCGGCGGGACCGGGCTCCATGCCCGGGGTGAACCAAATCCCGTTCCTGCGCGTCAGCGCAGGAAGTCGAGCAGCGTCAGCGAGAAGGACCTCGCCGTGGTGGCCAGTCCGGCCTGCTGGGCCAGCTGGAGGAGGGCGTAGCGGGTCGACGCCTCGTTGTAGTCGAGGTCGCGGAGCTCGCTGCGCAGTCGTTCGTTCAGCAGTTGCACGTCTTCCTCGCGAGTTCTGCCGGCCTCCAGTCGGGAGGCGCGGGCGCCGACGGTGGCGCGGGACTGGTGCAGACGATCGATGTCCGGCGCCAGTCGCTCTCCTGCAAGTGTGATGCCGCGCTCGTTGTTGGTCTCCAGCGAGGTTCTGAGCTCGATCAGAGTTGTAAACACACTGTCCACGCGCACCTTTGCGCGGTCCTCGGCGGCAAAAGTTGCCGTTGCACCCGCCGTAAAGGTCGCGTTGAGAAGCCCAAGGTCCTCCGCGGCGTATCCGTTCAGCCGGGTCACCGAGGTCTGCCCCGTCACCGGCGCCGTGTTGTCCAGGAACACGATCCCGTTGCCGTCCTGGGCCAGCGTGGCCTCGAAGTCGGCCGGAATGGCCAGGCCGGCGCCCGCGGCGGCGGTGTTGATCCGGGCCAGCACGTCGGCGACGGACCCCATGTCCGAGGGGACGAGGTCCACATCGAACGCCGTGCCATTCCGGGTGGTGACCCGGAAGTCCACGTTCCGGCTGGCGTCGGGCAGGCCGGTGATGGGGTCGATCGCGCCGTCGGCGATCGTCACGCCCTTGCCGAAGTTGAAGTCCGAGATGAGGGTCGTGTCGCTGAAGGACCGGATGCCGAGCGTCGTCGCGGCCGTGCCGCCGGCGACCTCCTCGATGCTCATGTAGAGACCGGAGACCTCGTTGACGATGTCGATCGACCGGCCGTCGGCGCTGATCTCCGCCCGGGCGCCCAGGCCCAGCGAGGCCACGCGGGCCTTGAACTCGCCGAGGGTCATCGCGGCGTTGGTCGTCACGATGCCCTGCACCGTCCCGTTGCGGAACCGGATGTCGCCGTAGGCGATCGCCGTCGCGGGGTTCAGGTCGCCGAGGCGGGTCAGGTTCGAGAGGCGCGGGTCAAGGTCCTGCGCCGCGTTCTGGTTCGTCTGGTTGACGCCGTCCTGATAGGTATGGCCGGCGAGGCCGAGGTCCTGCGCCGTGGTGCCGGCGCCGACGTCGGCGAAGGTGATGTCGTAGCCCGCGGCGACGTCGATGGTCAGCCGCTCGCCGGTGACGGTGGAGTTCGGATACGCGCCGTCGAGGGCCGCGGGATCGGCGGCGCGGATGGCGGACTCGATGCGATGGAGGGCGTCGCCGACGTTCTCGACGTTGGAGAGGTCGACCTGGATGGTGACCGGGGTTCCGTTGTCGATGGTGACGTCGATCTGGCCGAGGGAGACGCCGAGCTGCCGGGCGCCGCGAAGGTCGGCGATCCGGGTGGCGAGGGTGAGCTGCGGGTTGAGGTCGACATCGCCCTGGACGCGCGCCGAGAGAGCGCCGAAGGCCTCCTCGCCGCTGAGCGTGACGGGAAACTCGAGCCCGGCGCCGAGGTCGGTGCGCAGGCCCTCGCCCGATCCGGTGTAGCGGTAGCCGCCGAGGAAGGACTCGACGGGCTGACGCGGGGACGTGCCGCCGGCGAAGACGTGCACGTCCGCGAAGGAGCGGTTGGCGACGCCGACAAGTTCCTGCAGGATCGAATTGATCACGAGGGCCTGATTCGCGCGGGTCGTCGAGTCCGAGCCGATGCCGATCTGCGAGGACGCGATCGACTGGGCCTCGACGGCGAGGTCGCGCGCGTCGAGCAGCGCCTGGTCGGCGGTGTCGAGGAGCGCGCGGGCGTGGTCGAGGTTGCGCAGACGCTGGCCGGTGTTCTCGAGGCGCTCGTCGAGGACGAGCACCACCGACGAACGCACCGCGTCGTCGCTGATCCGCAGCAGCGACGAGCCCGTGGCGATCTGCTCGTTGAGCTTGAGCAGATCGATGCCCGTCCGCGACATGCTCGACAGCGCGGCGTTGGTCACCAGGAGGTTCGGGACGCGGGCCAGGTTGGCGGGAATGCTGCTCATGGGCTTAGACCAGCGAGATCAGGGTCTGGAGCATCTCGTCGATCACGGTGATGAATCGCGCGGCGCCCTGGTACTGGCGCTGGAAGGACAGGAGGTTCAACGACTCTTCGTCGATGCTCACGCCGCTCACGCCGGCGCGCTGCGCCTCGAGACTCTCGCGGACGAGCTTTGCCGACTCGGCGCGGGTGTTGGCCGCGGCGCCCTCGACGCCGATGCGCTCGACCGTGGTCAGCCAGGCATTCCGGAGCGTCAGATTGCCGAGCCCGGAGACCGGTGTGTCGCGCAGCGCGGAGATCGCGAGGGCGACCTCGTTGGTGTCGCGCTGGCGGCCGGCGGCGAGGTTCAGCGGCTGGGACTTGAGCTCGTCGCGGACGGCGATGTCCGCGGCGTCCGTGCCGGTGAAGTACGTGTTGATGCCCAGCACCGCGAGCGCGCCGGAGGAATCGTCGGAGAAGGAGACCTCGAAGCCGCTGTCGGTGTACACGCGCAGGCGGCCGGACGGCGTGATCTCGGCGTTCAGATTCGGGATGGCGTCCAGCGCGGCGCGGATGTCGTCGAGCGAGGTGTCGTCGGCGAAGCCCGCGGCGCCGGTGTTGTCGATGCCGTCGAGGTCGATCTCGATGCGGGTGACGATCTCGTTGCCGGCGGAGTCGCGGACGATCACGTTGAAGGCGCCGTTGGTCGCCGCGAAGGGCAGGCGGCTGAACGAATTGTTCGTCGGATCGTTGAGCGCGAGAGTCTGATCGGCGCCGACGACGGGGCGGTCGCCGGTGAGATCGGTCAGCGCCGCGACGGGCTCGCCGGAGGAGTGCAGTCGGTTGACCTCGAAGATGAGGTTGCTCGCGAGCGTGTCGAGATCGTCGATGACGAAGTTGACGCTGTTCTCGCGCTGCTGGAGCAGGGCGCCGATGCTGCCGGTCGTGAGGTTGAGCTCCTGGTCAGTCTTCTTGACGTAGACGACGGCGGAGAGCTCGCCGTCCACGGTCTCCTGGCGGAAGCCGAGGCCGCGCGAGAAGCCGGCGAGCAGCACGGGCGTCGAGCCGACGTGGATGTCGATGGCGCCGTTGGGCTGCTGGATCGTGGAGATGTCGATCAGGCCGCTGAGCTCGAGGACGAGCGCATCGCGCCGATCGCGGAGTTCGTTGGCGTTGCCGATGCCCTGCTCGGAGGCGACGATGGCGTCGTTGAGCGAGGCGAGCTCGGTGAGGATCTCGTCGGCCTTGTTGACGCGGGTGGCGATCTGCGAGTCGATCTGCGAACGCAGCGTGGCGAGATCGGCGTGCAGGCCGCGGACGAACGACGCGAGGACGGAGCCCTGCTCGATCGCGACGGCGCGCGTTTCGGTGGCGGAGGGATTGTTCGCGAGCTCGGAGAAGGCGTTGAAGAACTTGGTGAGTTCGCTCGAGAGATCGGTGTCGGTGAGCTCGTTGAGGATGCCCTCGATCTGCGAGAGGATCTGCTGATCGATCAGAGCTGCCTGCTCGCGCGAGACGCCGTCTTCGAGGCGCGCCTGGAGCGCGGTGTCCACCTGGCGCATGACCTCGAGCACCTGCACGCCGCGCCCGGCGCTGACCGTGCCCGCGGTCGTCGACGTGCCGAGCGACACGATGCGCGCGACCTGGCGGCTGTGCCCGGGCGTCGCGGCGTTGGCGAGGTTCTGACCGGCGACCTGGATGGCCAGCTGGCTGGCGGTCAGCGCCGATCGACCAATCTGGAGCGATGCGCTGAGGCTCATGTGGTGAGGTCCAGGGCGGAGAACACGGCGGGGCCCGCATGGACGAGGCCGCGCCGGCCGTACGCGCCGGAGTGATTCAGACGGTGTTCGACGGCGCGGATCAGGCCGCGCATGTGGCCGGCGAGCGATTCGGCGGCGTCGCGGACGGCCTGGCGCTCGGTGCGGAGGCGTTCGATGAGTTCGCGCAGCGCGCCGGCGAGCGCGGCGAGGCGCGAGGCGTCGGGCTCGTCGAGGCGCAGGGCGATCCAGGACATCGTGGGGCGCCAATCGGCGGGCGCATCGGCGGGGCGGCCGAAGCGCTCGATGGCGCGCTGCACGAGGATTTCGCGCTCCTGCTCGATCGCCGCGACGCGTCCGGCAATGTCGCTCTCTTCGGTCATGCACGCGGCCATGCCCTCGGCGTCGGCGCGGGCGATGGCCTGGCGGCGGCGCTGCGAGGTCTTCGCGAGACGTTCGTGCTCGGCGGTCAGCTTGCGCAGAACGTCCTCGAGCGCGACGGCGAGCGGATCGGGCTTGCGGGGGCGTGCATCAACCATGGGTGTCCACCTCCGGCCGGCGCAGGTCGTGCTGATGCGAGCCGAGGCGCTCGGAGAGCTCCGTCATGCGCCGCGCGATGGCGTCGACAAGACTGTTGGCGCCGGCGCCGGCGACATTGCGGGCGATCTCGGCGTCGAGGAAGGCGCCGAAGGTGCGCTCGGCGTGCCCGGGGGCGAAGGGCGGCGCGGCCATGCTCGAATCGCGCAGCGACTTGAGCGCGGGCTGGACGAGCGCGATCGAGACCAGGTCCTGCGCCGCTTCCTGCGCCTCGAGGACGCGCTGATCGGCGTTCCGGGCGCCGGCGAGGGCGGCCTCGAAGCCGCGCGGATCGAGCGACTGCGTCACGGACGAGGTCGCGTACACCGGGCTGCTCAGCGGCAGGATGGAGTCGATGGCGTTCATGATCAGTCGACGATCATCTCGGCGTGCAGCTTGCCGCTGCGACGCAGGAGATTGAGGATGGCGATCTGGTCGTCCACAGAGACGTCGAGCTGGCGGAAGGCGCTGAGCAGGTCCTGGAGGCGCGCGCCCTCCGAAGGACGCGCCGCGGTCTCGACGACGGTCCAGCGGCTCTGCTCGATGAGTGGGTTCTGCGGCGTGGGAATCGGCGGGGGCGTCGCCGTCGTGATGACGAGTTGGCCGTGCGTGATGAGCACGGGGCTGATCTCGACGTCGCCGGTGGCGACGATGGCGCCCTCGCGCTCGTTCACGACGATGCGCGCCGGGAGACTGATGAGCGAGGGGTCGAAGCGGATGCTGAGGATGTCCGCGAGGAAGTTGGCGGGGTTGGGGCGCTCTTCCGTCGGGATCACCACGTGCACGGTGCGCTCGTCCACGGCGAAGGCGATGTCGGGGGCGCGGTCGTCGTAGGCGAGGCGGTGCTGATTGATCGTGCTGGCGATGAGCTGCGACGTCGTCCAGTTGGCGACGGAGTGATCGACGATGAGGGTGACGGAGCCGTCTTCCGCGATGGTCGGCATGGGCACGTCGCGGACGAGCTTGGCGCCGCCGCGGATGCGCCCGGCGCGGGTGTTTCCGCCCTCGATGATGAGCGGTCCCGAGGCCATGGCGAAGACGCCCTGGCCCGGCAGCGGGCCCCGCAGGGGCGCGAGGAAGAGCTTGCCGCCCTCGAGACTCTTGGGGTTGTGGATGGCGGAGACGTAGCAATCCACCTGATCGTCGGCGCGGGCGCCGGTCTCGGGGATCTCGCAGGTGACCATGACGAGCGCGACGCTCTTGGACTTGGCCAGCTCGTCGAGATCGGCGATCGGGTTGCCTTCGTTCTGAAGGAGCTGCGCGAGGGGACGCGCGACGACGAGGTCCTGCCCCGAGTCGCCGGTGCCGGGCAGCCCCATGACGAGCCCGAAGCCGCGCAGCTCGCTCTTGCCCTGGCCCTTGAGACGCACGAGCTCCTGAAGACTCACGGCGTGCGCTTCGTTCGGCAGGAGCAGCGCGGCGAGCGCAGCGATTGCCGGGATCAGAGCGCCGAGGACACGCGAGATGCGGGGACGTTCGGCCATCGGTGGACTCCGTCGCAACCGGCGGGCCGCGCCGGGAGATGTCAGAAGGCGACAATGCCCTCGAGGATGCGGGTGAGGATGCCCTTCTTCGCGGCGTCCTTGACGTCGCCGGTGTGGCGCGTCTCGAGTCGCAGGTCGGAGAGCTGCGTCGACTGGACCGTGTTCTGGTCCGTGATGTCCTCGATGCGGCAGACGCCGCTGAGGAGCATGGTCTGGGTTTCCTTGTCCGTCGTGACGACGGTGCGGGCCTCGAGGACGATCGTGCCGTTGGGCTTGACGTCCATGACCTCGGCGGTGATCCGCGCCGTGATCCGGTCCTCGCGCTCGAACTCGCCCTCGCCCTCGAACTTGTTCTGGCCGGTGACGTTGATCTCCGGCAGGTTGGTGGACGTGGACGAGCGGAATTGCAGCTCCTTCAGGAGGAGCGTGTAGTCGATGAACGCCTGGACCGCGGCCTTTTCGGTGACCTTCTTGTCGGTGTCGAGCGACTGATCGTGGGTCATCTTGCTCGACTGGTTCACGATGATCGTGACCAGGTCGTGGATCTTCACCGTGCGCGGCCTGGGCGGCTGCACGGCATAGAGACTCACGCCGCTCAGATCGGCGACGGGGTTGACCACAGGGTCCTGCCCGGGAGCGCCCTCGACGGTCGGCGGCGCGGGGGGCATGACCTGCTGCTGGAAGAGACTCTGGGCCGCGGCGACGCCGGAGGCCAGGGCCAGCGGGAGCGCGATCGACATGCGGACGGGCTTCATCGGTGCTGCTCCGTGGGGCCGGGTTCGGCGCTGATGACCATGACGGCGCGGCCTGCGCCGTTGACGCGCGCGAGGAACGGCCGGCGAGACTTGTCCACCTGGAACTCGATGACCTCGCCGTCGTGCCCGTCGGAGAGGGCGCGGGCGGGCGACTTCACGACGATGCCGCCGGAGATGCAGTGGACCGTCACCAGATCGCCGCGGCGGACGACGAGGGGTCGCTCGAGGTGATCGGCGCGGAGCGTCGTGCCCGCCGGGATGCGCGTGCGGCAGACGAGGCCGACGGCATCGTCGAGCGTGTCGATCGGCGAGCCGGCGTCGGGCTCGAGCCACATCGTCTCGAGCGACACGTCGCCCGCCGAGATCGCCTGCCCGCGCGAGAGCGCGGCGGAGGCGACGACGGCGGTGCGACGGACCAGCACGTCGGCGCGGATCTGTCCGGACGAGACGACGCGGTCGTGGTCGTAGATCCAGACATTCAGCGGAATGCGCGAACCGCTGGGCGCCGCGGCGGGCTGGATCTGGACGCGCCGGCCATAGGCGGGCGTGTCGAGGAGCGCGCGGGCGGATTCGTCGAACGCGACCTTGAGATCCGTCAGTTGGACGCTGAAGAGCCGGGCGAGCGTCGCGCCGGCGATGGTGCGGACGGTGGAGGGCGCCGCGGGATCGATCGGCTGCATGGGATCGATCGGCGCCGGGGCCGGCGCGCGGGGCGCGGGCTTCTCTTCGGCGGGCTGGATGACGACGATCTCGCACCGAGCGCCGCGAAGCGTGAGGCGGCCCCAGTTGACGCTGCGTTCGTCGAGCGCGGCGCGGACATCGCGGGGCTCGATCGAGGCGCGCTTGGCGCCATCGGCGAGCGTCAGGATGGTTGCGTCGGCGAGCGCTTCGGCGTCGGCGCCGGAAAGGTCCGCGACGTCGGCGAGCGAGATCGTGGCGCCGGGGGCGACGCGCGCGCCGGGGCGCAGGGTGATCTCGCCGGCGAGCGTGGCGACGCCGAGCGTCAGGGCGAGCGCGATGACGAGGAGGGTGCGGATCATGGTTTAGCGGGCAAGCTGGGAGACGGTGCGGAGCATCTCGTCGGCGGTGCGGATGGTCTGCGAGTTCATCTCGAAGGCGCGCTGGGTGCGGATCATCTCGATGAGTTCCTTGGTCGGATCGACGTTGGAGCCCTCGAGGAAGCCGCTGCGAATCAGGCCTCGGTTGTCCTCGCCGGCCTGGCCGACGATGGGCGGTCCGCTGGCCTGCGTCTCGCCGAAGAGGTTCTCGCCGATCTGCGACAGGCCGGCGGCGTTGATGAAGGTGGCGAGTTCGATGGTGCCGACGAGCTGCGGCTCGGGCTCACCGGGGACGGTCACGTAGACTTCGCCGGTGGTCTGGAAGTCGATGGTCTCGGCGTTCTCGGGGATCGTGATCGCGGGCTCGATGCGCCGGCCCTGATCGCTGGCGAGCACGAGTTCCCCGTCGGAATTCAGCGTGAGCGCGCCGGCGCGGGTGTAGGCGATGCCGTTGGCGGCGCGATCGGGCTCGACGGTGACCTGGAGGAACCCGTTGCCGTCGATCGCGATGTCGGTGGGGCGGCCGGTGCTGATGAGCGAGCCCTGCTCGAAGCTCACCTGCGTGCCGGAGACCTGCACACCGAGGCCGACGTAGAGGCCGGTGGGGCGCTGGTCGCCGTTGGCGTTCTCGACGCCGGGCTGCGCCTTCTCCTGATAGAGCAGGTCCTGGAAATTCACGCGCGAGCCCTTGAAGCCCGTGGTGTTGACGTTGGCGAGATTGTTCGAGATGACGTCGAGGTTGGTGTTCAGGGCCGAGAGGCCGGTGGACGCGGACTGGAGTGCGACGATCGCCATGAGAAGTTCCTTCAGCGTCAGCCGACGCGGCCAAGGGTGTTGATCGCGCGGGACATGCCCTGGTCAAAGATCTGGATCATGCGGGCGTTGCGCTCGAAGGCGCGCGCCGTGTCGATGATGGTCGTGAGCGTGCGCACCGGATCGACGCCGGACTGTTCGACCATGCCCTGGCGCACGCGCCCGGTCGCGGGGTTGGTCGTTGTGTCCTCGCCCGCGAAGCGGAAGAGGTTCGCGCCGTCCTTGATGATCGCATCCGTCGAGATCGGCGAGACCACCGCCAGGTTCGCGACGATGTCGCCGTCCTGGCTGATCGCGCCGGTGGCGTCGATGTTCGCGGGGAGCGTCGGGTCCAGCAGCACTTCGGCGCCGGAGCCATCCAGCACGGCGCGGCCGTCGGCGGCGCGGATGAGGCGGCCGTCGGCGTCGAGGGCGAAGCGCCCGTCGCGCGTCAGGCGAACGTCGGCCTCGTCGGGGCCGGTGCGCACCATGAAGAAGCCGTCGCCCTCGATCGCGAGGTCGAAGGGCGCCTCGGTGGACTTGAGCGAGCCGGGCGTGAAGTCGGGGCGCGTCGGGCCCGCGAGCGAGCCGGCGCCGAGGCGCTCGAGCAGGCGGTCGGAGGGAAGGTGCATGACGCCGTCCTCGATCCGCGCGGGGTCGCGCTGGATGATGGCCGAGCGGTCCGGCTTGAAGGCGACGGTGTTGACGTTGGCGAGGTTGTTGGACAGCACGTCCATCGCGTGCGCCTTGGTCATCATGCCGGAGGTTGAGAGGTACAGGCCGTAGTTCATGAGCGGGCCTCCCCCACTGCCGCGTGCGTGGCCGAGTTCGCGCCTTGGCGTCGGGCGACTTCGGCCTGGTGCATCGCGGCGGCGGCGCGGGCCATGGCGACAAGCCGCGCTCCGATGCAGCGGGCGCCAAGGTCTGCGGGCTGGTTCGCGGCGGTGGAATCCCCCACCGGCCACGGGGTGTCTGCGATGCGCACGGTTCGGCCTCCTGCCTACGTGTCGGCGGAAGCACCACAACCCGCGTGCCGCGCGTGGCGCGGGGTTTCGCGGGAGGGGCGGCGCACGGACTGCGCATCGATTGGGGGTTAGGCGCAGGGCATGCCGGGAAGTGCGGCGGACAAGGCCGCGCAGCCGATGCGCGTAGTCGCTTGCCACGCACCGCCACGACACCCAAGCCGGAGAAGAAGCCCACCGCGCTCGACGACGCGGCGCGGGCGTTCGCGGCGTACCTGCGGGTGGAGTGCGGCCTGAGCCCGGCGACGCTGGAGGCCTACGGGCGAGACCTGCGGGACCTTTTCGATGACCTCGAGGAGCGCGGCGTGCGGTCGCCGGAGCAGGTCCGGCCCACGCACCTCAGCGAGCATCTCGCGGCGCTGCGGAGCGAGCGGAAGCTGGAGGGCTCGTCCGTCGCGCGGCACCTGGCGACGATCAAGGTCTTCTTCCGCTGGCTTCAGGCGGAAAAACGGGTCGGCGAGAGCCCCGCGGACGTGCTCGACCAGCCGACGAGGTGGAAGAAGCTGCCGGGGGTGCTCTCGCCGCGGCAGGTGGCGAAGCTGCTCGCGGCGCCACGCCCGGACGAGGACGCCGACGACGATGCGCCTCCTTTATGGATGCGGGACCGCGCGATGCTCGAGCTGATGTACGCCTGCGGCCTGCGGGCGTCGGAGGTCGGGCGGATCGAGGTGAAGGACGTCCACGAGACGCTCGGAGTCGTGAGCGTGATCGGCAAGGGCGACAAGCAGCGGCTGGTGCCAATTGGCAAGCCGGCGATGCAGGCCGTCGGGGACTACCTGAAGGAGTGTCGGCCGCGGCTCGTGCGCGATGACGATGAACCTAAGTCCAAGGGGCGACTGCTCTTATCGCGAACGGGCCGGCCGCTCGAGCGAGTGGCGGTGTGGCAGATCGTGCGCAAGAACGCCGCGGCGGCGGGGCTGAGCAAGGTGCACCCGCACATGCTGCGGCACTCGTTTGCCACCCATCTCCTGATGGGCGGGGCGGACCTGCGGGTGGTGCAGGAGCTTCTGGGGCACGCGGACATCGGGACGACGCAGACCTACACCCACGTGGACCAGCGCCGGCTGCGCGAGGTCATCCAGAAGCACCACCCGCGGAAGTAGCCCGCCCCGTCTGGCCCGGACGAGGCCGGAGCGGTATTATTTTCAATGATTTCTGAAAGCATCGACGGCCCGGAATCGGAACAATGGGCCCTGCCCAAAGGGGACCGACGCCCGATGAAGATGATGCGCGAAATTCCGACCCATTCGTCCGTTGATGCGCAGGACCCCGGGCTGCTCGCGGCGGTCGCATCGGGCGAGGCGCGGCTGACGGCGGCGCAGGGGCTTGATCTCCTGACGAAGGCGCCGCTGGTGACGCTGGCGCGATGGGCGGATGCGCGCTGCCGCGCGGTGCACGGCGACACGCTGCGCACGTACGTCATCGATCGCAACATCAATTACACGAACGTCTGCACGGCCAAGTGCACGTTCTGCGCGTTCCGGCGCGACGCGGACGATCACGACGCGTACACGCTCGACTACGAGGCGCTCTATCAGAAGATTGCGGAGCTCTCGGCCATCGGCGGCACGCAGATCCTGATGCAGGGAGGGATGAACCCGGCGCTGCCGCTCGAGTGGTATCTCGAACTCCTTCGCGGCATCAAGTCGCGCTTCCCGCACGTGCACGTGCACGGGTTCTCGCCGCCGGAATTCGTCGAGTTCGTGCACTTCTTCGATCCGCCGGGCGCGACGTTCGAGGAGAAGGTGCGCTGGGTGATGGTGCGCCTGCGCGAGGCGGGGCTCGACAGTTTGCCGGGCGGGGGCGGGGAGATCTTCGCCGATCCGGTGCGCCGGAAGATCGGCCTGGGCAAGTGCGACGCGGAATCGTGGCTGACGGTGATGTACGTGGCGCACTCGCTCGGAATGTTCACGAGCGCGACGATGATGTTCGGGCACATCGAGGGGCACGCGGACCGCGTCCACCACATGGCGCTCGTGCGTGACTGGCAGGACCGGGCGGTGCGCGAGTTCGGCGGGGGCGTAGAGGATGAACACGGCCGCGTGCGCCCGGGCGGGCACTACAAGGCGTTCATCTCGTGGCCGTTCCAGCGCGAGAACACGCCGCTGGGTCGGCTCAAGGAATGGGGCCAGCGCGACGGTGAACTCGGCGCGCCGTTCCCGGGCGACGTCGTGGCGACGCTCGCGGGCGACGGTGATCCGAAGGCGCACGCGGAGTTCGGCCGGCGGCTGCGGATGAGCGGCGCGGTCGACTACCTGCGCACACAGGCGGTCAGCCGGTTGATGCTGGACAATGTGTATTCGATCGGATCGTCGTGGGTGACAATGGGGCCGCACGTCGGGCAGACGGCGCTGTACTTCGGCGCGAACGACATGGGGTCGGTGATGATGGAGGAGAACGTGGTGTCGTCGGCGGGGACGACGTACTGCCTCAACGAGGCGGTGCTGTGCCGCCTGATCCGCGACGCGGGCTTCACGCCGGCGCAGCGCGACAACTCGTACGACATCCTGCGCACGCACGATGCGGCCCTCGCCGGCATGGACGGGCGCTGCCCCGATCTGGCCGTCACGGACTGGTCCAGGCACCGGGCGAAGCGGCTGCACGTCGAGACCGCGCCGGCCCGGGAGACGCTGGTCGAGCTCAAGGTCGGGGCCGAAACGGCCCGCTAGATCCGGCCTGGGGAGCGGAATTTCGAGCATTCTGGTTCGGTCCGATTGACAACAACTGCGATCGGCGCAATACTTCGATATATGTCGAAGTCTCGAACTGACAAACGGGTGGAGCGGACGGCCGCGCGGCTCAAGGCCCTCGGCCACCCCCACCGCCTGCGCATCTACCTGCGGCTGATCGAGTGCTGCGGCGCCGGGTCGTGCTGCGACACGACGGAGGAGCAGTACGCCGCGTGCGTAGGAGAACTCGGCGCGAACCTCGGCATTGCGCCCTCGACGCTCTCGCATCACTTCCGCGAGTTGCGTCAGGCGGGACTGATCCGGATGGAGCGCAACGGCCAGCGGATCGAGTGCGGCGTGGACGCGTCGGCGCTGGACGAGCTGCGCGGATTGCTCACAGAACTCACGGCCGCGGACGCGGCGGAAAGCAGAGGTTGACCATGGCGACGCAGTCACAGACGGGCGCGGACGCGGTTCGGAGCGAGGTGCGCAGCGCGTACGCGAAGGTGGCGGAGCGTTCGAGTGGGTGCTGCGGCCCGTCGTGCTGCGGCGCGCCGGAAGCACTTGTGCCGGGCATGTCGGCGAAGATGGGGTACTCGACGGAAGAGATCGCGGCCGCGCCGGAGGGCGCGAACATGGGGCTGGGTTGCGGAAATCCGCAGGCGATCGCCGCGTTGCGCCCGGGCGAAACGGTGCTGGACCTGGGCTCGGGCGGCGGGTTCGACTGCTTCCTCGCGGCGCGCCAGGTTGGAGAGAATGGCAAGGTCATCGGCGTGGACATGACGCCGGAGATGCTGAGCAAGGCGCGGCAGAATGCGGCGAAGGGCGGGTACACGAACGTCGAGTTTCGCCTGGGCGAGATCGAATCGCTGCCGGTGGCGGACGCGAGCGTGGATGTCGTGATGTCCAACTGCGTGATCAATCTCTCGCCGGACAAGCCGGCGGTGTTCCGCGAGGTCTTCCGTGCCCTGCGTCCGGGCGGGCGCGTCGCGGTGTCGGACGTCGTGGCGACGGCGGCGATGCCGGAGGAACTCAAGCGGCAGGTGGACGCGTTGACGGGGTGCATCTCGGGCGCGGCCCACGTGGACGAGCTTCGCGCGATCATGGAGGCGTGCGGGTTCGAGGATGTTCGGATTTCCTTGCGCGAGGAGAGCCGGTCGATGATCGACGAATGGCTGCCCGGCGCGGGCGCGGGGCGGTACGCGGCGTCGGCCACGATCGAGGCGCGCAAGCCGCGGGGCTGACGAGGATTCGGACGGGCTCGACCGGCGGGGGCCGGCCGCTACAATCGCCTCCCCCAAACCCAACCGACGCCCGAACTCGAGCGCCACCTCACGGAATTCGACCCATGAAGGCCACCCAACTCCGCCCCGGTCTTGCCTGCAAGTTTGACGGCAAGCTGTTCGTCATCACGAAGTTCGAGCATCGCACGCCGGGCAACCTGCGCGCCTTCATCCAGATCAAGATCAAGGACGTGCTGACGGGCAATCAGCTCGAGAAGCGTCTGGGCTCGGCGGACGAAGTGGACGTGGTGAACCTCGATCGTCGCGAGATGGAGTACCTCTTCTCCGACAACACCGGGCACACGTTCATGGACAACGAGACGTTCGATCAGCTCACGCTGGACGACGATCTCATGGGCGACGGCAAGCTGTACCTGCGTCCGAACACGAAGGTCGTGATGCTGGTGCACGACGGCCGCCCGGTGCTGGTGGAGATGCCCACTTCTGTGGAGCTGACGGTGACGGACACCCCTCCCGGCATCAAGGGGGCGACGGTGACGAACCAGCTCAAGGAGGCGACGATGGAGACTGGGCTGAAGACCCGCGTCCCCGCCTTCATCGAGATCGGGGAGACCCTGAAGATCTCCACGGCGGATGGCTCGTACATGTCCCGGGCGTAAGGCCTTCTTCACCTGCAACCGGCGGGGGCATGGTGCGAATAATCTCGCGCCGGAGGATGTTCGCAGCGCTCCGGTCCGGCGTCCGGATAATCGGACCGGTCGCCGGGCATGCGACAGGGAGAAAGTCGCGCACGCATCTTGCATTCGTTTGACGCCCGCAAAGCGTCGATCAGACTTCCCATCATGGCGAACGTCGTCATCGACAGATTGAGCCCCAGCGACACGGCGACGCTGTCGCACCTCTACAACAACGTCTTCCGCCCCGAGCGGACGCCGGAGTTCTTCGCGCGCCGATTCCTCGGCCGGCACAACACGCTGGTCCTGGTTGCGCGCATCGACAACGACGCCGTCGGCTTCCTGGTCGGCTTCGAGCTGAAGCCCTCGACATTCTTCTCGTGGCTCTGCGGCGTGGCGCCGGAGATGCGCCGCATGGGCGTGGCGTCGCAGCTCATGAACGCGGCGATCGACTGGGCGCGGACGGAGGGCTATTCCTCCATCCGCTTCGAGTGCCAGAACCGTCATCGCCCGTTCCTGCAGTTCGGCATCTCGGCGGGCTTCGACATCGTCGGCATCCGCTGGGACCCGGACCGCAGCGAGAACCTGGTGATCTTCGAGAAGCTCCTCGACTAGCTCACCCGCCGGCGATGAGGGTCGCCGGCCAGAACAGGATCATCAGAACGGCCGCAGCGGTGCAGATGCCGAAGAGCGCGGCCATCCACATGCCGAGCTGTCGCGCGCCGACGGCGAATGCGAAGGCGGTCTTGAAGAGCATGTTCGACGACGCCGCGACGAGCAGGTAGCGCCACGCGGTCTGTCCGTCGAGCCGCTCGTCGGCGACCATGCGCGAGACGGAGAGTGTGATGGCGTCCATGTCCACGCCGCCGGAGATCAGCGCGACGATGTAGAGCGCCTCCTCGCCCAGGCGGTCGCGCACGGCGGCGACGAGCAGCAGGACGAGGCTATACACCGCGGCGAAGACGAGCGCGGCCTTGAGCTCCGACGGGTTCTTCGGCTCGGGAACGCCCTCGGCGCCGTCGCGCTTGCGCCACCAGAAGAGCAGCCCCAGCGCGGCGGTCAGGACGCCGAGCGCGGCGATCGGTCCGACGGCGTGCTTGAAAAATGTCGGGGCGACGGCGGAGACCTCGACGAGGACGCGGATGTAGCTGACGGCCGTGGCGATCATGACTACGGCGACGGCCGCGGCGACGGCGCCGGGCGCGTTGGCGGTGCGCCGCGCGTACGAGACGGTGGTCGCGGTGCTCGAGATGACGCCGCCGAGAATTCCGCCGAGGAGGACACCGACGCGATCGCCGAGGAAGCGGAAGGTGAGATAGCCGGCGATGCTGATGCCGACGATGAGGACGACCATCAGCCAGATGTGGCGCGGGTTGAGGACGTTGTAGGGGCCGTACTCCTCGTCGGGCAGCACGGGGAGGATGACGGCGGAGACGAGCGCGAACTGCATGATGGCGCGCATGTCCGCTTCGCTGAGCTTCTTGACGGCGCCGTGGAGCGTGGGCTTGAGCTGGAGCAGCACCGCGGTGCCGCCGCCGATGGCGACGGCCACGGGTGCGCTGCCGAGGATCAGCATCGCGCCCACGGCGTACATCAGGAGCATCGCGGCCTGCGTCGCGGCGCCAGTGTCGGCCGCGGCGGCCTCGCGACGGGCCAGACTCCGCAGGACGGCGAGCGTGGCGACGCCGAAGAAGCCCGCGGCGACGATCCAGGGTCCGAGCTCGTGCGACAGGGCCGCGGCGACCGCGCCGAGGACCGTGATCAGCGCGAAGGAGCGCACGCCGGCGATCTGTCGTCCCGCGTGCTCGCGCTGGAATCCGACCAGCAACCCGAGGAGGAGGGCGATGCCGATTCGGTTGAAGAGAAAGCCGGGCTCCATAATCGAATGCTCCGGCGCCGCGTGGCTCGCGGCGCCGGGGAACACTCTACGTCATTGGGAGGGAGCGCTCAGGCGAGGGCGACGCGCCGGTACTCGATGATGAGGCGGGTGCGCGCGGGGATGAGCAGACCAGCGACAGCGTTCGATGAGGGCTCGTTCACCGCGACGTCGTGCGTGGGCATGGCGTCGATGCACGGGGTGGCGCCGGTGAGGGCGATCGGGGCGCACAGGACCAGGGTCATGCACGCCGCGTTTCGAACTGCTTTGATCGCTTTGTTGAGCATCGGGTCTTCTCTTGTCGAGACCCGTGCGGGCCTCACTTGGAATCTACTCCAGGATCCCTCAGGAGCCAGCGGAAAGGCGCGGCTTGAGCAAGGAGTCCGGGCCGACGCGTCGGGGAGGGGCATCCAGACGGCACAGGCCGTACAATCCCCCGCTCTTTTCGCCATGCCGCGGCGTCCGACGGCTCTCCGGCCGGGGCGGCGTCGCCGGATCGGAGTCCGAGAACCATGACGCCAGACAGCATCCTCCTTGAAACCGAAGAGTCCATGTCGAAGGCCGTGGACTACCTGAAGAACGAACTCCGCGGCGTGCGCACGGGGCGTGCGTCCACGGCGCTCGTTGAGTTCATCAAGGTCAACTACTACGGCTCGATGACGGACTTAAAGGCGCTGGCGTCCATCAGCGTTCCGGAGGCGACGCAGATCCTGATCAAGCCGTTCGACGCGGGGTCGACGGCGGAGATCCGGAAGGCGATCGAGTCCTCGGACCTCGGGCTGAACCCGATGGTGGACGGCAAGCAGATCCGCATCAACATCCCGCCGCTGTCGGGCGATCGGCGCAAGCAGCTTGCCGGTCACGTGAAGAAGGTCGGCGAGGACACCAAAGTGACGCTGCGCAACGCGCGTCGCGACGGGAACAAGCACGCCGATCAGCTCGGCAAGCAGCCGGGCGCGCACATCCCCGAGGATGAGATCGAGACGCTGAAGACCGAGATCCAGGACCTCCTGAAGAAGTACGAGTCCGAGGTGGACACGCTGGTCGCGGAGAAGACGAAGGAAGTGATGGAGATCTAACCCGCCCCCCGGACCCCGGACCCCGGAAGGGCCGAGGGGTCATTCAAGAAAAAACCCCCGAGCGGAGGTGGGTTCCGCTCGGGGGCAGGGCGTTGAAGGGCGGCCGTCATGCCGCATTGCGCGGCGGGCCAGCCCTTCAGGTGGGGGTCGGTTTGCACAGAACGTGATGTCGGTCCGAGTCGGCGCCCCGAGCGTCGTCGCTTTCCGTTGGGCGGCGCCTCCGTGGCCTCGGGCCGTGAAGCCGCCCATCGGGGTCCAGCGCGAGCGAGCCGATCCGTTCACTCGCCCGCGCGACGGGGATCCTTCCTCTCGCCGACCAGAGCGAACGTTCGCTCGGGGGCGCCTTCTCGGTGTTCAGGCCCGTTCGGAGCAACGAGCCCTCGGGATGGACGGTTTCGCGTTTCACTGCGTGCTCGGTTCCTGTCGAACGCGTGCGTGAGGCGTGCGTCATCAATTCCCGACGTGCTTACGAGCAGCCCATGCTGTGCCCGCAGTTCAGGCAGCGGTAGCAGGAGCCGTTTCGAACGGTGATCGTGCCGCAGACCTCGCACGCCGGGGCGTCGCCCTGGCAGTCGCGCATCGCGGCGGACAGTGTGGACACGGCGACGGGCTGCGCTTCCTCGGCGGATTCGCTGCGCGCTGCGGCGGGCTTGCCGGTCGGACGCGCGGCGAGCTTGAGGCCGTGGTCGTCGTCGGCGGGGAGGCGCGACGGCGCGGGAGCCGCGATGCGCGCCGACGGTTCGGCGGAGTGCGCGACGTCGTCGGTCGATCGCTTGGGGACGTTGGCGTCGCGGTAGCCGGCGATGAACTGGATGCCCATCCAGCGGAAAATGTAATCGACGAGCGACTTGGCGAAGGGGATGTCGCGGTTGGTGGTCATGCCCGCCGGCTCGAAGCGCTGGTGGGTGAACTTGTTGACCAGCGACTCGACGGGCACGCCGTACTGGAGCGCGACGGAGACGGCGGTGCCGAGGGAGTCCATCAGGCCGCCGGTGGTCGAACCCTCCTTGGCCATGGTGATGAAGAGCTCGCCGGGCATGCCGTCGTCGTAGAGGCCGACGGTGAGGTAGCCCTCGTGGCCGGCGACGTTGAACTTGTGGGTGATGGAGCGGCGGGTGTCGGGCAGGCGTCGGCGCATCGGGCGGTTGAGCGCCTTGAGCTGCGCCTCGAGCGCGGCCTTGGACTCGACCGTGGGACGTGCGCTCGCGGCCTTGGCGACCTTGGCGACGCCGGCGGCCACTTCCTCGCGCGCCTCCTCGACGCCGTCGGAATCCTCGTCCTCGTTCAGCACTCGCACTTCGGCTGCATCCACTCCTGATGCGGCGGTATCTGACCGCCCGGAATCCGATGCTGAAGAGTCGCTTTTTGAGGACAGCGGCTGGCTGAGCTTGCAGCCGTCGCGGTAGAGCGCGTTGGCCTTCAGGCCCAACTCCCACGAGAGGCGGTAGGACTTCATGATGTCGTCCACCGACGCTTCGTTGGGGAGGTTGATGGTCTTGCTGATGGCGCCGCTGATGAAGGGTTGGGCCGCGGCCATCATGCGGATGTGGCCCTCGGTCTCGATGAAGCGCTCGCCCTTCTTGCCGCACTTGTTCGCGCAGTCGAAGACGGCGAGGTGCTCGGCCTTGAGGTGCGGGGCGCCCTCGATGGTCTGCGTGCCGCAGACGATCTCGTTGAGGCGCTCGACCTGCGACGCGGTGAGACCGAGTCGGCGGAGGAGGTTGAAGGATGAGTCGGCCTTGGCCTTGACGGGGTCGATCTTGAGACGCTCGAGGATCTCATCGCCCAGCGACCAGGCGGAGAGCGCGAAGGGCAGCTCGAAGACGCCGGGGAGGGCGTTCTCGATGTCCTTGAGTTCTCCCGTGGTGAAGCCGCGGGCGGTGAGGAACTCGGCGAGGGTCTGGCTGTTGTGCCCGCCGCGGACTTCGGAGCCGTTCTCGTCGGGCATGGGCACGTCGAGGGAGAGGGTTCCGAGGACGTAGGCGAGGATGTCGGCGACCTGGCGGTCGGAGTAGCCGAGGGCGACGAGGGCGGGCTTGAGGGAGGCGTTGGCGATCT
>JBGTSD010000051.1:0-21330 GCA_041940385.1 Phycisphaerales bacterium | reverse complement strand
TGATGACTTTGTGGGCGCCGGTGTGCGCGAGGTCCTCGCGCTTGAACCAGATCGTCGCCCCGCGCTTGCCGCCGCGACGCCAGGCCTCCTCGGTGAGCTGCGCCGCCGGGTAGATCGGCGTCGGCCGGCCGACGAACGTCGCGAGCAGGCGTTCAAGCTCCTCGCCGAACGTCGCATCGGCCCGCGCTGCGCCGTAGGCGTGCGTCAGTTGCTCCAGCGCCGCCATGAGCGTCTCGGGCACGTACCGTCCGCCATAGGGGCCGAAGCGGCCGCGGGCGTCGGGGACCTGGAGGAGCGGCATGCCGCCGGGCATCGTGGTCATGCGCTGACTCTATCCGCTGACGCGCGGGCTAGATGCCGGTGGAATCCGACGATCGCACGTCCGGCGTGCGTCCCGGCGCCGCGGCGACGTCGCGGATGTCCGCCGCGCCGGCGCCGGCCTCCTGCTCCGCCTCGTCCGCGGCGCGCCGTCCGCGCTCGACATCCACGAGCCACAGCCCGCCGAGCCCGAGCGCGAAGAACGCGGCGACCATCAGCAGCGCCTCGGATCGCCCCGCGCGCAGCGTCACCTCGCCGAACGCCGCGGGGCCGATGGCGCCCGCGAGCTTGTAGGCGATCCCCCAGAACGCGAAGAACTCCGCCGCCTTGTGCGCCGGCGTCATCGCGCCCACCAGCGCGCGGCTCGCCGATCCGATCACGCCCAAGCCGAGTCCGACGCCGATCCCCACCAGCCAGAATCCCCAGGTCGGCCCGCCGCCGCCGGCGGGCAACGCCGCGGCGCCGAGCGCCGTGATGATCCACACCGTCAGCGCCGCCGAGATCACCCGTCGATGACCGACGCGGTCCTGCACCAGCGCCGTCACGATCGAGCCCGCGCCCGAGACCGCCGCGAGCGCCCAGATGAAGAGCACCAGACTCCGCTGATCCGGCAGGTAGTCCCGCGCGATGACCGCCGAGTACACGATGATCACCTGCACGCCGCAGGAATAGACGACGAACACCGCAAGGAACCGCGCGAGCGCGCCGAATCGCCGGATCTCCCGCGCCGTCTGCGCGAGCCGCGCAAAGCCGGCCGTCAGCAGCCCCGCGCCCGACACGCGCTCGCCGACGCGTCCGCGCTCGGGCAGGAAGAGCGCCGTCGGCAGCGCGTTGATGAAGAACCATGCGGCGGCGAAGAGGAACACCGCGCGAAACCCGCCGGGCTCGCCCTTCGCCACGCCCGGCAGCAGCAGCGCCAGCGGGAGGCAGATCAGCGCGCCCAGGTACCCCATCGTCCATCCCGTCGCCGAGACGCGCCCCATCGTGCTGCGCGTCGCGATCTCCGGCAGGAATGCGCCGAGGAAGTTCTCGCCGAGCATGAAGCAGACGTTCGCCGCGATGTAGAGCGTCATCGCCAGCGCCACATCGCCCGGCCCGACGATGGACAGCGCCCCCGTGAGCAGGATGCACCCGCCGCCGAGCCCCATCAGCCAGGGTTTCTTGGACGCCGTGTGATCCGCCAGCGCGCCCGCCAATGGGCTGAGCGCGATGACGATCAGGCTGGCGATCGAGAACGACCTTCCCCAGAGCGCTTCGCCCCGCGTCGGATCCTCGACGACGATCGTCTTGAAGTAGATCCCGAAGAAGACCGTCGTCACCAGCAGCGTGAACGACTGATTGGCGAGGTCGTACATGCCCCACGCCCACACCGCACGCGCATTCGGCAGGCCGCGAAACGGGTTGAGGCGTCGGAGCATCGGGGTGGATCATCGCCATCGCGCGCCCGCGCGGCAAACGGCCACGAAAAAAGGCGGGGCTCCGAGAAGCCCCGCCCTTGCAGAATCATCATCGATCGTCCCGGATCACTCGCTCTTCGCGAGCGGCGGGGGCGCCGTCAGGTTGAACTCCTTGAGGATCGCATCGATCTTCGCGGTCTTCTCCGCGAGATCGCCCGACGGGTGCAGCCCGTTGTAGCGCACCGTGCCGTCCGGCGCGATGATCGCCACGTGCGGGATGCCGTTCACGCCGAAGTCCGGATTGAAGACGTCCTCTTCGGTGAAGATCACCGGCCAGGTCATCTTCTTCTCGGTCATGAAGCCGGTCATGAGCGAACGCTCCTTGGCCGGATCGTCCTTGCAGTCGATCTTGCCGCCCTCGCCGTAGTGGGCGCCCTGGATGCTCGTCACGCCGACCACCGCGACCGGGTAGCCCTCGTAGTGCGAGACGAGCTCGGCGACGTTCGGGAAGGAGCGGATGCACGGGCCGCACCACGTCGCCCAGAAATCGAGGATCACGACCTTGCCCTTCAGGCTGTCGAGACCGTCGATGTTCTCGTCGCTCGACCACTCCACGGTGAGCGCGGGCGCCGCATGATTGAGAAGCTCGCCCTTGGCGAACGCGCCGCCGAGGAAGCGGGCATTGTTCTCGAGACGGGTCTTCTCCGCGCCCTCCGCCTTGGCCGCCGCTTCGCGCGTGGCGCGGAGCAGCCGTCCGCGCATCTCCTCGCGCATCTCGGCGTGTTCATCGCCGAGGTCGAGGAACGCGTTGTAGAGGTAGCGGCCGTTCACGACGACGACCGCCGGCATGGCGCCGCCGACCATCGAGCCGAGCTGGCGCAGTTCGGGAACGAGCTGGCGCACGGCGTCGTCCTTCGCGAAGCCGACCTGGCTCAGCAGATTGGCGCCGCGACCCTCGCTCAGCGCATCGCGCAGGCCGGGGTGCGTCATCGCCGTGCGGAGCACGGTGACCTGCTCCTCGACGCTCGCCTCGCCGTCGGTCATGACGACCACGAGCACCGCCGCCTCGGCGCCGTCCGCGGAGGAGTCCTTCGCGAGCGTCTCGAGCCGCGCCTTGGCCTCGGCCGTGCGCGTGCTCGCCGCGATCAATCGCGACAGCTCGTTGAACTGCGATGCGGTCATCTCGGCGAAGTCGAGGCCCGCCAACGCCTCGTCCGCCGCCTGGCCGTACGTCTCGCCCGTCAGGTTCTTCGCTTCTCGAAGCTCGGTCGTCTTCGCCTTGAACGCCTCGTTGGCCCCGGTGATCTGTTCCTGCGTCGGAGGCGCGGCCAGCGCGCTCGCGGCCATCGCCAGGCCGGCGACCATCGACAACCACGACGCCTTGGTTCTCTGAGTCACGGCAATCTCCTCGATGAAGGCCGCGAGAAGCCCGGCGGCCGAACGGGCTGTCAAGATTCTGTTCAGTCTACCGGACGCGCGAATGCCGGTTGCCGCTGCTCAGGCCTCGGCATGTGGGATCAGGTGACGCGCGAAAAAGTCCACCTGCAGGTTCTTCGCGTCGTTCGCCACCCGTCCAAAGCCCGCGTGCTCCGCCGGCGCCCCGGTCGAGGGCCAGGTGTGGAGCTCCACGTCCTCCAGGCGCGCCCCGACGCCTTCGTAGCGGCCTCTCAGCGCCTCGACGAACGATCGGATCGCGCCCACAGGCACCCACTCGTCCGCCTCGGAGTGCAGCGCCAGGAGCGGGATCGGCGTCCAACCGTCGATGTGCCGGATCGGGTCGAGCGACGCCACCAGCTTGGAATCGTGCAGCCCCTCATAGGGCATCTGCGAGAAGTCGCCCGCGGTGGACTCCACCGCCGCGCAGCGGAACGGGTGCGGGTCGCAGAGCCGTCGCAGCGTCACCATGCCGCCCGCGCTCATGCCGCCGATCGCCATGCGGTCCAGATCGAACACGCCGCGCCACGACGGGTCCGCCAGCGCCTCGACGACGGCGTCCACCTCCGATAGCGCCTGTCCCACGAGTTGCATCGTCTCGCGCGGCGATTGCAGCGCCTCGTCCAATCGATCGCCGTGTCCAGGCAAGTCGATCGCGCACGTCGCGATCCCCGCGCGCAGCCAGCGCAGGTACCGGCCCGGGTCCAGTTCCTTGTGCACCGTGCGCCCGTGCATCCAGAGGACGACCGGCGCCGGCGTCGTCCAGTCCGGGTGCGCCAGCAGCGCCGGCACGCCGCCCTCCACTCGATCCGTGACCAGGCGCATCCGCCGCGCCTGTTTCTCGAGCGCCGACGGAAGCCGCGCGAACCGCGGGTCCATCAGAGCCGCGCCCCGATGTACGGGTTTGACTTCTTCTCGCGCCCGATCGTCGTGGTCGGGCCATGCCCGGGAAGCACGCGGGTGTCGTCCGGCAGCGTGCAGAGCGTCTGGAGCGATTCGCGCATCGCCGCGGGATCGCTGGTCGGGAAGTCCACGCGCCCGATCGAACCGGCGAAGAGCGTGTCGCCGGCGATCGCCATCTTCGCCGCCTCGCAGTAGAACGCGATCCCGCCGGGCGAGTGCCCCGGCAGATGGATCACGCGCCACTCGGTCTCGCCGAGCTTGATCGTCTCGCCGCCGTCCAGCATCCGGTCCGGCGGGGCCGTCCGGATCGCCGGCGCGAACCCCGCGCTCAGGTTCAGATTCGGATCGCCGTAGAACGCCGCTTCCGCCCGATGCCCCAGCACGGGAACTCCGGGAAACGCCGCACGCACATCATCCAGCCCGGCGATGTGGTCGCCGTGGGCGTGCGTCATGAGAATCTGCGAAATTCGCAGCTCGAGTTGGCGAGCGCGGTCGATCATGGGCGAGGGCTCGTGCGACGCGTCCACGATCCACCCCTCGCCCCCCGGCCCCAAGTGGACCAGGTAGCAGTTCGTGGCGAAGGGACCGAGCGCAAAGCCCTCGACAAGCGGCATTTGGTGGGCGACTGTCATGCGGGCGCATGGTAGACTTTCTCGACGCGGCGTCGGGCCGCGAACGCCATTCCGGAGCCCCCATGCCGCTGATCCGCAACATCGATCAGACCCCCATGTCGCCCGCGGCGATGCCCGGGGTCGAGGGCGTCACCATGGCCATCATGGTCGGCCGAGAAGACGGCGCGCCGAACTTTGCGCTCCGGCAGTTCAAGGTCACGCCCGGCGGCCACTCGCCGCGCCACAGCCACGACTACGAGCACGAGGTCTTCATCGTCGCCGGTGGGGGGACCGTGCTGCTCGAGGGCCGGGAAAACCCCATCCGCGCCGGCGACGTCGTCTACGTCCCCGCCGATGAAGAGCACCAGTTCCGCGCGGGCGAGCAGGGACTCCGATTCCTCTGCCTCGTCCCCGTCTCCCGCAACTGCGGCGACCCGACCCCCGGGTCCTAAGCCGCATTTGGGATCACGGGGCAGGCCCCGTGCGTCCGATCAAGAGCCATGTGCCCGGGCACGAGGCCCGGGCCGATCCTGGAAGGAGCCGCGCCGTGCCGAGCGAGTCCAAGCCCAGCAAGGCCAAAGCGCCCCGACGCGACCTGATCCTCCCGCAGTGGGCCGTGTTCGTGCTCTACGGCGGCGTGCTGATCTTCTGCATTGCGCTGGTCATCAGCAATCGCGCGGGCCTGCGCGAGGTCGGCGTCGTCGGCGGCGTCATCGCCATCGCCCTCTTCCCGATGGCCCTGCGCGCCTCGGCCGACGCCCACGCGCCTTCCTCTCGAGAGACCTTCGACCGCGTCTCGCGCGCCATCGAGCGCCTCGGCCACGAGGGCGGGCTCTCCGAGACGGCGAAGCGCATCCTCCATCGCAAGCAGGAGCGAGATCTTCTCCGCACCGCGATCGAGCAGGACATCTCCGACGGCGACTACGACGCCGCGATGATCCTCGTGCAGGAGCTCGCCGACCGCTTCGGCTACCGCGCCGACGCCGAGGAGTTCCGCGCCCGCATCGAGCGCGTCCGCGCCCAGTCGCGCGATGCGCAGGTCATCCAGGCGCTCAGCGGCCTCGAAGAACTCATCCGCCACCGCAAGTGGACCGACGCCTTCGCCGAAGCGGCGCGCATCACGCGTCTCTTCCCCGAGTCCCATCGCGTGGATCGCCTGCGCGAGCGCGTCGCCGACTCCCGCGAGCGCTACAAGCAGGACCTCGAGCGCCGCTTCCTCCTCTGCTCGCAACGCGACGAGATCGAGCAGGCGATGAGCATCTTGAAGGAGCTCGATCAGTACCTCACCGAGGCCGAGGCCGAACCGTTCCGCGAGGTCGCGCGCGGCGTCATCGGCAAGGCGCGCGACAACCTCGGCGTGCGCTTCAAGCTGGCCGTCCAGGACCGCCACTGGCACGACGCGCTGGAGGTCGGCGAGCGCATCATCAGCGAGTTCCCCAACTCGAGGATGGCCCAGGAAGTCCGTGACATGATCGACATGCTCCGCGATCGCGCCACGAAGCAGCAGCGCGCCGTCGGCGCCCGCTAGACCGACGCCTTCGCAGCCGACGACTCGGCCCGGTCCGCGCGCCACAGCTTCACCAGCACGATCGCGATGCCGATCAGCAGCAGCGCGTCGGCGACGTTGCTGACATACGGCCAGACCGGCCGGCCGCCCGGCCAGCGCAGCGTCGGCAGCGGGTGCAGGAAATCGCGCACGCAGCCGAAGACCAGCCGGTCGTAGAGATTCCCCAGCCCGCCCGAGAGCACCAGGCCGATGCCCACGTGCGTGAGCGTGTCCCGCGCCGTCGTCCAGCGCGCGAACATCCACAGCCCGAACGCGATTGCCCCGGCCGTAAACCCGATGAAGAGCCCCCTCCGCCCTGCGCCCACGCCGAACACCGCGCCGGGGTTCAGCACCAGCCGCAAGTCCAGCACGTGCGGCGCCACGGTCACCGCGCCGTGATCCGGGATCAGCTCGTTGATCCGCTCCGGCGGCAACGCGAGCACATCGGCGCGGTCGATCGTGACCGGATGCCCGGCGATGCGTTCGAACGCGATGTGCTTGGACCCCAGATCGAGCAGCAGGCCGACGATTACGGCGATCAGCAGCGCGCTCCACGCGCGGGGCGAGCACCAGGCGCTCTTAAGGCGCGCATCGCCAACAGTGGCCGCCGGCGGCTCGCTCACGAGTGATGGTAGGGCTGGTGCTCAAGCATCCGGGCCGCTTCGATCGAGTACTTCGCCCACGGCTTGGCGTCCAGACGCGCCTTGCCGATCGGCTGGCCTGTCATGACGCAGATGCCGTACGTGCCGTCCTCGATCCGCTCCAGCGCCGCGTCGATCTCGATCAGCAGCTTGCGCTGCGATGCGGCGAGGTCCAGCGACAGCGTCTGGTCGTAGACGTCCGATCCCTGATCGGCCATGTGCTGAGGCAGGTGCGAGAGCGAGCCGCTGCCGCCGCCGGTGAGCGCCTCGGTCTCCATGCTCGACACATCGCCGGCGATCTCGGCGCGCTTCTGGAGCAGCAGCTCGCGGTACGCTCGCAGCTCGGGCTTCGAGAGCGGGGTCTTCGTGAGGCGCTTCTTCTCGCTCGCCGCGACGTCGGCCGACTTGGCAGTGGTCTGGATCGGCGCCAGCCCGGCGGCCGCCGCGAGGCGCTTGGCCGCGGCGAGCGCTTCAGAGAGCGGACGCGGCTCGGGGCGCGTGGGCTTGGCCGGCTCGGATTTCTTCGAGGACTTGGACTTCGACTCGCCTTTGGCTTTGGACTTCGGCGCCGCGGGGGCCTTGGTCGTCGCCGCCTTGGCGCCGCCCTTGGACTTGCCCTTGGTCTTCGTCTCGGGCGCGGGCGCCGCGGCCGCCGCCGGCTTCTCCGCCGCAGCCTTCTTCGAGGTCTTGGCGGACTTTGCCGTTTCGGCCTTGGAGGGCTTGGACGCCGCCGCCTTCGGCTGCTTGGGCGCCTTGGGCTGCTTCGCGTCCTTGGCCGCCGTCGCCGCCTTGGCGGTCTTCTTCTTCGATTCCTTCTTGGCGTCCTTCGTGGCGGCCTTCTTCTTGGTGGCCGCGTCGGACTTCGACGCCTTCGCCTTCGGCGCCGCCTTGGCCTTCGGCGCCTTCGCGGCGCGCGGCTTCTTGGCCGGGGTCTTCGCCCCGCCCGACTTCGCCTTCGCCGGCTTCTTCGCCGATGCCTTTGCCACTGCGCTGGCTCTCCGGGCCGATCTGCGGCCCCGTATAGGGGTCATCCCCCGTCCTGGCGCCGCGATGGAAGGCGGGAAGATAGCCAGAGCCATCCCCGGGGTCAAAGCATTGGGCTAATCGGTTCGGGCGCCCCGATCGGTTGTGGGCAAGCCGTCAGCTCGACGCCTGGGCTGTCCCGGCGCCGCGCAGCCGCGCCGGCGGCTCCGTCGCGTCGTCACGCTCGCGCGTCGCGCCGGCGGACTCCTGCGCCTCGAGATACACGCCGAGCTTGCGGAAGCGGTCGTACCGGCGCGCCGGCAGATTCGCCGGCTTGAAGCGCTTCAGTTCGCGCAGTCGATCGGTGATCCACGTCTGCAGATTCTGCGCCGCGGCGCGAGGATCGCGGTGCGCGGCGCCGATGGGCTCGGGCACGACGTCGTCGACGATGCCGAGCGAGAGATTGTCACGCGCCGTGAGCTTGAGCGACTTCGCCGCCGCGGAGTTCGTTTCCTGGTTCGCCGTCTTCCACAGGATCGCCGCGCATCCTTCCGGGCTGATCACCGAGTAGTACGCGTACTCGAGCATCGCGACGCGGTCCGCGACCGCGATGCCCAGCGCGCCGCCCGAGCCGCCCTCGCCGATGACGACGCTGACGATCGGCGTCTGCAGTCGCGACATCTCCAGCATGTTCACCGCGATCGCTTCGGCCTGGCCGCGCTGCTCGGCGCCAAGGCCCGGGTAGGCGCCCGGCGTGTCCACGAGCGTGACGATCGGCAGGCCGAACTTCTCGGCGAGGCGCATCTTCGCCAGCGCCTTGCGGTACCCCTCCGGATGCGCACAGCCGAAGTGGCACTGGATCTTCTCGTTGGTGTCGCGTCCCTTGTGGTGGCCGACGATCAGCACCCGGAACGAGCCGATCCGCGCGAACCCCGTCACGATCGCCGGATCGTCGCCGTACCGACGATCGCCGTGCAGCTCGCAGAAGTCCTTGCAGATGAGGTCGATGTAGTCCCGGCTCTGCGGCCGCTTCGGATGGCGCGCCACCCGCACGATGTCCCACGGGCTGAGGTTGCGGTAGATCTCCGTCAGCCGCTCGTGGTACTCGGCCTTGGCCGCGTCGAGCGTGCGCCGATCGTCGTCCGGCCCGAGCAGCGCTTCGAGGGCCTGGATCTTCCGCTCCAGCTCGTGGAGCGGTTTTTCGCATTCAAGAACGTGGGTCGGGGCCATCGGTGGGGATGATTCCTCGCGGGATCAGGGCCCGGAGTGTACCCGCGGCGAAACCGCCGGGACGCATCAGCCGAGCATGTGCCGAACATCGGCGCCGAAGCGCCGTTCGCGCCACAATCCCGCCGTTCGCACCAGCCGGAACCGGACCACCTTCCCCGGAAGCCCTCGCCGGCCTGACTTCTCTACGCACCCATCCGCCCGGAGGCGCCGCCCGTGTCGCAATCCCAGCCCCTGACCCTCGCCGTCGTCGGCGCCGGCTCCATGGCCAGCGCGATCCTCGCCGGGGCGTTCCGATCCGGCGTTCTCGAGCCCGCCGAGGTCGTCGTGGCCGAGCCCGACGACGCCCGACGCGCCAAGGCCCAGTCGCAGGGCTGCGCCGTTGCGACGGGCGCCGCGGGCGCGATCGGCGCCCTTGCCCCGGGCGGGTCGATCATGCTGGCCGTCAAACCGCAGGCCCTCGCCGCCGTGGCGCGCGAGCTGCACGACGCCGGCGCGGGCGCCTTCGACGGCGTCGCGATCTCGATCCTGGCCGGCGCGTCGAGCGCGCGGGTGCGCGAGGCGCTCGGCGGGGGCGCGCGCGTCGTGCGCGTCATGCCCAACACCCCCGCGCGCGTCGGCATGGGCATCTCCGCCGTCGCCCTCGGCGCCGGCGCGCGGACGGGCGACGACGAACTCGCCATGCGCCTCTTCAGCGCGGTGGGGGAGGTCGTGCGCATCGACGAGGCGCTGATGGACGCCTTCACCGCGCTCGCTGGCTCCGGACCGGCGTACATCTTCTACCTTGCCGAAGCGCTCGCCCGCGCCGGCGAGGCGGTCGGGTTCGACGGCGCCACCGCCGATCGCGTGGCGCGCGCCGTGATCCGGGGCAGCGCCGAGCTTCTCGCCCAGGCGCGCGACGAATCCGCCGGTGCGCTTCGCACCGCCGTCACCAGCAAGGGCGGAACCACCGAGGCGGCCCTGCGCGTCCTCGACGAACGCAACGTCGCCGACGCGATCGTCCGCGCCGTCGCCGCCGCGCGAGACCGCGGCGCCGAGCTCGCGAAGTCCTCGTAGCTAGAAGTCGCGCCGGCAGAAGATCCATCCGGCCAGGCCGAGCACGACCGCCTCGAAGCCCAGCGACGTGCCCACGATCCACCAGATCGGGCGCTCGCGCGACTTGGCGATGACCTCGTTCTGCACCGCACGCGGATCCTGCGGGATCGGCAGCTCCGAATCACCCTCGATCTCGAACTGCACCGCGTTCTCGTCCTGATCGCCGATGCGCTGCATGTCGGCCAGACTCACCATCGCCCGCTCCAGCAGGCCGATGGTCTCCGCCGTCTTCGGCAGCGCCGTCTTGGCGAGCACGAACCCGTCGTGCCAGCGCGCCACGAGCCGCAGCGTGCCCTCGCGACCCTCGAGCTGCTCCCGGCGCGTCGCCAGCTCGCGCTCTTTCCGATCGACGCTGAAGGCGCCCTTCACCGCATTGACGATGCCGTCCTGCGGCGTCTCCGACGTCGCCTCCGCGAGCGCCTTCTCGCGCTCCGCGATGTCGTTGCGCAGCCATTCGACGCTCTGCTCGTTCTGCGTCCGGACGACCAGCAGGATCGCGTCCGTCGAATTGACCGCGAACACGCCGAGCCACACCAGCATGGTCAGCAGCAGCGCCGCCACCGTCGAGCGCGTCACGATGCCCAGCAGCGTGCACACGCAGTAGAGGTACGAGAAGAACAGCACGACGATCGGGATCGTCAGGAAGATCGCCGGCTCCCACGAGCGGCCGCGCAGGCCGATCACCAGGAACGACGCCACCGAGAACACGCCCACCTGGAGCCCGACGAACAGCATCGCCGCGGCGTACTTCGTCAGGAACAGCCGAAGACGCGACATCGGCTTCGACAGCGTCACGTCGATCGCCCCGCCGGAGATGAACTCCGGCATGATCCCCGCCGTCGAGACCAGCGCCAGGATCGTCGCGCCCCAGGTCAGCCAGAACGCGACGCCCAGGTTCAGGAACATCAGCTTGTAGAAGACTTCGGGCGAGCCGATCAGCATCGGCGCGATCGGAAACGGCAGCTCCCACCAGAGGAACGTCAGCCCCTTCTCGTTCATGCCGATCGCGGCGAACGTCAGCACGATCACGCCGGAGATCACCAGCGTGATCCAGAACAGCTTCTTGCTGTTGAGGTGCCGGTACGACTCGACGAAGATCGCCCAGGTCTGCGTCATCATCGGCCCGCTCCCTTCCCGCGCGCCGCGCCGACGCCCGCGCCCTCGGCGCCCTTGCTCTGCACCGCCTCGATGAACAGGTCCTCCAGCGACGCCCGCACCGGGCGCAGGCTCCGGATCGTCGCCCCCGCCTTGCGCAACGCATCGAGCAGCGGCTGCACGGCGTCGGCCTCGTCCGTCGGCACGAGCACCATCGACGCCTCGCGCCCCGCGCCGTTCCGCGCATGCACCTCCGCCTTCAGCCCGTGCACGAGCGAGCGCCACGCATCGCCCGCCGGCAACGCGCCATCCACCTCGATCTCGTATCGCTTGCTGTGGCGCGTCAGCTCTTCCAGCGTGCCCTGTCGCGCGACCTGGCCCTTCACCATGATCGCCACGCGCCCGCAGACCATCTCCGCTTCGCTCAGGAGGTGGCTGTTGAGCAGCACCGTGCGCCCGTCGTCGCGCATCCGCACCAGCATCTCGCGGATCTCGCGCCGGCCGACCGGGTCCACGCCGTCCGTCGGCTCGTCGAGGAACACGACCTCCGGATCGTTCATCAGCGCCTGCGCCAGCCCGATCCGCTGCTTCATGCCCTTCGAGTACTTCCCGATCTTCGTCCCCGCCCACGAGGTCATCCCGACCATCGAGAGCAGCTCGCCGGCGCGCTGCTTGCGCTCGGATCGTGCGACGCCGGTCATTGCGCCGAAGAGGTCCAGCACCTGCCCGCCCGTGAGATACTCGGGGAACCGTGGATTCTCCGGGAGGTACCCGACGCGCCGCAGCGTCGCCTTCGTGCCGACCGGCGCGCCGAGCATTTCGCCCTCGCACTTCGATGGGCGCACGACCGTGGTGAGGATCTTCACCAGCGTGCTCTTGCCCGCGCCGTTCGGCCCGAGCAGCCCGAAGACCTCTCCCTTCTCGACGCGCATCTGCACGCCCCGCACCGCGCGGACGCGCCCGCGATAGGTCTTCTCGACATGTTTCAGATCAATCGCCGCGACCATCCGCCGTCACCTCCGAGTTCGCGCACCGTCCCTGTCCTGCCTCAGAACCATGTGGAAGATGTGGTAATGCTTCGGATTGCCGAACGCGTCGTTTCCCTCTTTCTCGATCTCCTCGAACCGTTCCCGCTCCAGCCCGTCGAGCAGCCGCTCCACCGCTTCGCGCGTCAGGTGCGTCCGACCCTCGATCCCCGCCCATTCGTCCCGATCCCCGAAGAACTGCCCGGCAAATCGAGCCCTCCCCGAACTCGCGGCGCCCCGCCGCAGAACCTCGCGAATTCCCGCCCACATCGCCTCGAACTTCTCCGGCGGGCAGAACGGCAGCGCGAAGCTCGCGTTCACCATCGCCGCGCCGTTCGGCGCCAGTTGCTCCAGGTCCATTCCCTCGAACCGCGCCTCGACGGTCTCCAGCCGCGCCGCGATCTCGCCTTCACGCTCCGCCTGCGCCCGCAGCCGCGCAAGACCGTCCGCGCTCCCGTCGATCGCCACCACGCGCCACCCGCGACGCAGCATCACCATCGTGTCGCGACCCGATCCCGCGCCAAGGTCCAGCGCCAGCGCATCATCCGGCAAGCCCTCGGCATCGAATCGATCGAGCGCCAACAGCAGCGTGTCCCGCGGCGGATTGCCCTCGACCGCATCGAAATACGCCGGCCAGTCCCGGTCCAGGTGCGCCCCGGGATTCCGAAGCGCCGGCCTTCCCGTATCCTCACGCTGGTCCGACTGTCCAGACAAGGATCCTCCGTTGTTCGAATCGCTCCAGGACTTCATCCACACCCTCGACCGGGCCGGCGAACTCCAGCGTATCACCACGCGCGTCTCCCCGATGCTCGAGATCAGCGCGATCGCCGATCGCGTCTCCAAGTCGGCGGCGCCGCGCCTGCCTTCCCAATCCGCCCGGCGCAACGACCCGCGCTTCCATCACCTCGGCGGGCACGCGCTCCTCTTCGAGAACGTCGAGGGCTCCGACATCCCCGTCCTCATCAACGCCTACGGCTCCTACCGGCGCATGGAGCTCGCCCTCGGCTGCCACGAACCCGACCCCGATGATCCGCTTCCTCCGCCGCGCACTTCCGGGGGCGGGGGGTTCGACGGCTGGGCGAAGCGCATCGCCGCGCTCGTCGAGCCCAAGCCGCCGTCGTCGCTGCGCGATGCGCTGAGCAAGGGGCGCGAGTTCCTCCCGCTCCTGTGCACCCCGCCGCGCAACGTCTTCACCGGCCCCTGTCAGGAGGTCATCTACACCGGCGATCAGGTCGATCTGGCGATGCTGCCGATCATCAAGTGCTGGCCGCACGATGGCGACCTCGGCGCAGTCGGCTGGCCCGCCGATCTCAACGACGGAATTCCAGGCCTCGACCTCCATGCGGATCCGCACTTCCGCGGCCGCTACATCACCTTCGCCGGCATCCACACCATCCACGCCGACGACAAGGGCGCGCCCAAGCCCTCCTCCCGAAACATCGGCATGTACCGCGTGCAGCTCCTCGGGCGCCAGCGCCTCGCCATGCACTGGCACATGCACCACGACGGCGCGCGCCATTGGCGCTCGTGGAAAAAACGCGGCGAGCGCATGCCGGTCGCCATCGTCCTCGGCGGCGAGTCCGTCCTCCCCTACGCCGCGACCGCGCCGCTCCCGCCCGGGCTCTCCGAGATCCTGCTCGCCGGTTTCCTCAACGGCCGCGGCATCCCGCTCTGCGCCTGCAAGACCGTCCCGCTGCGCGTCCCGGCGAACGCGGAGATCGTCATCGAGGGCTGGGTCTCGCACGAAGCGGGCCCGATCGGCTTTGATCCCGCGAAGGATGAACTCGGCCCCGGCGCCGTGATCGAGGGCCCCTTCGGCGATCACACCGGCTTCTACTCGCTGCCCGATCGCTACCCGATCGTCGAGGTCACCGCGATCACGATGCGCAAGAACGCCGTGTACCCGACGACCATCGTCGGTCTTCCTCCTCAGGAGGACTACTACATGGGCAAGGCGACGGAGCGCATCTTCCTGCCGCTGCTGCGCACACTCGTGCCGGACATCCTCGACTACGACCTGCCGATGTTCGGCGCGTTCCACAACTGCGCGTTCATCAAGATCAGGAAGGAGTACCCGCTCCATGCCCGGCGCATCATGCACGCCATCTGGGGCGCGGGGCAGATGAGCTGGACCAAGCACATCGTCGTGGTGGACGAGGACGTCAACGTCCACGACCACGCCGAGGTGCTCTGCGCCGTCGGCGAGCACTGCCACCCCGGACGCGACATCGAGGAAGCGAAGGGCCCGCTCGACATCCTCGACCACGCGGCGCCGTTCCTCGGCGCCGGCACGAAGATCGGCTTCGACGCGACCAGGCGACTCCCCGACGAGCGCGTGCCCGGCGCCCACGACGCGGCGAACATCGCCCGGGGTGTGATCGACACCTCGCCGCGCGTCGATCTCGACCGCTGGCACGACTGGCCGCCGCCCGCCCCAAGCGAGGCGCACGCCGCGCAGGCGATGGAGACCATCCGCGCCCTTCCCGGCGTGCTCGACGCGGCCCTTCCCGACGACCTCGCCCGCCGCTGGCTCTTCGTAAAGCTCAAGATCGACAAGCCCGGCGACGCCTGGCGCGCATTCAAGCTGCTGCACGACATGGAGCTCTTCCGCTTCGGCGCCGAGCTCTGCCCCTACGTCGTCCTCGTCTCCGGCGACGCCGACGCCCGGAAGTTCGACGACGCCCTCTTCCACTGGTGCGCCAACAGCGACCCCGGGCGCGACCGGTTCAGCGCACCCGACTCGCGCACCCTTTTCTTTGACGCGACCGCGAAGACGCCGGATGACCAGCGCTGGGGCCTTCCCGTCCGCCCCTTCCCGCCGATCCTGAAGTTCGATGATGCGACGCTGAAGACGGTCGGTGAGCGGTGGGGGGAGTACGGGCTGTAGACTGACCCCCGAAAGGGGACCGGGTGTCCGCGTTCACGCTCGCCATCCTCGGCGCCGCCGCGCTCGCCGCATTCGCGATCGCGCTCATCCTCTTCGGCCGCCGCGGCCGGCGCATCAACGATCATCCCGTCTGCCGCCGCTGCGCCTTCGATCTCTCCGGACACGCCGAGCGACCCTCCATCTGCCCCGAATGCGCCGCCGACCTCACCCGGCGCGCCGCCGTGCGCACCGGCGCTCGCCGCCGCCGGCCCATCGTCCTGGCCGCGGGCTGGCTCCTCGTCGCACTGCTCGTCGTCGGAGTGGGCCTGGGCGCCTTGAACGCGAAGAAGTGGAATCAACCGCGGTTCAAGCCGACGTGGCTGCTGGTGATCGAGGCGAGATCTCGCGATTCCGCGATCTTCGATCCTGCTGTCGGAGAGCTGATCCTCCGCCACCTCGCGGACGATTTGTCAATCTCAGATCTCGATGCAGTCGAGTCGATCGTGTTGGACATTCAAGCTGATGGTGAACTTCCGTGGACACCGACGATGATGAACGTGCTCGATGTGCTGATCGCAGCAGATCGAATAAGCGACGAGGAGCACCGCCGCCTTGCCCGGCACGCCTTGCGACATGAGGCCACTTACCCTGAGACGATTCGAGTTGGCGACGAGTGGCACATTCGAACATTTGCATTGAGGAGCCGCATGACGGCGGATTGGCAAGCTCGCTGGCACGCCGAGTCTGCGCGCCTGCATTGGCTTGGTTTTCCCGACGACGCCCAGCCCCCGATCGATCACAATCGAGTTGGATTCGTTCGGGCCAAGGTCCCCGACACGCCCGGAGACCATCTTGCTGACCTGACCTATACCGTCGTGGTGGAGATCCCGCGGAAGGAGGGTTCGAAGACACGGCCGTTGGCCGCCACGTGGACAGTGCGTCATCGGTTGGCGGTGAAGGTCCTTCCCGCCGACACCGTCGACATCCACGAGATCAGCGGCCATCGCATCGACGAGCAGATTCGCCGCGCCATCGGTACTCCGCGCCTTCGACTCCAATCCACCGACGAGTCGCCGCGCCTGCTGGTCGAGATTCCCGTCCGCAATGCTCCCACGCACATCGGCCTCACCGGAGAAATACGTCAAGGCGATCGATCCTGGCCGCTCATGCGATTCCCCATCCGCCGCGGCGTCACCATGGAAGTTCCCTACACCCGCGAGCTTGAGGGCCTCCAGCCCGGGTCCGTCACTGTCATCATCCGCGGCGACGCCGATGTCGCCCGTAGCTGGCCCAATATGTCCAGCACATGGGTCGGCGAGATCGTCTTCGAGAATGTCGAGATCGAACCGGCGGACGCTTCGACTACACCATCATCCCCGCCGCCCACGGAACCCCGAACGCCACCAGCGCCAGAATGACGCCGCGCACCACGCGTCGCCGCTGGCTGCGCACCTCCACCAGCCCCAGCGGCACGATGCACGCCGGGAACACCGACACGACCTGCTCCGCCTGCGCCGCCCGCAGCGCCACGCCCCCGTCCGTCGCCAGCGCCCGCGCGACGATCAGCGCCAGCACGATCAGCGTGCCGGCGCACGACCACAGCAGGAGCGAGCGCAGGCGCCAGCGACCGTCGGTCCAGATCGTCCGACCATCGTCGCGCATCACGAAGAACGACCCGGATAGTGCATCGGCAGCACGAGCGGCCGTGCGCCGTTGTCGTATCTCTTCTCCGGGAAGAACGCCGCGACAAATACGGCGAGCTGCAATCCCGCGATGACGACGAGCGGCGTCATTGCCAGCACGGCGCCGATGCGGAGGCGCCGTTCACGCCGCACGGTCACGCCCGGCAGCGCGAACGCAATTGCCGCGATCGCCGTCAAGATCGCATAGCAGCCGCCAAGCACGGCGAGGACCGCCATCAGATCACCAAACCAACCCTCGCCCGCGGCCTTGAAGTCATCGATCTGCCGAGCCAACCCAGCCAGGAACACGCCGATCGCGCCGGACCACTGCATGATGATCAGCCGCGACGTGGAGATCGGAAGGACGAATCGGCCCATGGATCACCCCGCTTGCCCCGGCGCTCAGTGCACGCCCTGCGCCCCCAGCCACCGCTCCGCATCCAGCGCCGCGCGGCAGCCCATCCCCGCCGCGGTCACCGCCTGCCGGTACACCGAGTCCGACACGTCGCCGGCGCCGAAGACGCCCTCGATATTGGTGTAACTCGTCGCGCCCTTGAGCTTCAGGTACCCCGCGTCGTCGAACTCCAGCCCGCTCTCGCGGATGAATTTCGTCGCGGGCGTGTGCCCGATCGCGACGAAGAGGCCCTTGACCTCCAGCGTGCTCTCCTCGCCCGTCACCGTGTCCTTGAGGCGCACGCCGGTGATCTTGTCCTGGCCGAGCACGTCGATCACCTGCTTGTTCCAGATCACCTTGGCGTTGGGCTGCTTGAGGTACCGCTCCTGCATGATCTTGCTGGCGCGCAGCTCGTCGCGCCGGTGGATCACGAACACCGTCGAGGCGAACTTCGTCAGGTACGTCGCCTCCTCCATTGCTGTGTCGCCGCCGCCGACCACCGCCAGCGGCTGATTGCGGAACATCGGCAGCGCGCCGTCGCACACCGCGCACGCGGAGACGCCGCCGCCCGCCATCGCAAGGCGCATCTCGTTCTTCAGGCCCAGCCAGTTCGCCGTTGCGCCTGTCGCGATGATCACCGAGTGCGCGAGCACTTCCTTGCCCTCCTCGGTCCGCAGCACGAACGGCCGCTTGGAGAAATCGCAAGACGCAATGTCCTCGCCCATCACGACCGTGCCGAAACGCTCCGCCTGCTTCTGGAAGAGCTGCATCATCTCCGGGCCCGTCACGCCCGCGGGAAAGCCGGGATAGTTCTCGACGTCCGTCGTCAGCATGAGCTGCCCGCCCGGCAGCGTGATCGACGGGTCCTGCTTCGGCGTCCCCGTGTACACGACCGGCTGAAGATTCGCGCGGGCCGCGTACAGCGCCGCTGTCCATCCCGCCGGGCCCGAACCGATGATCACGAGCTTGTGTGGCTTCATGTGTTCCTTGGATGCCATGGAGTCTCGGGTGTGACCGCGACGAACGCCCCCGCCGCCCGCGTCGCGCCCGCTAGTTGATCCGTCGCGGCGGACCGCTTGGGCTGCTCGATCGCGACGGGCCCTTCTCGCCCGACGGATTCGACGGATCCAGCTTCGGCGCCGCCGCCATGCGCAGCGGCTCGAAGTCGAGCCACGCCGCGGCAAGCTCGCGCGGCGCCAGCGACGCCTCCTTCAGGTGATCGCGCACGAGCGTCAGCAGCGGCGGCCAGTACAGCACGTCCGATCCCGCCTCGCCCACGCGCTGCGCCCAGTCCGGACGCTGATCGAAGCCCGCCGAGTACAGCACGAACGTCGAGTCGTCGAGCGACGCGACGAACGAGTCCAGCCCCGCGAGCACCACCCGCCCCTCCGTCGAAGCGATCTGCCCCGTCTGCTCGGCCCGCGCCTGGCGCGCCGCCATGACCTCGTTGTACACGTCCTCGAGCTTGCCGCGCGACTGCGCCACGTCCGCCAGCGTGCCGCCCATGTCCCGCAGCGCCGTCATGAACTGCGCCGTATCGTTGCTCCGGATCGCACGCTCGATCGCCTGCTCGTAGCGACGCCACTCGCTGAGCGTCGCCTTCAGCTCCGTCGCGGTCTTGCCCACGTACTCCGTGAAGAGACGGTCCAGCTCCGCCGAGTTGTCCGGCGCGCTGGCGACGCGAGGATCGTCCGCGAAGTCGATGAACGCCGCGCCCAGCGCCTGCCGCAGGAGATCCAGCGTGATCTCCGGCTCCGGAATCCCCTCCGGCGCGCCGCCGGCGCCCATCACACCGATGATGTGCGGCTTGGGCAGCTCGCGCGCCCCGCGCGGCTGGTCACGGATCGGCACGAAGTACACGAACGTGTTGTTGTCCCGGCTCCACGGATCACGCTCGAGTTCCTTCACGTACGTCGGACGCGTCAGCGCCTGCTCCGCCGGCCACGTCTTCGTCCGACGCTGGAACGCCAGCACGCCCAGGCCCGCGCGCGTCGCCGCGGCCTCGGCCTGCAGCTTCTGCCGCGCGTTGAACAGGTCCGCCACCGGGCCCAGCACCGCCGTCACCATCGGAAACTTCGCCTTGTCCAGGCGCTCGTAGTCCGAGGGCTGCTCGAGGATCTTGTCGAACGCCGGCAGGTTCCACCGGTACTCCCAGCCGCCGTACACGTCCGCCACCGCGTCCGTCGTGTCAAAGGTGTTCGCGTGCCCCGTCGCCGCCTGCTGCCAGCGCGCCGACTCGCCGAAGAGCATCAGCGGCCGGTCCTTGGCGCTCAATCGCGCCATCGTCGCGCCGAACTTGTCGGGGTCCGGCCCCTGGCGCGCCACGAAGACCTCCTCGAGCACCTGCTCCGCCGCGAAACGGTCCGCCTTCGGGAGCACCAGCCGATCGAGCCGCAGCTTCGGCGCGTTCAGCCGGTCGATGACGTCCTTGATCTGCATGTCCGTCAGCCCATCGCGGTAGACCCACGCCACGTCGCGGATGCGCTCGAAGCCCTGGGTCATCGCGTCCATGCCCCAGCGCATCTCGGCGCGGAACTCGCGATCCGCCATCAGCCGCGCCATCAGCACGTAGTCCGCGAGCAGGTTCAGCGCGTCCGTCGCCTTGCCCGCGTCGCCGAGGCGCGTCGCCTCGACCTGCGTCAGCAGCGACAGCCGGTCCATCGCGCCGAGATACTCGAACTGCGCCGCCGCGAGCAGCGGGGGCGTGCCGAGATCGACGTACAGCCCGGCGCTCTTCCACTCCGCCGGGACCTGGTCCTCGCCGTAAAGGTGCAGGAACGCGACGGGCTTGTCGGCGCCGCCGATGCTCTTCATCGCCTCGAGCGCCTTCTGCTGCGCCTCGCCCGCCGCCCACTCCGACGCCGCGCTCCACGACGGATCGCCCGGCGCGACCAGCGCCGCCTGCAGCGCCGTGGTCAGCTCGGCCGGAGGCGCCTGCATCGCGCTGAGCGCCGGGAAGAGGATCTTCTCCGCCCGCTGCGCATCCGGGAGCATCCGGTCGCGCCCGAGGTAGATGTCGTTCACCTGCTTCACCCAGGCCGAGGCGTCCGCCGCGAGCGCCGCCGGGGCCATCGTCCCCAGCGTCACCGCCGCCGCCGCCGTCCACCGGATGCATCGCCGAATCGTGCCGCCCTGCGCCATGCTGCGCTCCTTGCTCTGTCGCTTCCGAAACCGGCCCGGAACCCCCGCGGAAGGCACTATAGCCGCCCCTGCACACGCCCCCGGACCCCGACGTACACTCTCCGCCCCCGCACGGGCGACCAGGGGCGTCGCCGGCCAGCTCGCGGGCCCAATCAACGAACCCGGCCGCCACTTTCGGCGACGCCACGGGTGGAGGTACGAGCGATGATCGTCGGTGTTCCCGCCGAAGTGAAGTCCGATGAGTCCCGGGTCGGCCTGCTCCCCGTCGGAGCCGAACTCCTCACGCGCGACGGCCACAAGGTCCTCGTGCAGCGCGGCGCCGGCGAGAACGCCGGCTTCCCCGACGACCTCTACATCGCCTCCGGCGCCACCATGGTCGAGACCGCCGCCGAGGTCTGGGCCAAGGCCGACATGATCGTCAAGGTCAAGGAGCCCCAGGCGCAGGAAATCCCGCACATGCGCCGCGGGCAGACCGTCTTCACCTACTTCCACTTCGCCGCCGACAAGGAGATGACCGTCGGCTGCCTCAAGCAGGGCATCACCTCTGTCGTCTACGAAACCCTCGAGCAGCCCGGCCCGACCGGACGCCCCACGCTCCCCCTCCTCACCCCCATGAGCGAGGTCGCGGGCAAGATGTCCGTCCAGGAAGGCGCCAAGTTCCTCGAGCGCCCCCAGGGCGGCCGCGGCATCCTGCTCGGCGGCGTGCCCGGCGTCTCTCCGGCCAAGGTCGTGGTCCTCGGCGCCGGCATCGTCGGCACCTGCGCCGCGCGCATGGCCGCGGGCCTCGGCGCCAACGTCATCATCATGGACGTCGACCTCGAGCGTCTGCGTTTCCTCGACATGACGCTCCCACCGAACATCCGCACGGTGTTCTCCGAGCCCCACGCGATCCGCCACCACGTCCACGAGGCGGACCTGGTGATCGGCGCCGTCCTCATCGTCGCCGCCAAGGCGCCGCGTCTGGTGACCAAGGCGGACCTCAAGCTGATGAA
>JBGTSD010000050.1:0-21961 GCA_041940385.1 Phycisphaerales bacterium | reverse complement strand
TGCACCAGGCGGTCGAGGCGAAGGAAGCGGTGCCGATCAAGCAGGAGACGCAGACGGTCGCCACGATCACGATCCAGAACTTCTTCAAGATGTACAAGCGTCTGGCCGGCATGACGGGCACGGCGGACACCGAGGCGCAGGAGTTCCACGACATCTACAAGCTGGACGTGGTGTCGATCCCGACGAACCTGCCGATCTCGCGCCGGGACTTCAACGACATCGTGTACCTCACCGGCAAGGACAAGTGGGGGGCGATCGTGGACGAGATCAAGGCGTTCCACGACACCGGGCGGCCGGTGCTGGTCGGCACGACGAGCGTCGAGAAGAGCGAGAAGCTCTCGGCGGAGCTGACGCGCAAGCACAACATCAAGCACGAAGTGCTCAACGCCAAGCAGCACGAGCGCGAGGCGCACATCATCGAGAACGCCGGCCAGCTCGGCGCGGTGATGATCGCGACCAACATGGCGGGGCGCGGCACGGACATCAAGCTGACAAGGATCTCGCGAGAGGCGCTGCTGGATCACTGGCTCCGTCGCGGCATGGCGCCGCGCGAGCTGACGGTGAGCGATCCGGACGAGCGCGTGCGCGAGCTGATCTTCCGGAAGATCGCGCCCAAGGAGCTCGAGCTGCAGAAGTCCGAGGTGGAGGCGATGTCGGCCGAGGAGATCGAGCTGGCGCTGCTCCGCCGCTGGAACGAGCAGTTCACGATGAACTCGCCGGGCGCCATCGCGAAGATGGACGCCCCGTCGCTGCGCCAGGCGCTCGACGACTCCGGGCGATGCGCCCTGCACCGCGTCGGCTGGGCCGACACGATCGAGGGCCTCGGCGACCTGTCCGATCCACAGGCCGGGCTGCACATCGTCGGCACGGAGCGGCACGAGTCGCGGCGGATCGACCGCCAGCTGCGCGGTCGGTCGGGCCGCCAGGGCGACAAGGGCTCGTCGCGCTTCTTCGTGTCGCTCGAAGACGACCTGATGAAGCTCTTCGCCGGCGAGATGACGCTGCGCCTGCTGTCGCGCCTCGGCATGAAGGAGGGCGACTCCATCGAGCACCCGCTGCTGACCAAGTCCGTCGCGAAGGCGCAGCGCAAGGTCGAGGAACGCAACTTCCAGGTGCGCAAGAACATCCTCGAGTACGACGAGGTCATGGAGCACCAGCGCCAGTCGTTCTACGGCCTGCGCCAGCGCGTGCTCGAAGGACGCGACATCCGCGACCTCGTGGTGGACTACATCACCGACGCCGTGGACGACGCCGTCGAGGAGTATCTGGATCCGTCGTACGCCGCCGAATCCGCCGCGGAGCACGCGCGGCAGGCGCTGGACTTCTCCATCCCGCCCGAGCGTCTGCGCGGCCTCGATCAGGACGAGATGGAGACGAAGATCCGTCAGATCGCGCGCAGCGAGGCGAAGGCGATGATCGCCGTCACCCTCGGCGAGTACGTGCCGCAGGATGCGCCGCCGGAGGACTGGGACATCAAGGGCCTGACGCTCTGGGCATCGAAGCAGTTCGGCGTGGAGCTGACGGCGACCGACGTGCGCGAGCAGTCGATCGACGACATCGAGCGGCGACTCGTGGACGCTGCGAGCGATCGCATCGAGGCGGCGGACCTCTCCGGCCTGGCGAAGTACGCGGCGCCGGACTTCGGCGCCGCGGGGCTCTGCCACTGGGCGAAGACCATGTTCGGCGTCGACGTGCAGCCCGACGAGGTCCACGGCTCGCCGGAGAAGGTGCTCGAGGCGCCGGGCGTGATCCGCGAGCGGGCGCTCGCGGCGTACCGCACCAAGGAGATCGAGTACCCCGTCGATCTGATGATGGAGATGACGCGCGCCATGATGGGCCAGTCGCCCCAGCAGGCGATGGGGAACCTCGTGTCGTGGGCGAACAGCCGGTTCCAGCTCGGCTGGGACGAGGCGATGCTCCGCTCGAAGATGCCGCAGCAGATCCAGGAGGAACTCGTCGAGGCGTCGCGCAAAGCGGTGGAGTCGAACCGCTACGCCGAGGTCATCGACCAGGCGGTCGCGACGCCGGACGACGAGGCGCTTGCGGCGTTCTTCCAGGAGCGGTTCAACATGCCGCTGCCGGAGTCGCTGAAGAAGCTCCACGGCGACGATCGCGAGACGAAGGTCCGGGCGCGTGTCGAGTCGTTGCTGCGGGGCGAGATGTCGCGCTTCGAGCAGTTCGTCATGCTCGAGGTGTTCGATCAGGCGTGGCGCGACCATCTCTACGCGATGGACCAGCTGCGCGACGCGATCGGTTTCCGTGCGTTCAGCCAGCAGGACCCCAGGATCGAGTACAAGCGCGAGGGCTCGCGCCTGTTCACGCAGCTCCAGGGCGTGCTGCGCGACCGGGCGGTGGAATACCTCTTCAAGGTGAAGCTGGTGCCGCAGTTCGGACCGGGTGGTGGCGGCGGCGCTCCCCAGCCCCGACCGGCGCCACGCCAGACGCCGGCGCGGCCGGTTCCGACGGGCCCGGTGGGCAACCCGCGCCCGTTCGGCTTCGGAACGATCAGCGGTCCGGGGCTGGACACGCCGCGGTCCTGAGTCGTCCGCGCGAGCGATCCAAGAAATGAAACCGGCCGGCGGAGCGATCCGCCGGCCGGTTGTTGTTCGAAACAGAACGCGGCTCAGCGCCGGCGGCGCAGGCCCGCGAGGCCGAGCAGGCCGAGCGCCGAGGCGGCGCCGGGCGCGGGGATGCGGATCAGGAACACGCCGTCGATGCCGCCGACGAGCGTGCCCTCGAAGATCACCCACTGACCGTTGTCGCTGATGGCGAACGCGTCCTGGACGGAGGCGATGGTGTCGATGATGACGCCGTCGATCATCGTGACGCCTTCCTGCACGATCAGCATGTCGTTGATGAAGAGGCCGGTGTCGATGTCGGTGTTGGCGTCGTTCCAGTCGCCGTAGTAGAGGACGTTGCCGGCGCTGTCGATGTCCACCGGGCCGGTGCCGAAGGACGTGAACGTGAACGAGCCGATCGAGGCGTGGCCGGAGCCCTCCTGCGCGACGACGGCGCCGTTGCTGACGATCACCGTGTCGCTGGTGGTGTCGCCGGCGAGCGTGGCGCGCATCGCCCAGTCGCCGTTGTCGTTGAGCGCGACGACGGTCGAGGAGGAGAGCGAGCCCCAGTTGCGACCCTGGATGCCGGAGGCCGTGCCCTCCTGCGCGATCACCGTCGTGGTGTCGCCGTCGGAGATGATCACGGCGCCGTCGCCCGTGGTCGGGCCGTCGAGGTCGGCGACGAACATCGCCTGCCCGGCGTTGTTGAAGTCGTAGCCGTGCGGGCCGGTGGCGACGTCGGAGAGCGCCTGGCCGAGGAAGGCGTCGCCTTCCTTCGCGATGACCTTCTCGTTCACCAGGGCGCCGGAGCCGTCCACGGTCGCGACGACGAGCGCGCGATCGACCGTCGAGGGGATCGCGACATCATCGACGCTGGCCAGCATGAAGATCTGGTTGTTGTCGTTGAGGCGCGTCTCGAACCAGCCAATGTACGGCGTGCTCGGCGAGAAGGCCGAGGCGGTCGAGAAGGTGCTTTCCTGGATGACGAGGGTGGAGTTGAAGTAGACGCCGGAGTCGTCGGACGTGCCGGTGGTGCCGTCGAGGAAATGGTTGTAGCTGGTGTCGCCGTTGTTGTTGAGACTGATGCTGTCGAAGGAGTCGAGCGTCGCGCCGCCGGGCATCGCGAGGGCCTGGCCCTCCTGCAGCAGCAGCGAGAACGCGCCGAAGCCCGTTCCCGTGATCACTGCGCCGTCGATGTCGGTGTCGGCGTTGTTGGTGTCGACCTCGACATGCCACATGCCGCTGTTGTTGACGGCCAGGTTGTTGAACAGCGTGATGACGCCGACGCCGCTCACCGTGTCGCCCTCGAGGGCGATGGCGGAGAACTGGAATGGACCGCCCATCGCGGCGGCGGAGAGCGCGCCTCCGGCGGCGAGAACGATCGCGAACGTACGCTTGGACATGTTTCCTCCCTTTGCGGCGTGCTTGGCCGCGACGTGTGGTTGAACCCGCGCCGGCCCCCTCCCGCGACGCCGAACGATGTCCTACCACGAGGCGTTGGATGAATCAATCCTTTTTGTCCCCCGTCCTTTTCGGAAGGCTCGGCTGTGGACCGTGTTTCCGCTTCGTGTTAGGTTCCCCACGGAAGGACGCGCCGGACCCGCGTCCCGGAGGGAGAAGGACTCATGCATCGGACGCTGGCCTCGATCGTCGCTCTCGGCGCCGCCGCCTCGGCCCTCGCCACTCCCGTGGGGGATCTGCGGGACGGCCAGGATCTGGCGTTCGACCTCAAGGCGCTGAATTACACCTACTCCGGGTTCCTGTCCGGGATGGGCGCCGTGCTGGACGAGGACGCGCCGCCGACGTGTGTGGCCAAGAACCCGGGCACGCTCACGATGTCGGTCGACCTGGCCGACCTCGGTGCGCCGTTCTCGGTCGTCGTGACGCTCACCGGGACTGAGATCGACGCCAACACCGTGCGCTGGTCCACCGATTCGATCATCAATCAGTGCGTCACCGTCACCGTGGACGGGCAGACGGTGGACTTGCTCATCCGGCGCGTGGTCGGGCAACTCACCGCCTCCGCCGTGAACATCCCGGGGGTCAATGATCCGACCTGCGGCCGGCCCTACAACGTGCGCTTCGACGATTTCGGCGGCAACACCCAGACGTTCATCAACGTCGAGTCGTACGCGCTCTGCATTCAGCTCCCCGCGTTCCGAATCGACTTCGCCATGCGCGACATCGACGTGGTCGGCTTCGGCGGCATCTACTGCCCCGGCGACACCAACGGCGATCGCATCGTGGACTTCGCCGACCTGAACAACGTCCTGAGCGTGTACAACCAGTCCGGTCAGGGCCTGCCCGGCGACGTCAACGGCGACGGCGTGGTGAACTTCGAGGACCTCAACCTGGTCCTCGGCAACTTCAACCTGACCTGCTGACGGGCGGGGCGCAAAGCCCCCGGATTGACAGCGTCATGGGGTCGACTCGCGCCGGACCATGCCGGCGGGGGTGTTTCGGCTTCCGTTTGGTCGGCGACGTTGAAGAATCATTGCTCTCGATGGCAGCATCCGGTCCGGGTGTACGTATATTTGTGCTGACGGGTCTCACGCCCGGAGCTCTCTGCACAGGGCGGCGTGGGATCGGCTGACGGAAAGAAAGAGATGGCGACCGGCGCTCGCTTCCCTCGCACAGGGTCGGAGTCGGTTCGCGGAGAGGATGAAGAACATGACCCGCTTCGCGTGGACCACCGCGCGCACCGCTCTCGTGGCGGGCGCTGCTCTTGCAGCGTCACAGGCCTCGCTGGGCGCGATCATCATGAGCGACTTCGCCGCCGACGAGGACGGCTGGTCGGCCAATCTGCCGAGCGCGCAGTCGGCGCAGCCGCACGCCGGGAACGCCACCGGCTACTTCATGGTGATGGGCAGCGGAGCCGTAACGCCGCAGGCCTTCGCCGCCGCCAAGTTCCTCGGCAACCAGTCGCACGCGATGGGCGGCACGTTCTCGTTCGACGTCAACGTCGTCGAGACGCAGCTCGCGCACAGCGCGGCGAACTACTTCGCCCGCGTCACGATCGTTGGTTCGAGCGGCTCGGCGACCTACGACTTCGCGCCGGTGGGCAACATGGCCCGCTTCTGGCAGCATCACGAGATCGAAATGTCCGCCGCGGCATGGGGGCTGACGAACGGTCAGTTCTCGGCGCTGGTCTCCGACATTCAGAGCATCGGCATCAGCGTGATCAACGTCGGCGGATTCCCGCCGGTCGAGGTCGGCTACGACAACGTCATGATCACGCCGACCCCGGGCGCCGCCGCCCTGCTGGCGATCGGTCTCCCGGCCGCGCTGCGTCGCCGCCGTCAGGCCTGAACACCACCGATTCGAGCGTTCCATAGGCCCGGCCATCGGCCGGGCCTTTTCTTTGCGCGGGCGGCACGGGCCGGATGGGGCGGCTCTGACGCCGGGAGGGGCGGTTACCGGGCCAAACCGCGATTTCAGGGTTGGCATCGCGCCCACCCGTGATAGTCTTCGATGGGCATCGGGCGGTTCCTCGAGCGATTCCGGGCGCGGCGCCTGTATCGCCGGACGGCCCGCGACGCACGCCAGCCGGAGAGCGAGATGCGACAGATCAAGGGCGGATGGGGGCGGTTCATCTCGATGTGCACGCGTGCGGGCGCTGCGGCCGCGTGCGCGGGCTCGGCGATCGGCAGCCCCGTGCCGTTCGGGCCCCAGGTCGTCATCACCGGCAACTTCAACGACGCGCGCACCGTCATCGCCGCGGACATCGACGGCGACGGCGATCTCGATCCGATCGGCGCCTCGCTGGGCGGCAACAAGGCGTCGTGGTTCGAGAACAGCGGGACGGTTCCGCCGACGTTCACCGAGCGGGTCATCACGACCAACGCGCAGGACGCTCGTGAGTGCTTCGCGATCGACATGGACGCCGACGGCGACATCGACGTGATCGTCGCCTCGCGTCAGGACAACAAGATCGCGTGGCACGAGAATCTGGGCGGGGGCGCGGCGTGGGTAGAGCACGTCGTCGCCAGCAACGTGATCGGCTCCTGGTCCGCCTGGGCAGCCGACATCGACGGCGACGGCGACATGGACGTGCTGTCCGCCGGTCGCGACGACGATCTCATTTCCTGGCACGAGAACGTCGACGGCGCCGGGCTCAATTGGAACAAGCGGATTGTCTACAGCAGCGCCAATCGCGCGCAGAAGTCGATCGCGGCGGACGTGGACGGCGACGGTGATCTCGACATCCTTTCCGCGTCGGGCGCCGACTCGAAGATCGCCTGGCACGAGAACAAGGGCGGCTCGCCGATCACGTGGACGAACCACGTCATCGTGACGAACGCATCGAACGCCAAGTGGGTGAAGGTGGCGGACGTCAACGCGGACGGGCGCCTCGACGTGCTCTCGGCCTCGGAGGGCAACGGCCAGATCCGCTGGTATCGCAACAACGGAGGCACGCCGCCGACGTTCACGCAGTTCCTCATCGGCAACATTTCCGGCGCCAAAGTCGTCGAGCCGATCGACTTCGATGCGGACGGCGACATCGACATGCTCTCCTGCGGCATCGGGCTCGATCAGATCGCCTACCACGAGAATCTCGGCGGCGACCCGATCCTCTGGACGACGCAGATCATCTCCACCGCCGCCGACAATCCGCTGACGGTCTTCCCGGCGGATCTTGATCTCGACGGCGACCCGGATCTGCTCTCGGCGTCGTTCATGGACAACAAGATCGCGTGGTACGAGAACCGATCAATCCATCGTTCGTGGAAGACCTCGGCGATGTCGACCATCTTCCTCGGCGGCCTCACGACGGGCTCCTGGGACGTTGCGATCGCCGATCTGGATCGTGACGGCCGAAAGGACGTCGTTTCGGCGCAGCCGTACTCGAACACCATCCTGTTCCACCGCCAGGTGGGCACGCAGCCGCCGACCTGGGAGTCGTCGAACGTTTCGATCTCGGCGCCGTCGGTGCGCTCCGTCGCCGTCGGCGACATCAATCGCGACGGATTGCCGGACATCGCCGCCGCGACGGAGAACGACAACGGCGTGTCGTACTGGCGGAATCTCGGCGGATCGCCGCCGACCTTCTCGCGCATACTCGTGAGCTCGTTCATCAGCGGCGCTCGCGCCGTCGTGTTGAGCGACCTAGATCTCGACGGCGACCTGGATATGGCGTCCTGCGGGCGCGCCGGCGACGTCGTCGCGTGGCATCGGAACATGGGCGCCGGCGTGCCGGCGTGGGAGACGTACACAATCACCGGCGCCGCGGACGGCGCGGAGTGCATCGCGACCGGCGACGTCAACGGCGACGGCCTTCCCGATCTGGTCACCGGATGGGAGAACGCCGACACGGTGGCTCTGCACCGCAACCTCGGCGGCGCTCCGACGCAGTGGTCGACCGACATCATCGCGACCGGCATCGACGGCCCTTTGAGCGTCGCGTTGGCGGACATCGATCACGACGGCGATCTGGATGTCGTCTCGGTCGGCGCCAACATGAATTCGGTGCAGTGGCACGAGAATCTCGGCGGGGATGTGCCCACATGGACGCTCCGGATGGCCGCGATGAACGTGATCGGCGCCCAGTGCGTCGCCGCCACGGACATCGACCAGGACGGCGATGTCGACTTCGTTGTCGGCGCCGCCTCGGAAGACCGCATCATCGTGCTGGAGAACGTGGGCGGCGCGCCGCCGACGTTCGTTCGCCGGGAGACGGTCGGTCAGCCGGACTTCCCGCGGGCCCTGGCGATCGCGGACCTCGACGCCAACGGGCAGCTCGACATCGCCTTCGCATCGCGCAGCGACGGACGGGTCGGCTGGATGCCCAACAAGGGCGGCGAGTTCGCATTGCCGACCGCCGCCACCGCGCCCGAGACGATCCCGAACTCCGGCGTGGACGACGTGCTGCGCATCGACTTGGCGCACCGCGGCCGGATGGGCGACAGCGCCGTGGAGCTCGTGACGCTGGAGCTGCTGTTCGAGGCGCCGCCGCTCGACTCGCACCAGCTCCCCACGCCATACTCGACGGCCGAGGCGAACGCGATCTTCGAGCGGCTGCGCGTGTATCGCGACGAGGGCTCGGGCGATTTCGGCGTCGGCGACACGGTCGTCGCGACGGTCGAGACCCTGAGTCTGACGGACGGTGTGCAGACGATCGCGTTCGTCGACGGTGATCCGCTCGTCCGCTGCGAGTTCGGCGAGTCGCCGGTGTACTTCGTGACCGTCGAGGCCACGGCCAATGCGTCCGCGCAGACACCCCGCCAGTTCAGCGTGACGCACCTGACCGAAACATCGAGCTCCGGCCAGGATGCAGTGGCCGACATCACGATCCGCCTTGAGCACCAGGCGAACGTCGTCTCGCCGTACGTCACGGTCGGTCCGGCGTGCCAGGGCGACACCAACGGCGACAACATGGTGAACTTCGCCGACCTGAACAATGTGCTGAGCACGTACAATCAGACCGGCTCCGGCCTCGCCGGCGACGTCGACGGCGATGGAGACGTGGATTTCTCCGACCTCAACCTCGTGCTGTCCAACTACAACCTGGAGTGCCGGCCTTGAACCTCGCCGTCATCGGCATCGTGGTCCTCAGCTCGAGCGCGCTCGCGGCTCCCCTCGAGGGAGATCCGTGGGTGCGGCACGAGATCGATAACTCCCTGCGCGGCGCCGACGGCGTCCGCCTGGCCGACGCCAACGGCGACGGGCTGCTCGATCTCGTCACCGGCTGGGAGCAGAGCGGCAAGGTCCGGGTCTATCTGAATCCCGGCGCGTGCGCCGTGCGCGGCCCGTGGACGTTCGTCCAGGTCGGCGCCGTGCCCGTGCCGGAGGACGCGGTGCTCGTCGACGTCGATGGCGATGGCGCGATGGACGTCGTGACGAGCACGGAGGAGGGATCGCGCAAAGTGTTCGTGCACTGGGCGCCGACCGACCCCGCGCAGTACGCGAACCCGGCCGCGTGGACGACGTCCGAATTCCCCAACCCGCCATCGTGCGCCTGGATGGTCGCCGTGCCGGCGCAGATCGACAACCTGAACGGCCTCGACCTCGTGATCGCGTCCCGGCAGCCGGATGTGCCGCCCTATCAGACGCAGATCGGCTGGCTTCGCTGCCCGCCCGGCAATCGGCGCGACCTGAGCGCGTGGACCTATCACCCCACCGGCTTCGTGTACTGGGTCATGTCGCTCTTCGTCACCGACATCAACTACGACGGCCTGCCGGACTTCGTGCTGTCCGATCGGCACGGCTGGGCGCAGGGTGTTCGCTGGCTCCGCCATCCCGGCTACAACCACACCCAGCTCACCGGCGTCTGGAACATGCGCTACATCGGCAACGGTGGAACGCAGACCATGCTGATGGACCTCGCCGACATCGACGGCGACGGGCTCGAGGACGTCGTCGTTCCGGTGCACCCCAACAAGATCTACTGGCACGAACGCCTCGACCTCACCGCGGAGAAATGGGAGGAGCGGCGCATCGACTTCCCCTCCAATGTCGGCAAGACCAAGTCGGTCAAGGTGGGCGACATCGACGGCGACGGCCATCAGGACGTCGTGCTCTCGTGCTCCAACTCCGGCGATCCTCTTCGCGGCGTCGTCTGGCTGAAGAATCCCGGCAATCCCGCGCAGTCCAACTGGAGCGCGTTCGACATCAGCGGCGCGGAAGGCACCAAGTTCGACGTCACGCCGCTGATCGATCTCGATGGCGACGGCGATCTTGACCTGATCACGACCGAAGAGAACGACAATGGCGCGGGCCCCGCGCTCGGCCTCGTCTGGTACGAGAACCCCAGCGCGCCCGCGGCGCAGAGCATCGCCGACATCAATCTCGATGGCGATGTCACCTTCGCCGACCTGAACATCGTGCTGAGCACGTGGGGACAGTCGGGACCGAATCTCCCCGCCGACGTCGACAACGACGGCTTCGTGGGCTTCTCCGATCTCAACGCGGTCATCAGCGACTTCGGCGAGTACGGCTGCAACTAGCGTGCGGCGGGGCGCACTTCCTGTGCGCGGACGGCGCTCAGCCCGTCGATGAGCACGATTTCGCCCTCGATCGTTACGCGCTCGCCCAGGCAAGGCGCCACCAGGTCCGGCGCCGCGACGCCCTCCGCGTCCGTCATCAGGTAGACGCCGGCGAGCTCGCCATCCGGAACGACGAGCAGCGGCGGGATGCCGCCTTGCACGCACAGCGCGGCGCACGCGCGATGCCCCGCGCCATCGCCCGGCTTCATCGCGCCCGACCAGCACTTGCCGTCCACGATCTCGCCGGTGAGCCGCACGACGCCCGGGCGGCGCTCGATCACTTGCGCCCCGACGCGCACGGCCTCGTCGATCAGTTCGAGATCGGTGTCGCCCGGCGCGATCTCGATCATGCGTCGCCCCCCGCGCTCGAGCGCGCTGCCGCGGACGCGCACGTACCGACCGCCGAAGCCCTCCACGCGCCGCTGGGCGCCGTGCTTGCCGGGGGCGACCAGCAGCGCCGGAGCGCCGTCGCCGGTGACGAGCATCGGATAGGGCTCGGCGCGCAGCACGCCGCGCCATTCCTGAAGCTGCGGCGTCCAGCGCGCCACGCCGGGAGCGCGCATCGACCAGACCATCAGCGCAGCGAGGAGCGCCATCGTCCACAGCGCCGACGGGATGAACACCCGGAGGAACCGCGAGTGCCCCCACGGCAGCGGCCGGTAGCCGACGTAGAAGTCATTGCCCTGTTCGCTCATGGGTCCGGCTCCGAGGTGTCGCCCTCGATCCGCGCGCCGGTCATCGGTGTGCCGGGCGGCTGCGCAGCCGCTTCGATCTGCACTCGCCCATCACGGATCCGCACGCGGTGCGTCTCGATCTTCTCCGTGAATGGCGGCGGCGACAGGCCGCAGAGCGGCAGGTACTGGTAGCCATGCCACGGGCACGTCGCGCATCCCTCGATGACGCGTCCCTCACCGAGCGGTCCGCCCTGATGGGCGCACACGTTGGACATGGCGCAAAGAGCGCCCTTGTGGCGATAGAGCGCGATCCGTTCGCCGCGCCGGACGTGCACGACGCGCGCCCGGCCCTCGCTCAGCGCCTCCGCGTCGCCGGCGTCGAACCAGCCATCGATCGCCCGGGCGCCGCGAAGATCGCGCAGGACCTCACGCCACCCAGCGAAGACGTGCAGCCCGCCGACGATCGCGCCGCCCAGGATCAGCAGCGCGGGGAAGACCGGGCTCGACTCGGAGCGCATCGCGCCCCAGGCGATGTGCATCATGCCGAGCCCGTACGCCGCGACGACGAACAGGTGCAGCGTCTTCCAGACCCGCGGCGAGAGATTCTTCAGCCAGAAGTCATGGCTCGTGGCCGCCATGACGAAGAGGATCGCCAGCGCCGCGAACCCCATGGCTTCGTAGGGAATGCCGCCGGGCGGCGCGAGCACGGCGACAGGCGCCGGCTGCACGCCGAACGCGCCGTAGAACGCCACCGCGAGCGCCCCGTGCGCCGCGGCGACCAAGAACATCGACACGCCCAGGTGCCGGCGGTTGTAAAGCAGCGGCGCAAACCTCGGGCTCAGGCGCGCGAGGGGACCGATGCACAGCACGATGTGCAGCAGCACGATCGCGCACGTGCCCAGCGCGCGCATCAGAAGGATCGGCGCGCTGTACGCCTCGTCTCCCCGGTGCACCGCGCTGCCGACGCCGACGAACACCACGACGTACAGCGCGATCGCGCCCCACACCAGCAGGTCGTAAACGACTTTGTGGCGGTTCCACTGCACGGCCCGGTAGGCGACGCTCATGGCGACGACTCCTGCGCCGTGGCCGGAGCTGGCATCGCGGGCGGCGGCAATCGGTGCGCGAGAGCCCAGACGACGCCCGCGATCACGGCCGGTGTCGCCAGCGTCCACGCGATCGCATGGGCGAAGCGCAGGCCTCGCATGCTGGTCCTGGCAGGGGGCGCCGGCGACTGCCGGATCGTGCGGACCCACTTCGCGCCGACGACCGGCCAAAGCGCCGCCGCCCCGGGCCACCACAGGAGCCGAGCCCAGCGGGCCGCGTTCTCCGCGGCCGGGTCAATCGAGTTCACGCCGCGCCAGACGATGAAGCCGCCGACGGCGACGCCGATCGTCAGGTAGCCGACCAGAATCCAGAATGCGGGTTCGATCCAGGGCATGCGGGGGCCTTTGGATGCTGCGGGCGCTGCGCCGCCACCATGATGCCGAATTCCCTCGTCGAATGCGCCGAGGCGGGCACGCCGGTTTCACCAAACCTTGACGCTCCCCGCGGGGCGCAGGCGCGACCAGCCCCTAGGTTGCCGCTCGCAATCGGCGCCACCGTCGGCGCCCAGGGAATCCGGCGCGGCCCACGCGCCCCGGAGAAGGAGATCTCACCGTGATGCGTTCGACGTCCTGCATTCCGTGCGCGCTCGCGCTGTTCACGCTCGCCGGCTCCGCCGCCGCGGGCTCGTACTCCCTCCAGCGGGTCGGCCGCGCCGCCGCGCCCTCCGGCGTCGCCGAGATCGTCTCGTACGACGCGCTGAACCGGCGCGTCTACACCACCAACGCCGGCGGCGTTGAGTACTTCAAGGTCGGTCCCGGCGGCGGCGTCACCCACAAGGGCGCCATCGACCTGACGAGCGTGCTTCCGTCGGTCAGTTCCGTCGCGAGCGTCGCCATCGATCCCCTCGGCCGCGGCTTCGGCGTCGCGTCCGTCATCCCCAATCCCAACGACACCTCCGTCGGCGCCCTCGTCCTCTTCGACACCGCGACGAACAGCGTCCTCAAGACGCTGAGCATCGGCTTCAACCCCGATAGCGTCACCTTCACGCCGAATGGCGCGCGCATCGTTGTCGCCGACGAGGGCGAGCCCAACAACGTTGATCCCGACGGCTCCCTCTCCATCCTCGACCTCTCCGGCGTCGCCGGCGTCGGCGACCTCGCGGGCCTGACCCAGGCGAACGTCGGCACGTTCAATTTCCGCGGCGCCAATCTCGCGAACGGCGTCTCGCTCAACGGCCTGCGCATCAACCCCACCAACGCCGGCAACGAGGCCGCGGACATGGAGCCCGAATACATCGCCGCCGACAACGACGGCGCCTGGGTCTCTCTGCAGGAGAACAACGCGCTCGCCCGTTTCGATTTCGCCTCGCAGCAGTGGACGGCCGTCCGCTCGCTCGGCGCGATCGATCAGGTTGTGGACGCCTCCGACCGCGACGGCGGCATCTTCATCAACGACACCGTCGCCGGCCTCTTCATGCCCGACGCCATCGCGTCCTATGAGGTCGCCGGCACGCGCTACATCGTCACCGCCAACGAGGGTGATGGGCGCGGCTTCGACGAGGCGCGCTTCAAGGACGTCACCGGGATGATTGATCCCACGACGCTCGCGAATCTCAACGCCCAGTACGCCGGCAACGCCGCGGCCGACGCGGCGCTCGGCCGCCTCACGATCTCCACGATCGACGGCGACACCGACCACGACGGCGACATCGACGTCGTCCATATGTTCGGCACACGCTCGTTCACGATCTGGAACGCCGACACCGGTTCGATGGTCTTCGATTCCGGCTCGGACTTCGAGACGATCACCGCGAACGCGTTCCCGTCGATCTTCAACTCCGACGGCGCCGCGGGATCGTTCGACGGCCGCTCCGACAACAAGGGCCCCGAGCCCGAGGGCGTGGCGCTCGGTGTCATCGACGGACGCACGTTCGCGTTCATCGGCCTCGAGCGCGTCGGCGGCGTGATGATGTACGACGTCACCGACCCGACCGCCGCGTTCTTCGTGGACTACATCAACACCGGCCTCCTCGCCGACGGCGGCCAGTCGCCCGAGGGCCTGTCCTTCTTCGAGCAGGACGGCCGGCATTACCTGGCGGTGTCCTACGAAGTCTCGGGCACGGTCGAGATCTTCCGCATCATCCCGGCGCCGGGCAGCGCGATGCTGGCGCTGGCCGGCCTCGCCGCGCTCCGTCGCCGTCGCTGAGCGAGGCGTCGAGCGATCGAAGCACTGAGCAACAACAACGCCGCACGCTCCTCAGCGTGCGGCGTTGTTCGTTGTGATGCCATCGTGATCGCGGACGCTCAGCACCCGCCGTAGAAGAACTTCGCCTCAGAGATCTTGCCGCTCTTGACGGTGTAGAGGCAGGTCTCGGCCATCTCCATGCGCTGGCCCTTCATCGGGCCGTCGCCCATGGTGACGTCCATCTTCATTTCGCACACGAACTGATCACCGTTGACCAGCGGCTTGCTGCAGGAGGCGTCGTGCACGACGTTGACCTTGCTGAAGTGCTCGCTCATCTTCAGCAGCTCGGGTTTGCCCTTCATGACGCGCTTGTAGGGTGATCCCGGCATCTCCATCGCCTCGACGTGGCAGGCGTCGTCTGCGTACAGCTCCTGCATGGCTTCGTGGTACTGACCTTTGGCGCAGAGCTCGGTCAGACGATGAGCGACTTGGGTGGTGTCCATGCGCGCAGCCTAGCGACGGCGCGGCGCGAGTTGAAGAGCCAAAGTCGATTCTTCGTATGAATTCGCTCGTGCGCAAACCGCGCGCCCCGGTTCACGCTCACCAGCCCCCGCCGCCTCCGCCTCCGCCGCCGCCCCCGGAAAACCCTCCCGAGAAGCCCGATCCGCCGCCGCCGAAACCGCCGCTGCTCCAGCCGCCACCGCCGCCGCTCCCGCCGCCGCCCGACGACCGCGGCATCGACGCGAGCGCACCGGTCATCGTTCTTCCCGTGTGTCCGAGCATCGTCACCAGCGCACCCGTCGACGCCGGGCTCGTGTCGGCGCGGTACCACGAAGGATCCGGCGTGAACAGCCCGTCGAACTTCGCCGCCCATTCGCTCGCCAGTCCCAGCGCCATCGCGTACGGCAGCAGATCCTCGAACTGCGCCTGGCGCAGCCGCGCGTCGATCATCGGCAGCTCTGCGCGCTGGATGAACTCCTCCAGCCCGCGCACGTGCTCCAGCGTCCGCCGACCCTTCGCTGTCTTGCGCGGCATGAATGGCGCGAGCATCAACACCTGCGGCGCCGTGAGCACGCCCGCGATGATGAGCGGCGCCGGCGCGAACACGCCCTTCTTTCCGAGCATGAGCGCCGTCAGCCCGACGCCGACCGCGAACAGAATCCCCAGCACGACCCACATCGCGCGAACGTGGTTCGGATCGCTGCTAAAGAGGCCCCGACGGCGGAGCATCTTGTACGCCTTGTCGCGGATCTTCGGCAGGTGCACGTAGAACTTGTGCTTCAGGTCCTCGAGCGCGACCTCGTCTTCGTCGCCAAGAAGGCCTTCGTACACGATCTTCTGCACCGGATTCAGCCGATCGTCCGCGGCACGGGTGCGCTTGATCCGGACGTGGTCCTTGTCCGACGCGCCGATGTGGATGTAGCCGCGCACCGCGAGGCCGACGATCGACGCGACGACGTCGCTGGTCTGGAGCCGCTCGTCCACCAGCGCGCCGACCTCGATGGGGCTGAGTTCCTCAGGCGGGTCATAGTGCACGACGACCGGCGCCGGATGGCCGCGATCGCGCCCGAACTGACGCCAGACGAGCAGGCCCAGCGCGCCTGTGATCAGCGGGATGATGACGATCCAGTTGTCCTCGACGAACCACCACACCCGCGCGGCGAACCCGGGGTGCTCGACGTGCCCCGGCGGCCAGGCGAGCGCGATGGTCATGCCCTCGCGCGCTCGCAGCGCTCGCCCCGCATCGAACCGCACCGCGTCGCGCTCGATCGTCGGCTCCGGACCCAGCGCCGAGCTTCCGTAGGGCCCGACGAACGATTGCGCACGGACGTCGAGCGTCTGCACGCCCTGCGGCAGCGTCACCGTGCACGTCGCCCGCTCGATCGGGATCGGCCACGCCGTTCCGGTCGCGTTCCAGTACAGCTCATCGTGCGTGTCGAACGAGAGCAGGCCCCGCTCGACGCGATAGGTAATGACGTACGTCACGCGCCGATCGAGCCAGACGTCCGCGCGCCCGATGCGGATCCAGATCGCGTCGCCGCGCTGCTCGGCGACGTACGGATGCGCTCGTCCGGATTCATCCTCGATGGACACGATGTCTAGCCGCATCGCGAAATCTGACCCCGAACGCCGATAGCGGTGGGGGATCTCGCGGAAGATGCCCCGGTGCGGATCGCGGGTGAAGTCGGCGACGATGCGCTCCGTCACGTCGAGCGAGGCGTCGTCGTGCACGACGATCTCGACGTCGAAGGAGTCAATCTCCCAGTCGAGACGCTGGGCGCTCGCCGCGAACGCCGCGAGGAGCGAGAGCATGAGCGCGAGCGCCCGGGTCACGATGCGCCCCCGTCAAACCGCACGCGCGGCACGCCGGCCGCCTCGAGGTCCGTCAGCTCGAAGAACGCCCGCTTCGCGCGCCCCGTCCCGCGCGCCACGACCATCGACGGGAACTGCTCGACCAGCGTGTTCAGATCGCGCACCACGGCGTTGTAGTACCGGCGCGCCGATTCCAGGTCGTCCTCGACGTCGATCAACTGATCGTGCAGCGAGCGGAACAGCCGATCGGCCTTGAGATCCGGGTACGCCTCCGCCAGCGCGAAGAGACGCGCGAAGCCCTGGTTGAGCCGGCTCTCCGCGCCCGCCTGACGCTCCGGCCCCTCCGCCGCGACCGCCGCCGATCGCGCCGCGGCGACGTCCTCGAGGGTCAAGCGCTCATGGGCCGCGTATCCCGACACCGTCTCGACCAGCCGCGGCACAAGGTCCCAGCGCTTGCGGAGCTGCACGTCCACATCGGACCACGCCCCGTCGGCCCGGGCGCCGAGCGACACCAGCCGGTTGAACGTCCACACCGCCCACGCGAGCACGCCGAGGAGCAGCAGTCCGATCAGGATCAACGCCATTTCGCCGGTCATCGGTCCCTCGACTCTGGCGACCCACGAGCGGAATCACGCCCAATCAGTCCCTTGGATGATTGTGCACACCGGGATCGATGGTAGCATTCGTGAACCGGGTGGAGGGGTTTCTTCCAATGGGGATCAGCATGCAGTCCGTGGTGAAGTCATCGTGCGTGTTCGCGGCGATCGTCTGCGCGCCGGCCGCGTCCGCGTTCAACCTCACGCTCGCACAGCTCAACGGCGGCCCGTCGTCGGCGTCGATCCCGACGTCGGATAACTCGGTCGTCGCGACGTTTCTCTATCCGCGCGAGGTCGTCAACACCAACGTCTCGACGACGCTCTCCGGCACGCTCGACGGCGGCGCCGGGGCGAACTCGTCGCTGACGGTCGAGACGGCCTCGGGCGGAGGTGTGCGCCATCGGAGCCGCGCCGTCGTCCCGAATTTCGCGCAGTACGACAATGATGGCGCGCTCCACCTCGTGGCGCACCTAGACGCTGATGTCGACGCTGACAGCGCCGGGTCGTTCATTCTGCTCGTTCGCTCCAGCGATATTGACGCCATTGGAAGCACGATCGCAGACCTGATGGACCACATCAGCGATCTAGGCTTTGAAGGCGTGACATATGTCACGCTGGCCTTCGCCGGCGCCCCCGCGCTCGACGCGGATTCGAAAGTGACGGCCACCGCGCTCGCCTCCGGCGTCTCGATCCCGTTCACGCAGTTCTGGGACGTTGATCCCGATGGTGCAGGACCGCTCAACGCCAATAACTACCGCTTCAACAGCGCGCTCAACACGTTCCTCGTCGCGATGGACACCGACTCCGATGGCGTGCCGAATGTCGTGACCGAGTGGGGCTGCATCCAGCGCAACGGAACGCCCGCTGTCGCCCTGCACGCCTCCACCGGCCCAAGCCCGACGTTCATCCCGGAGATTCGCGTGCTGGCGCGCCAGCAACTCGTGGACGACTCAGCGGAGAATCCCGGCGACACCCTGCCGTCGCAGTTGTCCGCCGCGGTCGATCTGCGGGTCGCCTCGTCCGGCGCGGGTAACGGCGCCGAATCGCTGCAGTCGTTTCTCGACGGCCTGCCCGGCGGGCCCTACGCCGCGGCGATCACGGTCGGCGGCGAGACCGACGGCGACTTCAATCGCGTGATCCACATCGATCTCGTGCCCGACGTGACGAACGCCGCGGCGATCGAGACGATTCGAAGCCGCTTCATCGGGTTCACGCCGGGCGCGGCGAACGGGACAGGCGGCCGCATCGCGACGATCACGGGCGGCTTCGCACAGGGGCCGTTCTTCGCTCAGATGGGAACATCCGAGTTCGACATGACGCTCGGCCTGGCCGACGACGACATCTGGGTCTCGCCGCTTGCCTCCGATCCCGCGTTCAATCCGGTGCTCAGCGTCTGGGGCGCGAACGGCCTTGATCTGAATCCGGCCGGCTTCCCCGGCCCGCCGCCGACGGACATGCTCTGGTCGCACGCGTACATCGCGTGGGACGTGCCGGCGCTGGCGCCGCAGTTTCGCTGGGGCGGCGCGACGATGACGCTCGAACTCGCCTCGGACACGTGGGAGTTTCCCGCGGGCGATGTCTACATCCGCTTTCTCGATCGCGGTTTTGGCGAAGAGACTTGGGACATCATCGACAGCACGCCCGCGCCGCTGCCGAAGCTTGGGCGCATCACCGGAAACGAAGCCGGCGCCTCGGACGCCGGAGATGTGATCACGTTTGAGATCCCGGCGTCGATCCCTGCCCAGATCATCTACGAATGGCTCGTCGGCGGGCAGATCTACCTCGCCGTCACCGCGGACGCCGGTGAGCCGCCGCCCACGCTCACGAACGCGCTCCAGGTCTACTCGGCCAACGACCCCCAACAACGCGGCCCGCGTCTCGTCCTGCATCCCGGCCGACTCGGCGACGTCAACGGCGACGGCCTCGTGGACTTCGCCGACCTTAACATCGTCCTCGGCAACTTCAACGTCGTCGCCGATGGCCTCGAGGGCGACCTGAACCGCGATGGACGGGTCGACTTCGCCGACCTCAACGAGGTCGTGTCGTTCTTCAACGTGGCGAAGGGCGCCCGGTAGCGGCGGTTGGCCCCGGGGGCTCAGCCGCCGGACCTGCCGGCCGGCAACACGGGCGAAGGGATTCGAACCCCTAACCTCCTGATCCGTAGTCAGGTGCTCTATCCAATTGAGCTACGCCCGCAGGGGGAAGGCGACAATATCCGGGCCCCCGAACCCCGGCAAGCGGTCGGGAACGCGATCCTGAGGCCGGAGGACTTGATCGGGCGGCGAAGGTCGCCATACTTAGCCCTCCCCGGCGCCCAGGGCCGGCCGGGGTCGTGACGTCCGTTCTGTCGCCCGCCGCCGGACCCGGGTCCTCCGACCCGCGGGGCCGCCGAGATCGTTGTCAGCGCCGTCAGGGCGCCCGAAGCTCCAAGAGGATCGATCAGCTCATGGCTCACTCCGTCTCCGCTCGCAAGCGCATCCGCCAGAACGAAGCCGCCCGCGCCCGCAATCGCTGGCGCAAGCGCGTCATGAAGGACGCCATCAAGGACCTCCAGGACAAGCTTCTCCACGGCGGCGTGAAGGAGACCGAGGAACAATTCCGCAAGGCGTGCGCCGTCATCGATCGCGCCGCCGGCAAGGGCGTCATCCACAAGAACGCCGCGGCCCGCACCAAGTCGCGCCTCAGCGCCCGCGTCAAGGCCAAGAAGACGACGGCCTGATCGCCCGAACAACTGCACCAGCCCCGCGCCCGCCGATTCGGCGGGCGTTTTCGTTTCGCATCGACACGCCACGCCCCCTCGTCCGCTACCCTTGTGCCCCTTCGTGGCCAGCAGCAAACGAACCACCACGTCCCGCGCGAAAGCGCGGCGCCCGGCGTCCCGACGCGTCGATGACCCGCGCGCCGAGTCCTACCTCCGCCTCTCCACGCGCCCGCTCCACATCCTCGTCTTCCTCGCGCCCCTCATTGCGCTCTATGAAATCGGCTCGATCCTCTATCTGACCGATGCGCAGAGCGGCGTCGTCGAGACCATCCGCGCGCACCGGCTCATGTCCGGCTTCTTCGACGCGTTCGGCATCGGCGGCTTCTTCCTGCCCGGCGTGCTCATCGTCGTCGTGCTGCTGCTCTGGCACGCGCTCGTGCGCGACAAGTGGCGCATCGACCTGCCCGTCATCCCGGTCATGCTCCTCGAATCCGCCGCGTGGACGATCCCGCTCCTCGTGCTCGGCCAGATCGTTGTCCGCGCCACGGGGCTGCCGAGCCAGGAGGTCGCCGCGGCCGCGGCGGACGGCGCCTCGACCTTCGCGGACCTCTCGCTCCCCGCCCGCCTGACTATCGCAGTCGGCGCGGGTCTCTACGAGGAGCTGCTCTTCCGTCTCGTCGGCATCGCCCTGATCCACCTGATCGCTGTGGACGTCATGGGGCTTAAGTCCCACGTCGGCGGCCTGATCGCCGTCGGCGTGAGCGCCCTGGCCTTCGCGATCTACCACGACCCGGCGGGACAGGCCTCGGCCGATCTGGCGGCGATGGTCTTCTACTTCCTGGCCGGGCTCTTCTTCGGCGGGCTTTACGTCTGGCGGGGCTTCGGCATCGTCGTGGCGGTCCACGCGATCTACGACATCGCCGTTCTGACCCTCCTATGAGGGGTCGAGCCCGGACTTTCCCGGGAATCTGGCCCATTCGGGCTGGCCGCTGTTCGGACCTCGGAGTACGTTGATCAGTGTGGGGGATCCCCGTTCCACCTCCCAGACCTCCGAGAGCCCGAAAACATGTCGAACCTGCGTCTTCTGCCTGCCGCGATCGGTCTGCTGCCCCGCGCCCTCGGCCTTTTCCTGCTCTGTGGCGCCACGTTCAATCCCGCCGGCGCCGCGCCCGTCGTGAACTCCGGCGAGCGTGAACCGGAAGACCTGCACATGTGCGGCTGCGGCGCCTCGTGCGGCTGCGGATCGGGCTGCGGCTGCGCCGACGCGACCGTCATCGGACAGCCCGACGCGCCCGGCCTCGAGGGCTTCGCGGCGCAGGACATCCTCCTGAAGTCGCGCGTCTCGCTGCCGGAATTCGGCAACTTCGACAACGGCAACGACTGCTGGGGCTACACGTCTCCGTCGGGGCGCGAGTACGCCATCATGGGCCTCAGCCACGGCGCCGCGTTCGTCGAGATCACGGACCCCGCGAACCCGCAGGTCCTGAACATCATTCCGCACACCGGCTCGCTCTGGGGCGACATCAAGGTGCACGGCGCGTACGCGTACGTCGTCAACGAGGGCGGCGGCGGCCTGCAGGTCGTCGACATGACGCAGATCGACAACGGCCTCGTCACGCTCGTCAACACCGTCACGCTCAACGGCGTCCTCAACACCACCCACAACCTCGCCGTCGACAACGACAGCGCGCGGCTCTACCTCTGCGGCTCCAACGCGCCCACCAGCGGCATGGTCATCTTCTCCGTCGCGAACCCCGCGGCGCCCCAGTACCTCGGCTCGTACTCCGGTGTCTACGTCCACGACGCCCACGTCGTGACCTATTCCAACGGCCCCCTCGCCGGTCGCCAGATCGCCTACTGCTTCGTCGGCGATCGCGGCATCGACTTCGCGCTGGACGCGATCGAG